>NZ_JBHYOW010000009.1:0-295901 GCF_042745575.1 Nocardiopsis sp. NPDC058789
GTGCGTCGGGGCCAAAACAAACATGGCTTAAAGAAAATCAAACACGCGCTGTTGAGTTCTCAAGAAACAATCGCTCTTCCCGTACAAGCGCCAGAGTCCGAGACTCTGTCTGCTCTTCCGGAGAAGGCTTTCTGCGTTTCCACCGCCTGAGCGGCTTCTACGCTTTGTTGTGTCTTTACTTTATCAGGTGTTCCGCGCCCCGCCAAATCGGCGGTTTCGCTTTCAAACCTGATCCGGAGAAAGAATTCCCGGTGCTTCTTCCGCCTCGCGTTTCCGCTGGGCTTTCGAAGCAACTCCCCGAGCCTACATGCCCCGAGCGACTGCTCGAACCACTCTGTTTCGGGAGGACGTCGTGATCGCGGCCCGGTGCCGAGCCGAAACCGTGAAGGTTCCGCTCGCCGTCCCGCAGCGACTCGCTGAGTCTAGGTAACTGCTCCGGAGACGTCAAATCCGCCCGGACTAGGGGAACCCCGGTCTGCCCGGACCTTCCGCGTGGACCCGAAAGTCCCCGTGATCCAGGGTCCTTCGCCGGTCCGCGGAGCGACGCCCCTTCGGCTCGGCCCCCACGGACGGAGACCGGCGCTTGGCGTGGCTTGCTTGTCAGACACCAACCGTCATGCCCAACCCGGAGTCCGGTCAAACACCGGTCAGGGATTCGTTTCCCCGCCATGGCCCGGACCGGCTGAGGGCGGGTGCGGGACCCCTCCGGATCCCGCACCCGCCCTCACCCTCGCCGACGCGACCGGCCGGCCTTCGGGCTCAGACGATCTCGGCCAGTTCACGGGCGAGCTGCCGGAAGGCGATCCCCCGGTGGCTGATCGCGTTCTTCTCCTCCGGCGACAGTTCCGCCGCGGTGCGGGTCTCCCCCTCGGGAACGAAGACCGGGTCGTAGCCGAACCCGTTGACCCCCCGACGTTCTCCGACCAGACGTCCGCGCAGCACGCCCTCCGCCACGGCCTCGGTACCGTCCGGCATCACCAGGACCGCCGCGCAGACGAACTCCGCTCCCCGACGGTCCGCCGGGGTGTCCGCGAGCTGGTCCAACACCAGGTCCAGGTTGGCCCTGTCCTGGTCCCCCTCACCGAAGCGCCCGGCCCAGCGCGCGGACAGCACTCCGGGCATCCCCCGGAGTTCGTCCACGCTCAGGCCCGAGTCGTCCGCGACGGCGGGGAGACCCGTGTGCGCCGCGATCGCCCGTGCCTTGAGCAGAGCGTTGCCGATGAAGGAGGGTTCGGTCTCGGGGACCTCGGGTGCGTCCGGGAACGCGTCCAGGGCCAGGACCTCCGCCGCCACCCCGGCCTCCGCCAGGATGGCGCACATCTCCGGCACCTTCTTCGCGTTGCGCGTCGCCAGGACGAGCTTCACCGTGCCTCCTCCGCTCTCACCGTTGCACTTCCCGGGGAGCTCCCCCGGGGAGCGGTACCGGTTCGGTCCGGTCCGCTCACGACAGTCACTCCGACAGCGCCTTCTTCTGGATGGCGGTCAGCTCCTCGCACCCGCCGGAGGCGAGGTCGAGGAGCTTGTTCAGCAGTTCGCGGTCGAAGGCGGCTCCCTGGCCCTCGGCGGTGCCCTGCACCTCCACGAACTTCCCGTCACCGGTGAGCACGACGTTCATGTCGGTGTCGGCGACCGAGTCCTCCAGGTAGTTCAGGTCCAGCCGGGGCTGCCCCTGCACCACACCGACGCTGACAGCGGCCACCGAGCCGGTCAGCGGGTTGTTCTTGAGCTTGCGCCGCTTGCGCAGGTGCTTCATCGCGTCGGCCAGGGCCACGTAGGCGCCGGTCACCGCGGCGGTGCGGGTGCCGCCGTCGGCCTGGAGCACGTCGCAGTCCAGGGTGATGGTGTGTTCGCCCATCGCCTTGAAATCGACGACGGCGCGCAGGGAGCGGCCGATGAGGCGGGAGATCTCGTGGGTGCGCCCGCCGATCTTGCCGCGCACCGACTCACGGGCGCCTCGGGTGTCCGTGGAGCGCGGGAGCATCGCGTACTCGGCCGTGACCCAGCCCTCGCCGGTACCCCGGCGCCAGCGGGGCACACCGTCCTCGACGGTGGCCGCGCAGAGCACGCGCGTGTCCCCGAACTCGATGAGGGCGGAGCCCTCCGCGTGGCGGAGCCAGTTGCGGTGGATGTTCACAGGGCGAAGTTGGGTCGGAACGCGTCCGTCAGGTCGAGCCATGGACACGAGCGTATATCGGCACGGTGTTCCACGGTGTTGGGGCCGGGCGCTACCGGTCGGGTGGGACCCGCGCCACACGGGCCCCACCCGTCTCCCCTTTCACTGTCACGGTCCCGCCCCAGGGGTGAACCGGCGTGTCCGTGACCCTCCGTGTTTCGGTCGGGTCCGAGTACCGGTCTCGCGGAACGGTCAGGCTCAGGCGCCGACCTCGCGGACCTCGCCGCCCCGGGCCAGTTCGATGGGGCCCTCATACGTACCGCGCGCCTCGGCCAGCGTGACGTCGTCGTCGTTCCACGGCACCAGGTGGGTCAGCAGCAGCTTGCGCGCCCCGGCCCTGGTGGCGTGGTCGCCGGCCTCGCTGCCGGTGAGGTGCATGTCCTTCGGGTGTTCCACGTGGTCGTGGAAGGCGGCCTCGCAGAGGAACAGGTCGGTGTCGCGGGCGAGGTCGACCAGGGAGTCACAGGAACCGGTGTCGCCGGAGTAGACGAGGCTGACGCCGTCGTGTTCCAGGCGGATACCGAAGGCGTCGACGGGGTGGTTGACGCGGGCGACACGGGCGGTCATGGGACCGATCCGGAACTCACCCGGGGTGAGTTCGTGGAAGTCGAAGACCTCGGTCATACCGGGGTCGGGGTCCAGCCCGTAGATCTCCGCGAGGCGGTCCGCGACGCCCTCGGGCCCGTACACGGGGATCGGGGGCTTGGCGCCGCCGGGGGAGTACATCCGGGCGACCCAGTAGGCACACATGTCCGCGCAGTGGTCCGTGTGCAGGTGGCTGAGGTAGACGGCGTCGACGGAGTACAGGTCGGCGTGGCGCTGGAGGGCGCCGAGGGCGCCGTTGCCCAGGTCGAGCAGGAGCCGGAAGCCGTCGGCCTCCACCAGGTAACAGGAGGCCGGACTGTCCGGCCCGGGGAAGCTCCCGGAGGACCCGATAATCGTGAGTCGCACGTCGTCGTCGCCTTTTCGATCGGCCGCACTGCTTCCGTGGCCCCTTGGTGACGTGTGCGGGGAGAGCGGTGGGCGGCTGGTTCTGCGGATGTCCCGTTGTTACGGGTGTACCCCAATGGCCGCCTGGGTGGTACAAAATGTGGCCCGCATCTCAGGCGACGTGCATCACGTGTGAATTTTTCACACCGATTGACCAGATATGACCGGTTCACCGTTCCCGAGTTCAGGACAGGAACCGACCTGTGGGGGAACGTACCGGAGGCCGGTTCCCCGTGGGAAACCGGCCTCCGTGACACTGCGGCGGTCCCGGGACGGGCACCGGACGCGTCCACCCCGGACACCGCCCGGTCCGCGCCGTCCCGGCCCCCGGTCAGGCCCAGAGCTGGCCCTCCAGGCGCTCCTCCGCCTCCTCGACGGTGCCCTCGTAGGCGCCGGTGGAGAGGTACTTCCACCCGGCGTCCGCGATGACGAACGCGATGTCGGCGCTCTCCCCCGCCTGTTCGGCCTTGCGGGCCATGCCCAGGGCCGCGTGGAGGGCTCCGCCCGTGGAGATGCCCGCGAAGATCCCCTCCTTGTGCAGGAGGTCGCGGGTCCGACGGAGCGCCGCGTCCGAGGGGACGGAGAAACGGGTGGTGAGCACGGACTCGTCGTAGAGCTCCGGAACGAAACCCTCGTCGAGGTTGCGCAGCCCGTAGACCAGCTCCCCGTACCTCGGCTCGGCGGCCACGATCCGCACGTCCGGCTTGTGTTCGCGCAGGTACCTACCGACCCCCATGAGGGTTCCGGTGGTACCGAGCCCCGCCACGAAGTGCGTGATCTCCGGCAGGTCGGCCAGCAGCTCGGGCCCGGTCGTCTCGTAGTGGGCCCGCGCGTTGGCCTGGTTGCCGTACTGGTAGAGCATCACCCAGTCGGGGTTCTCCTCGGCCATCCTCCTGGCGACCCGGACGGCCTCGTTCGAACCGCCCGCGGCGTCGGAGTAGTGGACCTCGGCGCCCCACATGGCCAGCAGCGTCTTGCGTTCGTCCGAGGTGTTCTCCGGCATGACGCAGACCATGCGGTAGCCGCGCAGCTTGGCGACCATGGCCAGCGAGATCCCGGTGTTCCCCGACGTCGGCTCCAGGATGGTGCATCCCGGGGAGAGCAGCCCGTCCTTCTCGGCCTGCTCGATCATGAAGAACGCGGCGCGGTCCTTGATCGAGCCGGTGGGGTTGCGATCCTCCAGCTTCGCCCACAGCCGGACCTCCGGCGAGGGCGAGAGCCGAGGCAGGCCGACCAGCGGCGTGCCTCCGAGGGAGTCGAGCAGGGAGTCGTAGCGCATTACTTCCTCAGCGAGAGCCGCCCGCGACGGCGGGCAGGACGGTCACGTTGTCGCCGTCGGAGAGCTTGGCCTCCAGACCGCCGACGAAGCGGACGTCCTCGTCGTTCAGGTAGACGTTGATGAACCGGCGCAGCTTGCCGCCGTCCACCAGGCGCTCGGCGATGCCGGGGTACTGCTGGTCCAGGTCGGTGACCAGGTCACTGAGGGTGTCGCCGGACCCCTTGACGACCTTCTCGTCGTTGGTCAGGTTGCGCAGGATGGTGGGGATGCGGACCTCGATGGCCATGAAGGTGACTCCGTAAACGGTCGTTGTTGTGCGTTCAGGTCCAACAGGCGGCCCGCCGGTGGCATTCCGTGGGCCGTCGGGGCGTCCAGTGGACGCGTACCTACCGGTCCGCGCCGGAGCCGCCGCCGTCGACGATCTCGACGGGCTCCTCGGTGACCTCACCGTCGATGATCCGGAAGGAACGGAACTCGGCGGTGTCCGGCTCGCGGGTGGACACGAGGACGTAGTGGGCCTGGGGCCACTGCGCGTACGTGATGTCGGTGCGCGAGGGGTAGGCCTCGGTCGCGGTGTGGGAGTGGTAGATCACGACGAACTCCTCGTCGCGGTCCCACAGTTCGTCGTAGACCTTCTTGTACTCGGTCGAGTCGAACTCGTAGAACGTCGGGGAGCGTGCCGCGTTCAGCATCTCGATGATCCGCTCCGGGCGGTCGGAGCCCTCGGGCCCCGCGACGACACCGCACGCCTCGTCGGGGTGGTCGCGTCGCGCGTGGGCGACGATCTGGTCGTGGATGGAGCGGTCGATCCTCAGCATGGCTCCAGGGTACCCACATCCGCTTCTCTACCAACCAAGTGGGTATTAATGGGTGCGAGGTCACCCCGCGCACCGCCCCGACGCAGGTGGGGCGCGCGTACCCGCCCAGACCGGAACACGTAGGCTCGCCCCTATGAGCGAGGACAGCAGCAGCGCGCTGCTCACCGACCACTACGAACTGACGATGCTCCAGGGAGCCCTGCACAGCGGGGCCGCCGCACGCCGGTCGGTGTTCGAGATGTTCGGCCGACGCCTGCCGGAGGGCCGACGCTACGGCGTCGTGGCGGGGACCGGCCGGTTCCTGGACCTGCTGGAGCGCTTCCGCTTCGGGCGGGAGGAACTGGACTTCCTGTCCGACCACGGCGTCGTGGACGAGACCACACTGAACTGGCTCTCGGAGTACCGCTTCTCCGGGGACGTGTGGGGATACGGCGAGGGCGAGGCCTACTTCCCGGGGTCACCGATCCTGGTCGTGGAGGGCACGTTCGCCGAGGCCGTGATCCTGGAGACCCTCGCGCTGTCCGTGTACAACCACGACAGCGCCATCGCCTCCGCGGCCACCCGGATGCGCGTGGCCGCCGGAGACCGGCCCCTGATCGAGATGGGTTCCCGGCGCACCCACGAGCGCTCGGCCGTCGCCGCGGCCCGCGCCGCCTACGTCGCCGGGTTCTCGACCTCCTCCAACCTGGAGGCGGGACGCAGCTTCGGGGTGCCGACCGGCGGCACGGCGGCGCACGCGTTCACCCTGCTGCACGACAGCGAACGGCACGCCTTCAGGGCCCAGCTGGAGTCCATGGGTACCGGGACCACACTCCTCGTCGACACCTACGACGTCGAACGCGCGGTCCGGCACGCGGTGGACCTGGCCGGGCCCGAACTCGGCGCCATCCGGATCGACTCCGGGGACCTGGGCACGACCGCCTCCCGGGTCCGCAGGCAGCTGGACGACCTCGGCGCGACCGGGACCCGCATCGTGGTCACCGGAGACCTGGACGAGCACTCGATCCAGGCGCTGGCGGTGGCCCCGGTGGACGGCTACGGAGTGGGTACGTCCCTGGTGACGGGGTCGGGCGCGCCGACCGTGTCCCTGGTGTACAAGCTGGTGGCGCGGGCGCGCGGTCTGGAGCCGGACGCTCCACTGGAGCCGGTCGCCAAGCGCTCCGTCGGCAAGCCGAGCCGGGGCGGCCGCAAGTGGGCGGTCCGGCGGCTGGACGACAAGGGGATCGCCGTGGCCGAGGAGGTGTACCCGCACGAGCCGTCCGACCAGGTCGGCACCCGTCCGCTGCTGCGTCCGCTGGTCGCCGGCGGCGAGGTCGTGGGTCACGAGAGCGTGCACGACGCGCGGGAACGCCACCGCGCGACGGTGGCCGAGCTCCCCGAACAGGCGTTGAGGATGTCCCGGGGGGACGTCGCTCTGGCGACCGTCTTCCACTGATCCGGGCCACCCCGCCGATCCCCACCGGTTTCTCGACGACAAGGAAGTGAGGTGCCGACATGACCAGGGCACTCATCGTGGTGGACCTGCAGAACGACTTCTGTGAGGGCGGGAGCCTGGGTGTGACGGGGGCGGCCCGTACCGCGGCCGCCGTCACCGAGCTCGCTCGGACCGGCGACTACGACCACGTGGTCGCCACCCGTGACCACCACATCGACCCGGGGGCGCACTTCTCGGACGACCCCGACTTCGTGGACAGCTGGCCCCGGCACTGCGTGGTGGGAACCCCCGGCGCGGAGTTCCACGCCGACTTCGACGCCTCGGTGGCCGAGGAGGTCTTCAGCAAGGGCCAGTACGAGGCGGCCTACAGCGGCTTCGAGGGCACGGCCGGGGACGGCGAGACGACTCTGGCGGACTGGCTGCGTGAGCGCGCCGTGGACGAGGTGGACGTGGTGGGTGTGGCCACCGACCACTGCGTGCGCGCGACCGCTGTGGACGCCGCGGGTGAGGGGATCCGGACCCGGGTCCTGCTCGGTCTGACCGCGGGCGTCTCCCGGCCCACGGTGGACGCGGCGCTGGAGCGGCTGCGGGAGGCCGGTGTGGAGCTGGAGGGCGAGCCGCTGGTGGGCTGAGCCCGGTGGCGGTCCCGTCCGGGGCCCGTGACGACCGCGGGGGGCGGTGGTGACCGGGTCACCGCCGCCCCCCGGTGTCCGGCCAGGGAGAGTTTTCTCGGATGCTTTCGCCGGTGGCGGCGGAGCCGCCATCGATGCGAGCGGCCGCGAGCGCGGAACTAGAAGGACACGGTCTAGTCGATGCCGATGGCGGCGCGGACGTCGCCCAGGACGCGGCGGGCGCGTGAACGGGCGCGTTCGAGACCCGAGTCGAGGATCTCGTCGAGTTCGGTCTCCGAGGCCATGAGCTCCTCGTACCGCTCGCGCTTGGGGCCGAGCTCGGTGTTGACGGCCTCGAAGAGCTCCTTCTTGAGGTCGCCCCAGCCCATGCCGCCCGCTTCCAGGCGCTGCCGCACGTCGGCCACCTTCTCCGCGTCGGCGAAGTGCGTGAGCAGCTGGAACGGGATCGAGGTGTCCGGGTCCTTGGGGTCCTCGACGGGGGTGGAGTCCGTGGGGATGCGGTTGATGGCCTTGCGGAGCTTCTTCTCCGGCAGGAAGAGCGGGATGTGGTTGTCGTAGGACTTGCTCATCTTGCGGCCGTCGGTCCCCGGCAGGATGCTCGCTTCGCTGTCGTCGATGACGCCCTTGGGGACGGGGAAGCTGTAGCTGTCGCCGTACCGGTGGTTGAAGTACCCGGCGATGTCGGCGGTGTACTCGATGTGCTGGGACTGGTCCCGCCCGACGGGGACGCGCTCGCCCTCCATGATGAGGATGTCGGCGGCCATGAGCACCGGGTAGTTGTACAGCCCCATGTTGATGCCGGAGTCGAGCTCGGCGATGCCCGCCTCGGTGTTGCGGTCGCGCGCGGCCTTGTAGGCGTGCGCGCGGTTCATGAGGCCCTTGGGGGTGAGGGTGCTCAGGATCGTGGTGAGCTCGAAGGTCTCGGGGATGCTGGACTGGCGGTAGAAGACCGTGCGCTCGGGGTCCAGGCCGCAGGCCAGCCAGGTGGCAGCGCCCGACCGGATGCTCTGGCGGAGCTCGTCCGCGTCCTTGATGATGTTGAGCGCGTGGTAGTCCGCGATGAAGTAGAAGGTGTCGTAGCCCTCGGCCGCCGCGAGGGCGGGCTTGATCGCGCCGACGTAGTTGCCCAGGTGGAAGTCGCCGGTGGGCTTGATCCCGGTCAGATAGGTGTTCGCTGCCATGTCTCCAGCCTATCGACGCCGCCCAGCGACCCGGCCGCCCCGGACACGCCTGCGGCGCCCCGCCGGGCGGGGCGCCGCAGGCGCGGGAACCGGACCGGTCAGACCCGGGCGGGCCCGCTTCGGAAGGCCGCCCAGTGTTCGGCCATACGTTCGGTCTGGCCCTGCGTGAAGTGGGTCATGCAGGCGTCGTCGCTGTAGTTCATGAAGTTGGTGACGGGGTCGAGTCCCGGGAGTTCGGGGCAGCTGTCCCGGCCCTCCGGGCAGCCCGCCGCCGCCTCGCGCTCGTACGGGGTGTCGTCCACGTAGTCCCCCGGGCTCTGGCAGCCGTTCTGGAACGTGTGGAACAGGCCCAGCCAGTGGCCGACCTCGTGGGTGCCGGTGTGCCCCTCGTTGAAGCGGTCGCGCGTCCCGCCCGGGAGGGTGTCGTGGGCGATGACGACGCCGTCCGCGTCGGGGGCCTCGGCGTAGTCCTGGGGGAAGGTGGAGTAGCCGAGCAGACCGGAGCCGAGCTGCGTGGTGTAGACGTTGAGCGTCTCGGGGCCGCCCTGGCGCAGCTCGGACCGGATGGTGTCGCGGTGGCGGTCGAAGTCACTGAACCAGGCGTCGTTCACGGTGCGGGTGACGTCCGAGAGCTCGAAGCGGAAACCCGTGTCGGTGCCCTCGGATCCGAGCGCGTAGCCGCCTTCGTAGGCCTTGTTGAGGACGTCGACCTGTTCCTGGATCCGCTGGTCGGTGACGTCGCCCCGGCCGTCCTCGGCGGAGATCACGTGCACGGCCACCGGCACCGTGGTCTGCTCGACGATCTCGCGGTCGTGCTCGGCCGCCAGGGCGTCGCGCAGCCGCTCCTCGTACTCGGCCGCCTTCTCCGGGGTGATCTCCACCTCGGAGCCCTCCCCCGCCCCGGGGTCGGAGACCCTGGTGGAGGCCGCGCGGGCGGCGGTGTCGACGGCGTCGGTGTCCCGGTCCCCCTCGGGGGGACAGTACTGGTCCGAGGCGAGCGGCCCCCCGGCCCGCTGTGGTTCGGGGTGGGCGGGTTCTGGCAGCGAGCTCGCCACCAGACCGGTCAGCGCGAGTGCGCACAGGGACAGGCCGGTCCAGGTCGCGGCTGAGCCTCCGCGTGGGCTTCGTCCAATCACCTCACGGACTGTAGTGGTCCGATTGCTGAGCGTTTGGTGAACTTGCCCGACCTTGCGAAGTGTTTGCCGTCCGACCTTCGGGCGGGGCCCGGGCCACAGCGACCGGGGCCGTCCCCGCGCCCCTCTCCCGCCGTGGGCTACTTCTGGCCCACGGCCCAGGCTCTGAGCTTGGCGATGCGCTCACGGATCTGCGGCGGTGTGGCCTGCGCGACCGGCGGTCCCCCGCAGGCGCGGCGCAGCTCGTTGTGGATGACGCCGTGCGGCTTGCCGGTGCGATGGTGCCACGCGCCGACCAGGTTGCTCAGGTCCTTGCGCAGCTCGGCCAGGACCTCGTGCGTGGGCCCCGACTCCTCCTCCGGCTCCGTCGTCCCCCGGGCCTTGAGCTGGCTCGCGTGGATCTCCGCCTTGCGCTTGCGCAGCAGCTGGGAGACCTGGTCCGGCTCCAGCAGCCCGGGCAGTCCGAGGAAGTCCTCCTCCTCACTCGACCCGGCGGCCCCTCCCCCGTACTCCAGACCGTCGTACAGCGCGCGGTCGAACTCGGCGGCGGACTCCATGGTCTCGAAGGGGAGCTCCTCCCCCGCGTCCGGAGAGTCCTTCTTCTTGTTGGCCTCCTTGAGGAGGTCCTCCTCGGGGTACTCGTCGTCCGAGGGCTGCTTGTCCAGGACGTGGTCCCGCTCGCGCTCCATCTCCCCCGCGTACTCCAGCAGGGTCGGCACCGAGGGCAGGAACACCGACGCCACCTCGCCGCGCTGGCGGACCCGCACGAAACGGCCGATGGCCTGGGCGAAGAACAGCGCGGTACTGGTGGATGTGGCGTACACGCCCACCATCAGCCGGGGGACGTCCACCCCCTCCGAGACCATGCGGACCGCGACCATCCAGCGGTCGTCGCTCTTCGAGAACCGGGTGATCTTCTTCGAGGCGGTGGGGTCGTCGGACAGGACCACCGTGGCGCCCTTGCCGGTGATCTGCCGCAGGATGCGCGAGTAGGCGCGGGCGTTCTCGTGGTCGCTGGCGATCACCAGCCCGCCCGCGTCCGCGTGGGTCTTGCGGACCTCGGTCAGCCTGCGGTCCGCGGCCTGGAGGACCTTCTTGATCCAGTCGCCCTTGGGATCGAGCGCGGCCCGCCACGCCTGGGACAGCGCGTCCTTCGTGAGGGGTTCGCCGAGTCGGGCGGCGAGTTCGTCACCCGCCCGGGTCCGCCACCGCATCTCGCCGGAGTAGGCCATGAAGATGACCGGGCGGACGACCCCGTCCTCCAGGGCGGGCGCGTACCCGTAGCTGTAGTCCCACGAGCAGCGGCGCACCCCCGCCCCGTCCTGGACGTAGTCCACGAAAGGGATGGGGTTGATGTCGGACCGGAACGGGGTCCCGGTGAGCGAGAGCCGCCGTGTGGCCGGGTCGAAGGCCTCCCGGACGGCGTCGCCCCAGGAGAGGGCGTCGCCCGCGTGGTGGACCTCGTCGAAGATGACCAGGGTCTTGCGCGCCTCGGTGCGGTTGCGGTGCAGCATCGGGTGGGCGGCGATCTGGGCGTAGGTGACGGCCACGCCGACGTACTGGCGGCCGAGGGCGCCCTGCCCGTTCCTGAAGTCGGGGTCGATGGCGATCCCGAACCGGGCCGCCGCCTCCGCCCACTGCTTCTTGAGGTGCTCGGTGGGGCAGACGATGGTGATCGCGCGTACGGCGTGCCGCTGGAGGAGCTCGCTCGCCAGCGTGAGGGCGAAGGTGGTCTTGCCCGCCCCGGGCGTGGCCACGGCGAGGAAGTCGCGTGGCTGCCTGCGGAAGTACTCCTCGAAGGCCTCCCGCTGCCAGGCCCGAAGGCCGCTCAGGCGGCTCTCCGTCGTGGTCTGCGTCACCGTCATTCGTTCCGTCCCCCGTTACTCACCTGCTTGAGGTTAGCGGCCGCCGGAGACCGTATCGGGAGCTCCGGCGGTGGCGCCGGGCACAGCGGTCACCCCGGGCGTGTCCGGCGATCGGGGCGCGGGGTCGGCCCCCGTGCCCGCCGCACCCCCCACGACGAGGCGGCACGGTGCCTGCCGCACCGCGCCGCGCCGTCGTTCGGGATCCGTGCCGGGCCCCCTCTCGGGAAGGCCCCCGTTCCCTGGTTCAGTCCGCCCCCTCGCCGGAGACCTCCGTCCCCTCGGGGTCCGCCTCACCGGTCGCCGGGTCGGTCTCCCCGGCGGGGGCCTCGCCCCCGACCCCGGACATGTCGACGGCACCGTCGTTGAACGGCATGTGCGGGGAGAGCGCCGGGAAGGCGAAGAACCACAGCAGGGCGGCCGCGCCCGCCAGGAGGCCCACCGACATGATGAACTTCGAGGCCCAGGGGCCGGGCAGGATACGCCAGATCAGACCGTACATTCGTGCGTCCCTTCCCCTAGGCGTCCGGTGCCATGTGGGCGATGCTGTCGGGCATGCCCTCGGACTTGGGTGTGGTCTCGGTGAGTTCGGCCCAGACGATGAGCCGGTGCGTGTTGTTGAGCTTGGGCGCGCACGTGGTGAGGGTGAGCAGGGCCCGTTCGGGGTCCTCCTCGGAGGCCTCCTCGAAGGGGTCCGGGTTCACCACCCAGAAGTCCTCGGGCAGCACGGTCTCCTCACGGAAGACCTCGTAGGTGTAGAAGTTCTCGCCGTCCTCCAACACCATGACGTCGCCGTCGTCGAGCAGGTCCAGGTCCCAGAAGAGACCGGGCGTGCGGTGCGCGGCGACGCCGTAGTTGCCGAGCTGGCCGGGCGCGCTGTCGAACTCCGTGTAGCGGCCGGGGCTGTACCGGATGTCGTCGGGGGTGGTGCCGTTGACCACCACCCAGTCCAGGTCCAGGCTCGGGACGTACAGGCGGCTGTCGGCGCTGCCCGGGAGGGGTTCGGAGTCCGGGCCGCGCTCGTCGGCGGCGGCCCAGGCCTCGTCCAGTCCGTCGGCCAGCCCCTGCTGCTCCCGGTCGGTCTCCCACTGGGAGCCGTACACCTCGTAGGAGGCGTAGAAGAGCATCAGCAGACCCACGGTCAGGAGAACCTCGCCGAAGAAGCGGACGACGCCCCGGACGACGTCGCCGGGGGTGGCTCGTGGTTTGGGACGGCGCCGACGGCCCCGTGGGGGCCGCTCGCGCCCTTCGCCCGAGGGGTGGGGCTCATCATGGGACTGCCGTTCAGTTGTGGACACCAATACGACCTACTCCTGTGGACGCTTTCGTGTGCACCCGGGCGGCCGGAGGGGGACGACGAGCGGGACCCCCGTACGCGGATGCGGCAGAACTTCGACCTCGTGTCGGTACACAGCGCTGAGGAGTGACGAGCTGAACACGTCGGTGGGGGTTCCCCGCGCGGCGACCTGTCCTCCGGAGAGTACCGCCACACGATGGGCGTACGCGGCCGCAAGCCCCAAATCGTGCAGGACCACGATAACCGCCCCACCGCGGGCCGCGAGGTCGCGCGCGACGGAGAGTACGAGTTCCTGGTGGCGGATGTCCAGCGCGGCGGTGGGCTCGTCGAGGAGGAGCAGGTGGGTGTCCTGGGCCAGGACCCGGGCGAACATCACGCGGGCCCGTTCTCCCCCCGAGAGCGTGGGGAACCGGCGGTCGGCGAGGTGGGTGACACCGACCTCCGCCATGGCGGACCGGACCAGTGCGTCGTCCCGGTCCGGGGAGCTCAGCCCGGCCCAGGGCGCGCGGCCCATGGCGACGAGTTCGGTGACGGAGAACGGGAAGCTGACCGCCGCCTCCTGCGGCAGGACGGCCCGGCGCAGAGCGAGTTCGGGCGGGCTCCACTCCGGCAGCGGGCGGCCGAGCAGGCGCACCGTCCCGAAGTCGCGCTCACCCCGGGTCGGGCCTCCGGTGACGTCGCCCGACAGCGCGGACAGCAGGGTGGACTTGCCCGCGCCGTTCGGTCCGACCAGGGCGAGGAGCTCACCGGCGCGGACGGTGAGGTCGACCCCGTCGAGCAGGGCGCGCCCGCCCCGGCGGACGGTGAGGCCCTCCGCGCGCACGACCACGGAGCCGGGTTCGGATGGTGCGGGTGGGGCCGGTGCGCGGGTCAGGGGGGCGACGGCCGCCGCCCAGCCCCGCGCGAGGGCCGAACGCCGTGGGGCGCCCCCGGAGGGGGTGTCGGGGCTGGGGCCGGTGGTGTCGGGGGTACGCGTGGTGTCGGCGGTCACGACCACCCTCCCTGCTTGGCGCGGGTGCGGTAGAGGAGGAAGAAGAAGAACGGTCCGCCCAGGGCGGCGGTGACCACACCGAGCGGGATCTCGGCGGGCGCGGCGACCGTGCGGGCCAGCAGGTCGGCGGCGAGCAGCAGCAGTCCGCCGCCGAGCGCGGAGGCGGGCAGGAGCACCCGGTGGCCGGGTCCGGTCACCATGCGGATGATGTGCGGGACCACGAGCCCCACGAAGGCGACGACACCGGCGAAGGCGACCGCCGCCGACGTGAGCAGGGCCATGGCGCCGATGAGCACCAGGCGCATGCGTTCGACGTCCACGCCCAGGTGGCGGGCGGGCCCCTCCCCGAGGGCGAGCAGGTCCAGGCGGCGGGCGTAGACGGGGATCACCGACAGCCCGAGGAGCAGGCAGGGCGTGATCGCCGCGACCTTGGACCAGGTGGCGGTGGAGACGCTGCCCAGCTGCCAGAACGTGATGGTCTGGATCTCGGAGTCCTGCGAGAAGTTGGTCATCAGGCCGATCGCGGCACCGGCGATGGCGTTGACCGCGATACCGGTGAGCAGGAGGGTGACCACCTCGGTCCGGCCGCGTGAGCGGGCGAAGACGTACACGAACAGGGTCGTGGCCAGGCCGAACACGAAGGACGAGGCGATGACGGTCCAGTGGCCGAGCACCGTGATCCCCGTGAAGATGACGACGATCGCGCCGACCGCCGCTCCGGCGGAGACGCCGATCACCCCCGGTTCCGCGAGGGGGTTGCCGAAGACGCCCTGCATGATGGCGCCCGCGCTGCCCAGGGCCGCGCCGACCATGACGGCGAGGACGACGCGGGGCAGTCGTACGTCCCACAGGACGGTGCGGGCGATCTGGTCGGGTTCGGGGCCGACGTCGAGACCGGCCTCCTGGAGGAGTGACGCCGCCACCTGGACCGCCGGGATGGGGTAGGCGCCGGTCCCGGCGGCCACGACGGCGACGGTCACGAGGGTGGCGGCGAGCCCGCCGAGGAGAAGCCCGGCGCGCAGGCGGCGCGGGGCGCGGCCGTCGCCGTCCGGCGGGCTCGCGGTCGCGGTGGCGGGTCGTCGGCCGAGCGCGGTCACGCGGTGCCCCCGTCGTCGGGGATCGCCGCCAGCTCCTCGGCCAGGGCCACGATGACCTGGGGGGTGCGTGGCCCGAAGTTGAGCAGGACGCCGTCCTCGAAGTCGATGACGGCACCGTTCCGTCCGGCCGGGGTCTGGGCGACGCCGGGGATCTCGACCAGGCCCTCCACACCGCCCACCGACTCCAGGCCCTTGGTCATGACGAGGAGGACGTCCGGCTGGGCCTCGATGAGCGCCTCGGTCGTGATCGGTGTGAAGGGTGTGGTCAGACCCATCTCGACCCCGGCGTCACGGGCGCCGATCTCGGAGAGCATGGCGTCCGCGCCCGATCCGGGCCCGCCGAGGAGGTAGACCCCGGCGGTGCCGCGCAGGTAGAGGAAGGCGACGAGGGGGTCGCCGCTGGCCTCCAGGGAGGTCTCGCGCACCCCGGCCATCTGCTCCCGGGTGCGTTCGACCAGGCGGGAACCCGCGGCGGGGACGCCGAGCGCCTCCGCGACCCGCTCGAAGCGGGGGTACATCTCGTCGAAGGACCAGGCCTCCTCGACGATGACGACGGGGACGCCGCTGCGCTGGACCTGTTCGATCACCTCGGGCGGTCCGGTCTGGGTGTCGGCCAGGACCACCGTGGGCCTCAGCGCGAGGACGGACTCGGCGGAGACGTCGTGGCCCTCGCTGACCACGGGCAGGTCGGCGGCCTCGTCGAAGGTGGCGGCGACGTCGCGGCCGACCACCCGGTCGCCGAGGCCGAGGGTGAAGACGATCTCCGCGAGCCCGCCGGTGAGCGGGAGGACGCGGCTGGCGTCGGTGACCTCGACCTCCTCGTACTCCAGGGGGTCGGTGCTGGTGCGGTAGGGGTCGAGGACGACCGAGTCGACGGTGACGGGGAGTTCGGGGTCGGGGACGTCCGCCAGGATCTGGAGCCGGTTCTCGGCGAGTGCGGGGATGTCCTCGCCCGCCGACGCGTCCTCGGGGGCGGGGGATCCGGTGCAGGAGGTCAGGGCGAGGGCGCAGGCCACGGCGAGCAGGACGGCGGCCGGTCCTGTTCCTGGGTGTCCACGCAGGGGGGATCGGGGGACGGCGTGAGGCATGGCGGTCGCTTTCGATGTGGTCCGTGTGCCGGGGTGTCGCCGGGGAGCGGGGGCGCGACACGGCACTTTTCACGACAGGTCGTCATCTTCTTGACAACCGTGGCGGTGTGGTGTTCCACTGTTCCAGCGCGGGATCAAGTTAGGTAAGGCTCACTTTGCCAAGGTAAGCATAACCTCAACTCCATTCCCCAGGTCCCGCGGGTGCCGGACACCGTCCGACCGCCCGCACGAACGCGAAGGCCCCCGATGCAAGCAGCGGTATCCCTCCGTGGGTTCCTCCCCTCCCTGGCCGCCGTCGCCGCAGCGACGGTCCTGTCCACCGCCCTGCCCGAGACGGCGCTCGCCGCCCCGACCGAAGAACCCGTCCCGCCCCGGACCACCTCCGTCGACCGCACCGAGGGGCTCGATCCCCGGGGTGACACCGTCACGGTGACCGGGACCGGGCACGACCCCGGCAGCCGGATCGAGATCACCACCCGGGCCGTGCCCGCCGAGGCCGCACCGGCCGCGGACCCTGGAGCGACCGCCGTCCTGGACGACGAGAACGCCGTCCTGGTCGAGGTCGACGAGCACGGCCGGTTCGGCACGGATCTCTCCCTCGCGGCCGCGTTCGCGGCCGAGGCCGGACTCGACTCC
Organism: Nocardiopsis sp. NPDC058789; assembly: GCF_042745575.1. NCBI lineage: Bacteria > Bacillati > Actinomycetota > Actinomycetes > Streptosporangiales > Nocardiopsidaceae > Nocardiopsis > Nocardiopsis sp. NPDC058789. The sequence continues at coordinate 16,613 of NZ_JBHYOW010000009.1, forward strand.
GCCGAGGACGTCTTCGAGATCGTCCTGACCGAGGTCGCCGGGGCTCCGACCCCCGAGGCGACCGTCCCGGAGACACCCGAACCCTCCGCTCCCGGCTCCCCGGAGCCCGGGGACGACACCGGGCCGGACGCCCGGGACGGGGAGACGACCGAGGTCGTCTCGGCCCCCGGCCCCGGGCGGAGTGCGCCGGTGACCGCCCCGGCGCGGCCCCGGAGCGCCCCCGTCGTCGGCGTGGTCCCCGTGAGCTTCGCCGCGCCCGCCGCACCGGCGGCACCGCGCGCCCAGCCCCAGGCCCCGGCGTCCGTCCCGGCGCCCGCCGCCCCCCGGCCCCAGTCCGCGCCGCAGACCCTGCCCCGGACCCCGGGCGCACCGACCCTCACGGTCTCCAGGACCAGCGGGCTCGATCCCTCCGGCGAGAGGGTGACCGTGACCGGAACGGGCTACGACACCGCCAAGGGCGTCTACGTCGCCCTCTGCGACACCGCTAACGCCAGCTCCACCCAGGCGCCCAGCCCGTGTATCGGCGGCGTGGACATGGAGGGCGAGGGCGGCGCCTCCGTCTGGGTCTCCAGCAACCCGCCGCCCTACGGCGAGGGCCTGGCCACCCCCTACACCGGTAGCGGTACCGACGGCGGGTTCACCGTCGAACTCACGGTCAAGGGGTCCGACGAGCACACCGACTGCCTCTCCGCCGCCACGGACTGCGCCGTCGTGACCCGCAACGACCACACCCGCTCCAGCGACCGGGGCCAGGACGTGTTCGTCCCGGTGACGTTCAGCGGGCAGACCGGTGATCCCGGAGCGACCAGCGGGAACGGCGGGAACGGCGGCGCGTCCGGGAACGGCGGCGCGTCCGGGGACGGGGCGACCGGTTCCGGGAACACCGGCGGAACCGCGGCCTCCGGCTCGGGCGGCGCGGGTTCCGGTGGGGCCTCGGGAGGCGGCGCCGGTCCGCTCGCCACGACCGGCTCCTCCCTGGCCGGCCTGGTCCTGGCCGCGGCCGTGGCCGTCCTGGCCGGTGCGGTGGCGCTGTTCGCCGCGCGCCGCCGTGGCTCCACCCCGACCCCGCTCCCGACGACCACCTAGGCACGCTCCGGGCCGGGATCGACCCCCCGGTCTCCTCGGCCCGACTGACCACGTTCTCCCTCAGCGGTCCCACCAGCACCCGCTCAGCCCTCGGGTCCGCTGCCCCACTGCCCGCCCGGAACCGGTGCGCGACCGGAACCGGCACCCGTCCATCCCCCGAGTCGACAGGAACAGTCACCCCATGAGCACCACATCCACGAGAGCGGGAGGGGCGGACGCACTCCGTCGCCCCCTGCGCTCCCTCCTCTCCCTCACCGGAGCGGCCGCCCTCGGCGCCTCGCTCACCCTGGCCGCCGCACCGGCGCTGGCCGACGAGGCCCCCGTCTCCGTCACCCAGGGTTCCGCCACCTGGGGCGTCAAGCAGTCCTTCCGCAACTACGTCTCCAGTCCCATCGCCCACGGCGGCTACGAGGCGGTCGACGGCGCCACCCGCAACACCGACGGCACCCTGGACTTCCCCACCGCCAGCGGCACCGTCTCCAAGGAGGACTCCTCCGGCGAGGTGAGCTTCTCCGGCGGGGCGGTCTTCACCGGCCACGACTACGGCCGGGGCCCCGTCCTGGAGATCCGCGTGGCTGACCCCCGCGTGGAGTTCGACGGCCAGGGCGCGGCCACCGTCCACGCGGACGTCACCAGCCGCGAGTTCGCGGGCGCCGACCCGTCACTGCCCCCGGGCGACCTCGTCGAGTACGGGGAGGTCGCGGTCGCGGAGCTGACCGGCGCCGAGATCGGTGTCGACGGTGACGTGGTCACCTTCACCTCCGAGGCCGGGACCCTGCACGCCGACGCCGTGGAGCCCTTCGCCAGCTTCTACGCGGCGGGCGACCCCATGGACCCGCTGTCCTTCACCACGGAGGTGGTCGAAACCACCGACCCGACCGATCCCGAGGGCCCCGAGGAGCCCGTCCTCGACCCCGAGGTACGGGTCAGCCCGACCAGTGACCTCGACCCCGAGGGTCAGACCGTCCGGGTGGACGGCACCGGATTCCGCCCCGGGGCGGGCGTGTACGTGGCGCTGACCGGCATCGCCCGGTCGGACACCGCGTATCCGCAGCACTGGTACGGGAGCGGCGTGTGGCTGCGTGAGGGCACCGCGCCCGACGCGGACGGCGCGTTCGGCACCGACCTCGACGTCGTCGGCGCCTTCGAGAAGGGCGGCACCGCCTACGACTGCCTGGAGGTCCAGTGCTACGTGGCGGTGTTCAACGACCGCAACGACCTGGACAACCGCGACCAGGACGTGTGGACCCCCGTCTCCTTCGCCACCGCCGACGACGGCGGGGACGATGACGGGGACGACGGCGGCGAGACCCCCCAGGGCGACCTGACCGTGTACAACGGCCGCGCCGACTGGGGTGTGAAGGAGTCCTTCCGCACCTACATCGAGGGGAACATCGCCAAGGGCACCATCCGCACCGAGGACGGCGCCAGCCGCAACGAGGACGGCACGTTCGCCTTCACCGACGGCACGGGCAGCGTGAACCTGGAGGAGGAGGTCGCGGAGATCGACTTCGCCGGGACCGTGCTGTTCGAGGGCCACGTCCACGGTGGCGCCGATCCCCTGCTGCACATGACGGTCTCCGACCCCCGGGTCGAGATCGACGGTGACACGGGCACACTCTACGCGGACGTGGTCAGCAAGTCCCTCACCGACGAGGAGCTCGTCACCTACGACGACGTGGCCTTCGCCGAGCTGGACCTGACCGGCGTCGGGCACGAGCTGGACGAGGGCGTCCTGTCCTGGGACCCGATCCCGGCCACCCTGACCGCCGACGGCGTCCCCGCCTTCGCTGACTTCTACGGCGCGGGCGAGGCGCTCGACCCGATCACCCTCACCGTGAGCGTGGACGAGGACGTCCAGGTACCCGGCGGCGGTACCGGCGGTGGCGACGGCGGGACCGCGCCGACCCCCGGACCGACGCCCGGTCCCGGTGAGGGCGGCGGCAAGCCGGGCCTGCCCAACACCGGTGTGGCCCTGACCGGCCTCCTGGTCGCCGCGGGGGTCGCGGTGGCCGCGGGCGGCACCGCGCTGGTCGCCACCCGCCGACGGGCGGGCGCCGCGGCCTGATCCCCGGGGGCTCCCACCCCGGACTGCACGAAGGGCCCCGGCTCACCCCGTGGGGTGGGTCAGGGCCCTTCCGCGTACCGGCCACGAGGGGCCGTCACTTCATCATGTCCTCGTACGCCTTCTTGCAGTCGGGGCACACGGGGAACTTCTTCGGGTCCCGGTTGGGCACCCAGACCTTGCCGCACAGCGCGATCACCGGGTCGCCGGTCACCGCGCTCTGGGTGATCTTGTCCTTCTGCACGTAGTGGGCGAACCGTTCCCGGTCGCCGTCGTCGTGCGAGATGTCCGGCCTGGTCTCGCTGTCCGGAAGAACCTTGTTCAGGACATCCATCGACATCGTCCTCACACCTTTCAACGTCCGTCTACCACGGTATAGGGTGACGCGCCCCACTTCGAAGCCCGCGGCAAACCGCTCAGTTCATGGTGGGATCGTCAGGATAGGTGGACAACAGGGCCATCTCGCCACCTTGGCGGCGCAGCACCCGCGACCACAGTGTCTCCGGGGAGCCCCCGAAGAGGTCGTCGGCGAGGGTGTCCACCACGTACCAGGCACCCTCCGCGACCTCCCCCGCCAGCTGCCCCGCACCCCATCCGGCGTACCCGGCGAACACCCGCAGGGAAACCAGGGCCGCGCCCAGGACCTCGGTGGGGGCCTCCAGGTCCACCAGGCCCACGCCGGCCAGCTCCGGGCCCGGCCCGACCCCCTCCAACGGGGCCCAGCCCGGTGGCGCCTCGTCCGGGGACGCGGTGCCGAGGGCGATCCCCGAGTCGGTGCCGACCGGCCCGCCCGAGAACATCACCCGGGGCGCGCTCGCGTAGGCGCCCCAGTCGGTCACCACCTCGTCCACCGGCAGCTCCAGCGGACGGTTGAGGATGACCCCGAGGCTGCCGTCCTCGGCGTCGTCCACGACGAAGACCACCGATCGGCGGAAGGAGTCCTCCTGGAGGAGGGGGGCGGCCACCAGCAGGCGCCCGGTCAGTGTCGACTGGTCCATGCTCCACACCTACCCGGAAAACCGGCCCGGTGGTCGCCCTTCGCCCGGGCCGGTCGCCGAACGGCTACTCGGCCTGGCCGCGCTGGGCCACCTCGCGCACGGCGGTGGCCACGTGGGTGGACAGGTCCGCGTGGAACACGCTCGGAATGATGTAGTTCGGGCCCAGCTCGTCCTCGGTGACGACGTCGGCCAGGGCCTCGGCGGCGGCGACCATCATGTCGGAGGTGACGTGGTGGCTCTGGGCGTCCAGCAGGCCCCGGAAGAAACCGGGGAAGACCAGGACGTTGTTGATCTGGTTGGGGTAGTCGCTGCGGCCGGTGGCGACCACGCCCGCGTGCAGGTGGGCGACCTCGGGGTCGACCTCGGGGTCGGGGTTGGCCAGCGCGAAGATGATCGAGTCCTCGTTCATCTCCGCGATGTCGTCGCCGCCCAGCAGGTTCGGTGCGGAGACGCCGATGAAGACGTCGGCCCCGGCCACGGAACCCTTGAGGTCGCCGCTGTAGCCCTCGGGGTTGGTGTTCTCCGCGATCCAGCGCAGGTTGTCGTCCAGGTTGTCGCGGCCCGCGTGCACGGCGCCGTGGACGTCGCTGACGATGATGTCGCGCGCACCGGCGTGCATGAGCAGCTTGAGGATGGCGGTACCGGCCGCGCCCGCGCCGGACATGGCGATGCGGACCTCGGAGAGCTTCTTGTTGACCACGCGCAGGGCGTTGCGCAGGGCGGCGAGCACGACGATCGCGGTGCCGTGCTGGTCGTCGTGGAAGACGGGGATGTCGAGGAGCTCACGCAGCCGGGCCTCGACCTCGAAGCAGCGCGGGGCGGAGATGTCCTCCAGGTTGATCCCGCCGAAGCCGGGGGCCAGCAGCTGGACGGTGCGGACGATCTCGTCGACGTCCTGGGTGTCCAGGGCGATGGGCCACGCGTCGATGTCAGCGAAGCGTTTGAACAGGGCGGCCTTGCCCTCCATGACGGGCATGGCGGCCTCGGGGCCGATGTTCCCCAGGCCGAGGACGGCCGAGCCGTCCGTGACCACGGCGACGCTGTTGCGCTTGATGGTCAGGCGGCGGGCGTCGTCCTTGTTGGCGGCGATGGCCTGGGAGACGCGCGCGACACCGGGGGTGTAGGCCATCGAGAGCTCGTCGCGGTTGCGCAGCGGCACCTTGGACTTCATCTCGATCTTGCCGCCGAGGTGCATGAGGAAGGTGCGGTCGCTGACCTTGTGGACCACGACCCCCTCGACCCCGCCGAGGGCGTCGACGATGGCCTGGGCGTGATCGGTGTCGCGGGCGGCGCAGGTGACGTCGATACGGATGCGCTCGTGCCCAGCGGCCGCCACGTCCAGGGCGGTGATCATGCCGCCGACCTGCTCCACCGCGTTGGTGAGGCTGCCGACCGCGCTGCCTCCGGCGTCCAGTTCGAGGCGGACGGTGATGGAGTACGAAACGCTGGGAAGGGTGGCCACGTATTGCTCCTTGGCTTTTGCTGATGTCATGCGTCCGCGGGGCACACCGGCGGCCCCTCCCGTGGACGTACGGACCGACGTCGGGACTCCTCCACCGGGGGATCGGGCGCACGGCCTGCACTCCGTGGCCGGACCCGGTGGAGCCTCGTCGGCGCCTGCGCGCCGATCGGACCCGGGTCCGTGACGGTTGCGCTTCCCGCCGTGGAACACCCGGTCATCGGGCGTCCGGCGCGGGCCTCGGTTGCCGGGCGGGGGCGGTACTTGGGATCCCACAACCGAGTCGCCTCACCTTACCCGAGTCAAGCGGGTAACGTCAGCACAAGGTGACAATTAACGCCTTCGGAAAAAATCGCATTAATTCCGAGGATTTCCCGGGGGTCTCAGGCCCGCGCGCGGTCGGTGGCGGCGCGCACCACCACGTCCGCGCAGGCGTCCGTGGAGAGCGCCGTGGAGTCGACCACCAGGTGGTAGAGGCCGGGGTCGGCCGCGTCGGTGCGGTAGAAGCGGCGCACGTAGGCCGCGCGGGCGCGGTCGTTGTCGTCCAACAGCCGGAGCGTGGGCGGGTTCGCGCCCCAGGCCTCTCCACCGAACCCCTCCGGGTCGCCCCTCTCCCACAGGCTCCGCGCCCTGCGCAGGCGGGCCTGCCGGTCCCCGTCGAGGCGTACGTGCAGCGCGCCGGGGTGGTCGGCCAGGACCACGGCCGCGGCCCGCCCCAGGACCACACCGCCGGTCCCGGCGACGTCGCGGATCACCCGTTCGGTCTGCTCGACGAACTCGTGGTCGTAGAGGAGGCGCCCCTCGTCGTCGGTGGTGCCGATGAATCCGGTGTCCACACTGCCGAGGGTGACCGTGGGCAGGCGGGCGGCGCTGGCGAGCAGCCGCTCGAACCCGCCGGGGGCGCGGTCGTCGCGTTGGAGCACCTCGTCCAGGGAGCAGCCAATCTCGGCCGCCACCGCGCTGGGGACCGCGCGGTCGAGGAAGGGGACGTGGAGGCGGGCGGCGACGGCGGGGCCGACCACACTGCCGCCCGCGCCGAAGGTCGCGGAGATCGTGACCACGGGCACCGCCGCGTTGTTCGTCATGGAACACCTGCCGGGTTCGCCGAACGGAACTTCTCCCCAGCTTCTACCCTGCGACGGGGTCGCTATCCCCCCATCTTCAAATCGGTAAATACGCACCGATTTACCACCCTTAGTGACACAGAGGGAGGAAAACCCCATAAAGAAACCGGCCCCGGGACTCCCGGGGCCGGTCGCGACGTCCTAGAACAGGGCCGAGGTGAGCTTGCGGCGGGCCGCGTTCACCCTCGGGTCACCCGCGGGCAGCAGGTCGAAGAGGGAGATCAGGTGCCCGCGCACCCGGTCGCGGTCGTCGTCCGACGTCCGCCGGACCGTCTCGACGAGCCGGTCGAAGGCGGCCTCGTACTCCCCGCCGTAGACCTCGATGTCCGCGACGGTGATCTGCGCGTCCACGTTCGCGGGGTCCTCGTCCGCGGTCCGCCGCACGGCGGGGCCGTCCACGTCCTGGAGTCGGCCGACGAGGCGGACCTGGGCGAGGTTGGCCCTGAGGTCGACGTTCCTGGGGTCGTCCTCCAGGGCCTTCTCGAAGACCGCCGCCGCGGCCTCGAAGTCCCCGCTCTCCAGGGCGGCCTGGGCCCGCGCGGCCACCGGGTCCTCCTGGGGGACGGGCTCGGACTCCTCGGGGAGGTCGGAGGGGTCGCCGTCCACCGTGCCGGGGTGACCGGGGGGCAGCATGCCCTGCTGGGCGAGCGCGCCGAACACCTGGGTGAGGGCGTCGCGCAGCTGCTCCTCGTTGGCGGGACCCTGCATCAGGGGCATCACCTGCCCCTGGACCGCGATGATGATCGTGGGGGTCCCGGACACGCGCAGCGCCTGCACCAGCTGCGGGCTCGCGTCACCGTCGATCTTGGCCAGGAGCCAGTTGCCGCCGGAGCCCTGGGAGAGCTTGTCGAGGGCCGCCTCGACCTGCTTGGACTGCTCGGACCAGCTCGCCAGAACCGCCATCACGACCGGGGCGGCCATCGACCGTTCCAGCACCTGCTGGAAGTTGGACTCGTCGGCGTTGACGGAGTAGGGGTTGGTTCGACCGGCCGACACCTCGGCACGCTGCTTGGCCTCACGCTCCAAGGCCGCCTTGCGCGCCCCGAGGTCAACCGCACTGTTCGGTGAAAAGTCCGAAGGCTGCATGTTCCCTATCCTGCCGCATCCCGGAGCGGTCCGAGGACCGCCCCGGGATCTCTCAGCCACGAGCGGAGAGGAGGCCCGATTCAGAACTGCGGGTCCTCCGTGTAGGTGCCGAACTCCTCGCCCATCGTGGCGCAGATCTCTCCGAGGGTGGCCTCGGCGCGGGCGGCGTCCATGATGAGCGGGATGAGGTTGCCGTCGTCGGCCCGGACCCCCTCCAGGAGACGGGCCAGGGCGCGGTCCACGGCGTCCCTGTCGCGGTGGGCGCGGCGCTCGGTGAGGGCGCGCTTCTGTTCGTGCTCGACCTCGTGGCTGATCTTGAGGATGTCGAGTTCGCCGGAGACGGTGTTGGTGTGGCAGTTGACACCGACGATGCGCTTGTCGCCCTTCTCCAGGGCCTGCTGGTACTGGAAGGCGGACTCCGCGATCTCGGAGCTGAAGTAGCCGTTCCCGATTCCGGCGAGGATGCCCGAGGTCATCGGGCCGATGGCGTGTTCGGCGTCCTCTCCCCCGCCCATGCGGAGGATCTGCTCGAAGATCCGCTCCGCCTCGGCCTCGATCTCGTCGGTGAGGGCCTCCACGTACCAGGAGCCGCCGAGCGGGTCGGCGACGTTGACCACGCCCGTCTCCTCCATGAGGACCTGCTGGGTGCGCAGGGCGATCTCGGCGGACTGCTCGGTGGGCAGGGCCAGGGTCTCGTCGAGCGCGTTGGTGTGCAGCGAGTTGGTGCCGCCGAGCACGGCGGAGAGCGCCTCGACGGCGGTGCGCACCACGTTGTTGTAGGGCTGCTGCGCGGTGAGGGAGACACCGGCGGTCTGGGTGTGGAACCGCAGCCACTGGGCCTTCTCGGTCTTCGCGCCGTAGGTGTCGCGGATCCAGCGGGCCCAGATGCGGCGGGCGGCGCGGAACTTGGCGATCTCCTCGAAGAAGTCGATGTGGGCGTCGAAGAAGAAGGAGAGCCCGGGGGCGAAGCGGTCGATGTCCAGGCCCCGGGACAGACCGAGCTCCACGTAGCCGAACCCGTCGGCCAGGGTGTAGGCGAGCTCCTGCGCGGCCGTGGCCCCCGCCTCACGGATGTGGTAACCGGAGACGGAGAGCGGTTTGAAGGCCGGGATGTGCTCCGCGCAGTACTCCATCAGGTCACCGATGAGGCGCAGGTGGGGCTCGGGCGGGTACAGCCACTCCTTCTGGGCGATGTACTCCTTGAAGATGTCGGTCTGGAGCGTGCCGTTGAGGCCGCCGATGTCGACGCCCTGGCGTTCGGCCGCGACCAGGTACATGCAGAAGGCCGGGATGGCCGGCCCGCTGATGGTCATGGACGTGGTGGTCTCACCGAGCGGGATCCCGTCGAAGAGCAGGTCCATGTCGGAGACCGAGTCGATGGCGACCCCGCAGTGCCCGACCTCTCCGAGGGCGTGGGGCGAGTCGGAGTCGTGGCCCATGAGGGTGGGCATGTCGAAGGCGACCGAGAGCCCCCCGCCGCCCTGGGCGAGGATCATCTTGTAGCGCTCGTTGGTCTGCGTGGCGTTGCCGAACCCGGCGAACTGGCGGATGGTCCAGGCGCGCCCCCGGTAGCCGGTGGGGTACAGGCCGCGGGTGTAGGGGTACTCGCCGGGCCAGCCGACGCGCTCGAACCCGGGGACCTCCGCACCGGGCCGGGGCCCGTAGACGGGCGCGAGGGGGCGGCCGGACAGCGAGGTGAAGTCGGCGTCGCGCTTGCGCGCCGCGTCGTACCGGCGCTGCCAGCGGTCGCGTCCGGCCTCGATCTCCTGGGCCCCGCCGCCGCTGGGCTCTCCTGTGGTGTTCGCCATAGGAAGATAGTAGGACGTCCAACTATATATGTACAGACACGGAGCCCCCGGCGCGCGAACGCCGGCGAACGGCCCGGTCAGCCCCGGTCGGCGGCCCCGGCCACGGGGGCGGGGAAGTCACCGAAGTCCACCCGGAGCCGGGTGAGCGCCTCGTGCATGCCCCACAGCTCCTCACCGGAGTAGCAGCCCAGGCCGAAGTCCATGCCGAGGAGCGCCTGGGTGGCCTCCTCCGTGACCTCGCGCCCGGCCTCGGTGATCTCCGCCAGGACTCCGCGCCCGTCGCTCGGGTTGGGGAGGCGGACCACCAGGCCCTGCCCCTCCAGCCGGTCGATGGTGTTGGTGACGCTGGTGGGGTGCACCATCAGGCGCTCACCGATCTTGCCCAACGGCAACGAACCGGAGGAGCTGAAGGTGAGCAGGACCAGCGCCTCGTACCGGGCGAAGGTCAGGCCGAACGGCTTGAGAGTGCCGTCCAGCTCACCGATGAGGATCTGCTGCGCGCGCATGAGGGAGGTGACCGCCGCCATGGCGGGCGAGGCACCCCATCTCTCACTCCAGTTGTCGTGAGCGCGTTCGATCGGGTCGAACGGAAGGTTCAAAGGGTTTCCCACGCCGTCACTCTAACGGCGCTCCCCCGCCCTCCGACCCCGAGCGGAAGGCGGTCCGCCCGCCCTCGTCCGGCACCGCACGCCTCGGACCCACCCGGCTGCACGATCGACCGGGGAGGGCAAGGGGGTTCCTCTGGCCGGAAGGGGACAGGCGGGCCATTCGGTACTGGTCCGGTACCCCAACTCGGAAAAGCCGTTCCGGGGCGGGGCGGACGCCTTCCCCGCGTAGGAAAGGCGAAGAAATCCGGCGTACGCTCATTGACTCCGGGAAAACTATTAGTTAACTTTCCTAAAAATTGGTTTCCCCACTTCAGAGGCGCTATGGCTCGCTCGCCACCGTCCTTGGAACCCCTCACTCGGATTCGACGCACCTCCACTCCGCAAGGACTCCTTCCGCCGCCGGAGCTCCCACTCCCCCGCGGTTCCCTCCCCCACTCCTCCCCCAATGGAGACCCCTCCGTGAGAGCACGCCATCTGAGAAACCGGCTCGCCGCGTTGGCCGCCGCACTGCTGGTCGCACCCCTTCTGTCCGCCGCCCCGGCTGCCGCCGCACCGGGCGAGCTGTCCGTCACCTACGTCGAGACGTCCCGGTGGGACAGCGGCTACGGCGGACAGATCACCATCCGGAACGAGACCACCACCGACCTCACCGACTGGTCGGTCAGCTTCGAGACCCCCGCCGGGGTCCGGATCACCAGCCTGTGGAACGCCGTCCACACCACGAGCGGCGCCACCCACACCCTCACCCCGCCGTCGTGGGGCGCCACGGTCCCCGCGAACGGCTCGTACCAGATCGGCTTCAACGGCACCCACGGCGGCGGGGAGACCACGCCCGTCAACTGCACGGTGAACGGCGCCTCCTGTTCCGGCGGAACCACCGAGCCCGACACGGAGGCCCCCTCCACGCCCGGTGGACTGACCGTCGGAGAGATCACCTCGAACACCGTCGCCCTGACCTGGGACGCGGCCACGGACAACGTCGCCGTCGCGGGTTACGAGATCGTCTCCGACGGCCAGGTCGTGCGTTCCGTCGGCGCGGACACGCTGACCGCCACGGTCGGCGGCCTGGCGCCCCTGACGCGGTACGACTTCACGGTCCGGGCGTTCGACACCTCCAACAACCGAGGCGTCGAGAGCACGGCGGTCACCGCCACCACTCTGGAGGGGGCAGGCACCTCACCGACCGGCGAGCGCCGCGTCGCCTACTTCACCCAGTGGGGCATCTACGACCGCGGCTACCTGGTGCGCGACCTGGAGACCTCCGGCACGGCCGCGAAACTCACCCACATCAACTACTCGTTCGGCAACGTCAACGCCAACGGCGAGTGCTTCATGGCGAACCAGCTCGGCCAGGGCGACGCCTGGGCCGACTACGGCCGCTCGTTCCGCGCGGACGAGAGCGTGGACGGGGTCGCGGACACCTGGAACCAGGACCTGCGCGGGAACTTCAACCAGCTGCGCAAGCTCAAGGAGACGTACCCAGACCTCAAGGTCCACATCTCCCTCGGCGGCTGGACGTGGTCCGAGCACTTCTCGGACGCGGCCCTGACCCCCGAGTCACGCCAGCGGATGGTCAGCTCGTGCGTGGACCAGTTCCTGCGCGGCAACCTGCCCCTGTTCGACGGCGCGGGCGGCCCGGGCGCGGCGGCGGGCGTCTTCGACGGCGTCGACCTCGACTGGGAGTGGCCCGGAAGCGCCGGGCACGAGCACAACGTCGTCCGTCCCGAGGACCGGGAGAACTTCACCGCCCTCGTCCAGGAGTTCCGCACCCAACTGGACGCCCTGGGTGCCGAGACCGGTCGGCCCTACGAGCTGACCGCGTTCCTGCCCGCCGACCCGGAGAAGGTCGAGGCCGGCTTCCAGATGGACCGGCTCATGCCCCACTTCGACTTCGTCACGGTGCAGGGGTACGACTTCCACGGCGCCTGGGAGAACGCCACCGCCCACCAGTCCAACACGGTGTTCGACGTCGACGACCCCAGCCCGCGACGGTTCTCCAGCGAGATCGCCGTCCAGGAGTACGTCAGCCGGGGCGTCGACCCCGCCGACATGGTCCTCGGGCTGCCCTTCTACAGCCGCGGATGGACGGGGGTCGCCCCCGGGCCGAACGGGAACGGCCTCTTCCAGAGCGCGACGGGCCCGGCTCCGGGCACCTACGAGCAGGGCATCGACGACTGGAAGGTGGTCAGGGACCTGCCGGGCTTCACCCTGCACAGGGACGACGCCCTGGGCACGGCCTGGCTCTACGACGGCACCACCTTCTGGACCTTCGACGACGAGATCGCGCTGACCCAGAAGACCGACTGGGCGCAGACCCAGGGCCTGGGCGGGGTGATGATCTGGTCGATCGACGGTGACGACGCGAACGGCACCCTGATGGCCGCCGTGGACGCCGCGCTGGCCTCGTAGCCCCACTCCACCCACCTCAGAAGCAGGAGTCCCGACTCACCGAGTCGGGGCTCCTACCTTTTCGTGGCACACGGCGTCAAGAGCTGTCCGTGGCCACAAGGGGACACTTCTCCTCGCACCGAACTGGTCCGGCCCGTCAACTCGGCAGACTCGTCGAACCGACCGGTCGGCGCCCAGGGAATCCGACGAGGTCGGGGAAAACTTCGCGGCGGGGCGTTGACGGGGGCCGTAATTATTAGTTAAGTTTCCTAAAAATTTATCCCCCCACGTCAGGGACGCGGACAGCACCCAAAGCCCTGGCACCCTCCCCCCAGGAGAACTCGCGACGTGAGCTCACGACGACTCAGAAACCACCTCTCGGTGGCGGCCGCCGCCGCGCTGGTGGCGCCACTCGCCCTCTTCGCCCCGCCCGTGGCCGCCGAGAGCGCCGAGCCCTCCGACCTCCGGGTGACCTACGTCGAGTCGGCCCGGTGGGACAGCGGCTACACCGGCGAGATCACCGTCCACAACACCTCCGGGGCGGACCTGACCGACTGGACACTGGAGTTCGACCTCCCCGACGGCAGCCGCGTCCACGAGCTGTGGAACGCCTCCCTCTCCGGCACCGCCCAGGACGGCTACACCGTGACCCCGCCGCGCTGGGGCGCCGCGATCCCCGCCGGTGGCAGCTACCGGTTCGGGTTCAACGGCGTCCACACCGGCGGCAACAGCCACCTCCTCGGCTGCACCGTCAACGGCGCCCCCTGCGCGGGAGAGCCCGACCAGGGGCCCGAGCACGGCAGCCGCAGCATCGCCTACTTCACCCAGTGGGGCGTCGAGGAGCGCGGCTACACCGTCCGCGACCTCGTCGACTCGGGCAGCGCCGAGAAGCTCACGCACATCAACTACGCGTTCGGCAACGTGGGCCCCGACGGCGAGTGCTTCATGACCAACGAGCCCGAACAGGGCGACGCCCGCGCCGACTACGGCCGGGCCGTCCCCGCCTCGGAGAGCGTCGACGGCGCCGCCGACGGCCCCGGCCAGCCCCTGCGGGGCAACTTCAACCAGATCCGCAAGCTGAAGGAGCAGTACCCCAACCTGATCGTCAACATCTCGTTGGGCGGCTGGAACTGGTCGAAGCACTTCTCCGACGCCGCGCTCACCCCCGAGTCCCGTGAGCGGCTGGTCAGCTCCTGTGTCGACCTGTACCTGAAGGGCGACCTGCCGGTCATCGACGGGGCCGGCGGCGAGGGCGTCGGTTACGGCGTCTTCGACGGCATCGACCTCGACTGGGAGTGGCCCGCCTCCGACGGCAACCCGCACAACGTGGTCCGCCCCGAGGACCGGGAGAACTTCACCGCCCTGGTCCAGGAGTTCCGCGACCAGCTGGACGAGCTCGGCGCGGAGACCGACCGCCACTACGAGATCAGCTCGTTCATGCCCGCCGGTCCGTGGCGCATCGACACCGGCTTCGAGCTGGACGAGATCATGCCCAACATGGACTTCGTGACCGTCCAGGGCTACGACTACCACGGCACCTGGGAGTCGGTCACCAACCACCAGTCGAACCTGGCGCCGGACCCGCGCGACCCGGGCGACGTCATCTCCACGCAGACCACCATCCAGGCCTACCTCGACCGCGGCGTCGACCCGGACAAGCTGGTCCTGGGTGTGCCCTTCTACGGTCAGGGCTGGACCGGTGTGGAACCGGGCCCCGACGGCGACGGGCTCTTCCAGCCCGCGACGGGCCCAGCCCCCGGCACCTACGCCGACGGCAGCGAGGAGTACCGCAACCTCAAGGAGCTCTCCGGCTACGAGCTGTTCCGTGACAACGACCTCGGCACGGCCTGGCTCTACGACGGCGAGACCTTCTGGACCTACGACGACGAGACCGCCATGACCCAGAAGACCGACTGGGTGACGGAGAACGGCCTCGGCGGCGTCATGATCTGGTCCATCGACGGCGACGACGGCGACGGCAGCCTCATGGCCGCCATCGACTCGGCGCTCGGCGGATAGGACCGAGGACCCCCGCCTCCGGTCCAGGCCGGTGGCGGGAACCAGCGGCGTCGGTGCTCTGATCCGGGGAGCACCGCCGCCAGGCCGGGGTGGACCGACGTGCGACGGTCCACCCCGGCCGCCCCCTTTTCCGGGGCGTCGCCCCAGGGGCTACTCCCCCGTGGTGGCGCCGAGCTCCTTCAGGAGCAGGTCGGCGGCGGCGTACGGATCGCGCTCACCCGTCGCGACCTCCCCGGCCAGCTCGTCCAGGCCGTGCTCCGAGCCCACACCGCCCATCCGGGCGCGCAGCAGGTCCAGCACGATCGCCTCCACCTCGTCGCGGGCTCGCCGGCGGCGCCGCGACACGAGCTCGCCGGAGGCCTCCAGGTGGGCGTGGTGCTCCTCCACCCGCGCCCAGAGCTCGTCGATCCCCTCGTCCTTCGCCGCCACCGTCATGACGATCGGCGGCTTCCACTCGTCGTCCGAACGGTCCTTCATCGCGATCATCTGGCGCAGCTCCCGCAGGGTCGCCTTGGCGCCGTCGCGGTCCGCCTTGTTCACCGCGAACACGTCGGCCACCTCCAGGACCCCGGCCTTGGCGGCCTGGACCCCGTCGCCCATCCCGGGGGCGCTCAGCACCACCGTGGTGTCGGCCAGACCGGCGATCTCCACCTCGGCCTGGCCCACTCCGACCGTCTCCACGAGGATCACGTCGAACCCGGCCGCGTCCAGGACCCGCAGCGCGTGCGGGGTCGCCCAGGTCAGCCCGCCCAGGTGCCCCCGGTTGGCCACCGACCTGATGTACACGCCCGCGTCCGTGGCGTGTTCCTGCATCCGCACCCGGTCCCCGAGCAGCGCGCCGCCGGTGAAGGGCGAGGAGGGGTCCACCGCCAGGACCGCGGCCGACAGGCCCCGGGCGCGCACCGCGCGCACCACGGCGTTGGTGGTGGTGGACTTCCCCACCCCGGGCGAACCGGTGAACCCGACCACGCGGGCCCGGCCGGTGTGGGGCGCCAGCCCCGCCATGATCTCGCGCAGTTCGGCGGCACCGTTCTCGACCAGGGTGATGGCGCGGGCCAGCGCCCGGCGGTCACCCCCGCGAACCCGATCGACCAACTGGGGGGCGTTCATGCGACTCCTCGACTTCGACCCGCGGACATGTGTCGGGGCGGGGGCCCAGTGCCCCCGCCCCGTACGATCTCACCCCGGACCGGCCCGCGCACGGACCGGGTCGGTACTACTCCCCGGGCACCGTGAACAGCAGGGCGTCGCCCTGGCCACCGCCGCCGCACAGGGCGGCCGCGCCGAGCCCGCCGCCGCGACGGCGCAGCTCGTGGATCAGGTGCAGGGCGATGCGCGCCCCGGAGGCGCCGATCGGGTGACCGATCGCGATGGCGCCGCCGTCGACGTTGACGATGTCCTCCGAGACGCCGAGGTCCTTGGTGGACTGGATACCGACCGCCGCGAAGGCCTCGTTGATCTCGATGAGGTCCAGGTCCCCGACCTCCTTGCCCGCCTTGGTGAGCGCGTGCCTGATGGCGTTGGAGGGCTGGGAGTGCAGGGAGTTGTCCGGACCGGCGACGTTCCCGTGCGCGCCGATCTCGGCGAGGATCGGGACACCCAGCTCGTCGGCCTTCTCCCGGCTCATCACGACCACGGCGGCGGCGCCGTCGGAGATCTGCGAGGAGGATCCGGCGGTGATGGTGCCGTCGCTGTCGAAGGCGGGACGCAGCCGGGCCAGGCTCTCGACGGTGGTGTCGGGTCGGACCCCCTCGTCGTGCGCGAACACGACCGGGTCGCCCTTGCGCTGCGGGATCTCCACGGGGACGATCTCCGCGTCGAACCGGCCCTGCTCGGCGGCGGCCGCCGCGCGCTGGTGGGACCGGGCCGCGAAGGCGTCCTGCTCGGGGCGCTCGATACCGAGCTTGCCGTTGTGGCGCTCGGTGGAGGCCCCCATCGAGTCACCCTCGAAGGCGTCGGTGAGCCCGTCGTGCGCGGTGGCGTCCAGGACCTCGACGGAGCCGTACTTGTAGCCCTTACGGGACTTGGGGAGCAGGTGGGGGGCGTTGGTCATGGACTCCATGCCGCCCGCGACGACGACGTCGAACTCGCCCGCCCGGACGAGCTGGTCGGCCAGGGCGATGGCGTCCAGGCCGGAGAGGCAGACCTTGTTGATGGTCACGGACGGGACGTCCATGGGGATGCCCGCCTTGACGGCGGCCTGACGGGAGGGGATCTGACCGGCGCCCGCCTGGAGCACCTGTCCCATGACCACGTATCCGACCTGGTCACCACTGATCCCGGCGCGCTCCAGGGCGGCCTTGATCGCGAAGCCCCCCAGGTCGGCGGCGGAGAAACCGGCGAGGGAGCCGAGGAGACGGCCGGTCGGGGTGCGGGCCCCACCGACGATGACGGAACCGGGCATCTGACTGGCCTCCAGGTGATGAGTGTCGCAGTTGGTCTGCAACGATACCCACACAGGTCCCAGCGACGTTCGGGAGGTTCGCCAGTGAGTGACACACCCATCCCCACCGGCCCATTCGGCGGTCTGACCCGGTTGGACCACGTGGGGATCGCCTGCCGCGACCTCGACGCGTCCGTCGAGTTCTAC
This sequence comes from Nocardiopsis sp. NPDC058789, assembly GCF_042745575.1. Taxonomy (NCBI): domain Bacteria; kingdom Bacillati; phylum Actinomycetota; class Actinomycetes; order Streptosporangiales; family Nocardiopsidaceae; genus Nocardiopsis; species Nocardiopsis sp. NPDC058789. Next base: position 33,844 of record NZ_JBHYOW010000009.1, read on the forward strand.
CGGAGCACCTACGGCTTCGAGGTGGAGCACGAGGAGGTCAACGAGGAACAGGGCGTCCGTGAGGCCATGCTCCGAATCAACGGCACGGACGACGGCGGCGCGACGTATCTGCAACTCCTGGAGCCCACACGGGAGGACTCCCCCGTGGCGAAGTTTCTGGCCCGCAACGGCGAGGGCGTGCACCACATCGCCTTCGGCACCGGCGACGTGGCCGCCAGCGCGGCGGGTATCGGGGAGCGCGGCGTGCGTGTGCTGGACGACGAGCCCCGGTCGGGCACGGCGGGCTCCCGGATCGTGTTCCTGCACCCGAAGGACTGCGGCGGCGTCCTCACCGAGTTGGTGCAGAGCGCCCACTAGCGCCATGCTGAGGGAAGCGGCCGACCGATTCACGTCACGGGGACGTTCCGGACTCATCACAGCTTGAGCTCCCGAGGTGCGGTTGACCACCCACCCCGCCGGAAGTTACCCGAAACCCCCTTCCCAGGGGTGTCACGCTTGATAAAGTCGGCTAGCTGCCGGATCCGCTTTCCGGCGTTGGTCCATGTCTTGCAGTCCGGTCAGTGAGCCGGGACGGTCGCACCCGGGTGTCCACCAGCGCCCAGGCGTCCGTCGGAGGCGGTCAGGGTCATTTCTGGAACCCCACCAATCCGCCCGCGCCCCGGCCACCCCGGCGACAACCCCGTCCACCGGGGGCACAGCAGCCGCCCTCCCGTCGCCCCCGGCGGTTCGCACGTAGCCGTCTCGTACCCGTTCAGGATTCCGCCACATGTCGTCAAACAACATTGACACCCAGCTCAACAACATCTTCGACGAGGACAACACCCCGCCAGAGTTCGACGTGGTGCTGCGTGGCTTTGACCGCACCCAGGTGCAGGACTACCTGGACGGGCTGCGCAACGAGGTCAAGCAGTCCAACAAGCAGCTCGAGAAGGCCAAGTCCGAGCTGAACGCCAAGAACCGCCAGCTCCAGGAGCGCGAGCGCCCCTCCTACTCCGGTCTGGGCTCGCGCATCGAGGAACTGCTCCGCCTCGCCGAGGAGCAGGCCAACGAACTGGTGCAGAGCGCCCAGATCGACGCCAACGACATCCGGTCGGCCGCCCAGATCGAGGCCGCCGAGATGCGTGCCGCCGCCGAATCGGAGGCCACCGAGGTCCGCACGCTGGCCCAGCGTGAGGCCGACGAGCAGCGCCAGGCCGCCGAGACCGAGGCGGAGGAGATCAGCACCACCGCCCGCCGCGAGGCCGACGAGCTGGCCTCGACCACCGAGCGCGAGGTGCAGAAGAAGCGCTCGGCCGTCGACCACGAGATCGCGGAGAAGCGCGCCACCTTCGAGGGCGAGATCGCGAAGCTGCGCACCACCACCGAGCGCGAGTGCGCCCAGGCCCGGGCCGCCGCCAAGCGTGAGCGCGACGAGACGATCCAGTCGGCCAAGAGCCAGGCCGAGGAGCTGCGCAAGAACGCCGAGCGGGCCTACGCCGAGTCCGAGGCGCGCCGCACCGAGACCGAGGACCAGTTCGAGCTTCAGCTGGCCGACCGCCGCGCCGAGGCCGAGCGTCAGGACGCGGAGCGTCTGGCCGCCGCCCAGGCCGCCACGCAGAAGATGGTCAACGAGGCCGAGGAGCGCGCCTCCAGCGCCGAGCAGCGGGCCACCAAGGCCAGCCAGCAGGCCGAGCAGACCCGCCGCGACGCCGAGAACCACGCCAAGCAGCTGGTCAGCAACGCCAAGAAGAACGCCGGTCAGATCGAGACCGAGGCCAAGTCCAAGGCCGACCACCAGCTGAGCGACGCCAAGTCCGAGGCCAACCGGATCATGACGGCCGCCAAGAAGGAGGTCGACGAGCTCAACCGCCAGCGGGACAGCATCCAGTCGCACCTCCAGCAGCTGCGTCAGCTGCTCGGTGGTGGCGGTGGCGCCCCCGCCGCTCCGGCCGCTCCCGCCGCGATCCAGCAGGAGGCCCCGGCCGCTCCCGCCGCCCCCGTGGCGGAGGAGCCGAAGCAGCCCGCGCACTCCGGCAAGGGCTCCGACGACGAGGACTGGTGGCAGGAGTAACGACCGGCCTCGGCTGAGTCGTCCTGACATGACGAAGGGCCCGGCCCCGGGGGTTCACCCCGGGACCGGGCCCTTCGTCATGCCCCTCAACCACAGCCGTGAGTCCCGCCCTGGCACCCTCACCACAGGCGTGAGCCCCGCCCACCCGTCCCCTCAACCACAGCCGTGAGTGCTGCCCTCACACCCCCTCCACAAGGGGGTGCCCGTTCGGGCGCCGCCAGGGTTCTGCAAGACGAGTCAAGCCGCCAGCGAGGAACGAGCCAGGCACAGACGAGGATGAAGAATCCCTGGCTTCTTGGGCGCCCGAACACGGGCCGAAGCGAAGCGGAGGCCCCAAGCAAACACGTCTGAACCCCAACCACAACCACGAGCCCCACCCACACACCCGCACCACAAGGGGGTGCCCGTTCGGGCGCCGGGGCGCCGGGGCGTCCGGCGTTCAGCGGACACCGTGCAGAGGGAACCGAGCCGCCGGCCTCAGCCACAGGCGTGAGCGCTACCTGCACGCCTCACCACAGGAGGGCGCCCGAACACGGGCCGAAGCGAAGCGGAGGCCCAGGACTACGGAGTGTCCTTCTCCCACGGCCCGTCCCACTCCGTCGGCAGCGGGTACGCCTCCGGGTTGACCCGCTTCACGACCTCGTCGAGGACACGGCGCACGTAGGGTTCGCCCACCCACAGGTGCTTGGCTCCGTCGACACCGATGATCTCGGCCTGGGTGAGGGGCGCGAAGCGTTCGCGGGCCTCGTCGGGCCTCAGGTAGTCGTCGTGTTCGGGGACCAGGGCCACCACGGGCTTGCCGGAGTCGGCCCACACCCGCATGTCGGACTCGTCGGCGCGGTGGAGCGGCGGGGAGAGCAGCAGCGCGCCCCTGATCTGCGGGTCGCAGCCCCACTTGAGGGCCAGTTCGGTGCCGAACGACCAACCCAGCAGCCAGGGTGCGGGCAGGTCCTCGAACTCGGTGAACTCGATGGCGGCCATGACGTCGTGCTGTTCGGTCTCGCCCTCTCCGAACTCGCCCTGGCTGGTGCCGTGGCGGGAGGTGGTGCCGCGGGTGTTGAAGCGCAGCACGGCGACGTTGGCGAGCGCGGGGAGCCGGAAGGACGCCTTGCGCAGGACGTGGCTGTCCATCATGCCCTCGGCGGTGGGCAGCGGGTGCAGACAGACGAGGGTGGCGACGGGCCTGCGCCCTTCGGGCAGGGCCAGTTCCCCGACCAGCTCCAGCCCGTCGGCGGTGTGCAGGGTGATGGGCCGTCGGACGGCGGGCAGCACCGTGGTGGCGCGGATCTCCATGGGTCCTCTTCGTCAGGTCAGTGTCTGGGGGCCCTGGGCGAGCGGTGGGTGCGCCGGTCCCAGCAGGAGGTGTGCCAGTGCCGCCGGTCACCGCCGTCGCCGTACGGGCGCCAGGCGACGACGTGGGGCATCCCGGCGGGGATCTCCTGGGCGCAGCCGGGGCAGCGGTAGACCTTGGTGGCGGCCGCGCCGCTGATCCGGCGCGTGACCCACTCGCCGTCGGGTCCGGTCTCCCGGCGTTGCCCTCCGGTGACGCGCAGCATGAGCGCGTCGTCGTCCGGGGGGCCTCCGGGGGTGTTCTTGCCCCGGGCGGTCTTGCGGCGGGGGCTGTTACGGCGCGGGCTCACCCTCCAAGGGTAGGAGAGAAAGAACAGTGGCCGCCGTCACACTGGCGTGACGGCGGCCGAGGTCCCCGGGGACGCCGCATCAACCGAGAGCATCCACGGAACCGCCCTAGTGGCAGGCGCAGCCGCCGTGCGGGGCGCTCTCCTCGGTGTCGGGGAGCTGGTCCATGAGCAGCGGGGCGGGCACGGCGATGGTGGTGAGGCCGTACTCGGCCATGGCCACGAGCGTGGTGATGACGGACTCCGCGCCGCGCTCCTCCAGGAGCTCGGTGGGGCCCTTCGGGTAGCCGCAGCCGAACCGCATGGCGGTGTCGACGTCCTTGGCGGAGGCGTAGCCGTCTCCGACCATCCGCAGGGCGTCGTCGATCTGCGGCGCGATGAGCATCTCGCCCAGGTCGAGGGTCTCCTCCTCGCGCACCATCTCGGCGAGGCGGCCGGTGGGGCGGGGCTCGGGGGCCTCGTCACCGGAACCGTAGAAGCCCTGGCCGGTCTTGCGGCCGAGGCGGCCCGCGGCGACCATGCGGCGGATGAGCGGCGAGGCGGCGTAGCGGGGGTCCCGGAACTCGTCCCAGAGGACGTCCATGACGGCGAGGCACACGTCCAGGCCGACGAGGTCGGCGAGGGCGAGCGGGCCCATCGGAAGGCCGGCGGCCTTCTTCGCGGACTCGTCGATCTCCTCGCGGGTGGCGATCCGGCGCTCGTAGAGCCGCACGGCGTCGTTGATGTAGGGCACCAGCAGGGCGTTGGCGACGAACCCGCCGCGGTCGGCCACCGCGATGGGGGTCTTGCCGACGCGCTTGGCGACCTCGGTCACGATGTCGGCGGTCTCGGCGCTGGTGGAGACGGTGGTGATGACCTCGGCCAGCTTCATCACCGGGGCCGGGTTGAAGAAGTGCAGGCCGACGACCTTCTCGGGGCGGTCGGTCAGCGCCGCGATCTCGGTGACCGAGAGCGAGGAGGTGTTGGTCGCCAGGATCGTGCCGGGCGGGCAGATCCGGTCGAGGTCTCCGAACACGTCGCGCTTGATGTCCATGCGCTCGGGAACGGCCTCGACGACGAAGTCGGCGTCCGCGAGGTCCTCGCGGGACGTGCTGAACGTGAGGCGGGCGTCGATCTCCGAGCGCTCCCCCTCGGTGATCTTGCCCTTGCTCACCGCGCGCGAGAGGGACTTGTCCACGTGGCCACGGCCGCGGTCGAGGGCGGCCTGGTCGATCTCGACCCCGACGACGTGGAACCCGGCCCTGGCGAACACCTCAGCGATGCCCGCACCCATCGTGCCCAGTCCTACGACGCCGACCTTGTCAAATTCCTGCACCATGGGCCCCAGCCTAGACCTCCCGGGGGCCCCGACCGCGCACCGGGACCAGATCTTTACTACTGCCCGGTAACGCGTCCGTCCCGGCCAGGGGCCACGGCGAGGGCCAGCGCGGAGAAGACGGCGCTCACCGCGAACACGGCGGGCAGCCCCGCGAGCGTGATCACGGCGGCCATCAGTACGGGGGTGAGGGTGGTGCTGACCGACTGGAGCCAGTTCTGCACGGCCAGCGCCCGCCCGGCCCAGGCGGTACCGGCGATCTCCGCGACTGAGAGGAAGGTGAGGCCGTTGTGCCACATGGTCAGGACCAGGCAGACCAGGACCAGGGGGACCGCCGCCCCGCCCCAGACGTCCGGCAGGAAGGTGAGCAGGACCAGGGCCACTCCGGAGACCACGGCCAGCCACCGGACCGGACGCATGCGGTCGCCGGTCCGGTCCGACCAGGCGCCGAGGAGGAGCCGCCCCACCGCCCCGGGGATCTGCGCGGCGGCGACCACCGCTCCGGCCGAGGGCGGGCTCCACCCCTGTTCCTGGACCAGGTAGATCACCGTGTAGACCATCAGCGTGACCTGCGGGACCCCGAGGAGCATGCTCACGCCGTGCACCCGCCAGATCGCCCACCGGCGGTAGGGGGACTCCGTCCGGACCGGTGCGGCGGGGACCTCCGGGGAGCCGGTCTCCCGAACGGTCTCCGGCGGGGCCGAGGGCGTCGCCAGCACCAGCGGGACGGCGATCAGAGCGAGCCCCGCCGGGAGCGTCATCGCCCCGACGAAACCCCACGCGTCCGCCGCCCGGGGCAGCACCAGGGCGGCCAGCCCCACGCCCAGGGGCAGGGCGGACTGGCGGATCCCCATCGCCAGTCCGCGTTCCCGGCGCGCGAACCAGGTCATGACCAGCCGCCCGCTGGCGGCGTTGACCGGACCGCCGACCGCCCCGGCCAGCAGCAGGACCACCGCCGCGCCCCACAGGTCCGTGACCGTCCACAGCAGCCCGAGCGCGCCCGCCGTGAGGAGCAGGCTCAGCGCCATGGTCGCCCGCTCCCCCGCACGGTCGATGACGACACCCCAGGCCAGGAGGGTGATCAGCAGCCCGAACGAGGGCAGGCCCGCCAGCATCCCCGCCTGTGCGGTGGAGACCCCGAAGGCCTCGCGCAGCTGCGGCAGCACGACCGGCACCCCGAACATCACCGAGACGCTGGCCACCTGAGCGACCATGCTGACCGACAGGACGACCCAACGATTGCGCACGAGCATCCCGCCAGCCTAGGGAGTGCCGCCGCCGTCGACCCCGCGCCCCCGTACGCCCCTCCCCTCGGAAGGGGGTTCGCGGGCGCGGCGGAGGCGGTAACGTGACGTCCCGTGCGTCTCGTCATCGCGCGGTGCAGTGTCGACTACGTCGGCCGACTCACCGCCCACCTGCCCATGGCTCCCCGCCTGATCCTGATCAAGGCCGACGGGAGCGTGTCCATCCACGCCGACGACCGGGCGTTCAAACCCCTGAACTGGATGAACCCGCCGTGCAAGCTCCGCGAGGAGGCGGTCGAGGACGGTCCCGACGTGTGGACGGTCACGCACAGCAAGTCCGGTGAGAAGCTCGTGCTGACCATCGAGGAGGTCATGCACGACTCCTCGCACGAACTCGGCAAGGACCCCGGCCTCCAGAAGGACGGCGTGGAGGCCCACCTCCAGGAACTGCTCGCCGAGCACATCACCACGCTGGGCGAGGGCTACACGCTCATCCGCCGCGAGTACCCGACCGCCATCGGTCCCGTGGACATCCTCTGCCGCGACGGGCAGAGCAACACCGTGGCCGTGGAGCTCAAGCGGCGCGGGGACATCGACGGCGTGGAGCAGCTCACCCGCTACCTCGAACTCCTCAACCGGGACCCCTCCCTCGCCCCGGTGACCGGTGTGTTCGCCGCCCAGGAGATCAAGCCCCAGGCGAAGGTCCTCGCGGAGGACCGGGGCATCGCCTGCGTGGTCCTCGACTACGACGAACTGCGCGGCATCGAGCCCGACACACTGCGCCTCTTCTGACCCGGCTCCTCCGAGCCGGACCGACGCCCCGGGGGCGTGCCCGCGTGCTGGCACGCCCCCGTCTGTCCTCCGTTCGGAGGACAGCGGTCGGTCCCCCCAGCGGACACCCCGCCCGCCCCGTTCACGGAACGCTAGGGGTATGAGCGGAACAGTCATCGAGGTCGAGGGCCTCACCAAGCGCTACGGCGACAACCACGCGGTCGCGGGGATCGACCTGAGCGTCCCCCGGGGAGAGGTCTTCTCCTTCCTCGGGCCCAACGGCGCGGGCAAGTCCACGGCCGTGGAGATCCTGGAGGGTTTCCGCACTCGCAGCGGCGGCGACGTCAGCGTGCTGGGTGAGGACCCGGGCAGGGCGGGCCGGGTGTGGCGCTCCCGGATCGGCATCGTGTGGCAGAAGGAGACCATGGTCCCCAAGATGCCGGTGCGCGAGGTCGTCCGGCACTTCGCGGGCTACTACCCCCGGGCGCTGGGCAGCGACGAGGTCCTGGAGATGGTCGGCCTCTCCGAGAAGGCCGCTTCCCTGCCCGACGCGCTCTCCGGTGGTCAGCGGCGCCGCCTCGACGTCGCCCTGGGGATCGTCGGCCGCCCCGAACTGCTCTTCCTCGACGAGCCCACCACCGGCTTCGACCCCCGGGCGCGCCGGGAGTTCTGGGACCTCATCCAGGGCCTGGCCCGTCAGGGCACCACCATCGTGCTCACCACGCACTACCTGGAGGAGGCCGAGTTCCTGGCCGACCGGGTGTGCGTGATCGCCAACGGCCGCATCCGCGCGGTGGACGCCCCCGGGCAGCTGGGCGGCCGCGCCTCCGCGCAGGCCACCGTCTCCTGGACGGAGGACGGGCGCAGGCACGAGAGGCGCACCGACACCCCCACCCGGCTGGTGGCCGAGCTGAGCGCGCGCATCCCCGGGGAGATCCCCGAGCTGAGCGTGCACCGCCCGACGCTGGAGGACATCTACCTCGACATGATCCAGGACGACCAGGCCCACGAGGAGGTCGCGGTATGAGCACCGACACCGTGGCGGCGGCCCCCGCCTCCCCCGCCCCCGAGGCCCACGGCCGCCCTCCGGGTGCCGTGCGTGTCGGCCTGTCCCGTGGCTGGATGGAGATCCGCACCTTCTCCCGCGAGTGGGAGAGCCTGATCTTCACCTTCTCGCTGCCCGCGCTGATCCTGGTCATGTTCGCGTCGATCTTCGACGGCATGTTCGACATGGAGATGGCGGCGGTCGACTACTACCTGCCCGGGCTCATCGCGATGGGCCTGATGTCGGTGAGCTTCCAGACGCTCGGCATCGCGATCGCGGTCGAACGCGACCAGGGGGCGCTGCGCCGCCTGCGCGGAACCCCCATGCCGCCCAGCGCCTACTTCGTCGGCAAGACGCTGCTCGTGCTCTTCCTCGCCGTGGGTCAGGTGGCCCTCCTCCTCGCGGTGGCGACCCTGTTCTTCGGCGGCACCATGCCGTCCACGCTCGCCGCCTGGTCCACCGTCGCCTGGGTGTTCGTGCTCGGGACCGTCGGCTGCTCCCTGCTCGGGATCGCCATGAGCTCCCTGGCCCGCACCGCGCAGACGGCCTCCGCCGTGGTCGTGATCCCCTTCCTCCTGCTCCAGTTCACCTCCGGGATCTTCGTCCCGGTGCATCTCATGCCGGACTGGATCCTGACCGGCGCCTCGCTCTTCCCGCTGCTGTGGATGGCGCAGGGCATGCGCGCGGCGTTCTTCCCCGACGAGATGGCCGTGATGGAACTGTCCGGGGCCTGGGACCTGCACATGGTCGCCCTGGTCCTGGGGGGCTGGTGTGTGGTGGGCTTGGTCCTGACACTCCTGACCTTCCGCTGGAAGACCCGCAAGGACGGATGACGAGGACGGATGACCATGACGACGGACCGGGCCCCGGGGCCGGAGACGACGGTGCCCCCGGGGTCCGATCCCACCGGACCCGTTCCCACCGGGTCGACCCCGACCGGGACCGACCCGTCGTCGGACCGGGACGAGCGGCACGCGTGGAACATGGGCGCCTGGTGGCACGTGGCCTTCACCGTCGCGATGGCGGCGGTGATCGTGCTGGCCCTGGTCACCGGCCCTCCGGAGTGGCGGTGGCTGACGGCGGCGCTGATGGTCGCGGTCGTGGTCGTCTACCTGGTCTTCGCCCGGCCGCTGATCAGCCCGGAGAAGGACTTCCCCAGCACGGGCCGGGCCCTGGGTCTGATGGGCCTGTTCCTCCTGCCCAGCGTGCCCGCCGTCATCCTCAACCCGACCCTGGTGTTCGCCCTGATCGCCATCGCCCCCGTCTGCTTCATGACGGTGGGCAGCGTGCTCGCCGTCGCGACGGTGGGCGTGATCCTCCTCTTCCCGACGGTCCTGGGCGGTCTGCTCGGGTGGGAGGACTGGGCCTCGGTCGGTGTCAGCCTGCTCATCAACGGCGCGATCCTGGGCTACGCGCTGTGGTTCGGGACCTGGATCGAGCGGATCGTGGTGCAGAGCGTCGAACGGTACGAGCTCATCGAGGCGCTGCGGCGCAGCCGCGAGGAGGTGGCCCGGCTGTCCGAGGAGGCCGGGGCCCTGGCCGAGCGCGAGCACCTGGCCCGGGAGATGCACGACACCCTCGCCCAGGGGTTCACCAGCATCGTCACCCTGGCCCAGGCGGTGGAGTCCGAGCTGGACAGCGACCCCGTGACCGCCCGCCGCCACCTGGCGCTGATGCGGGAGACGGCCGCGGAGAACCTGGCCGAGACCCGTGCCATGGTGGCCGCCCGTCAGTCGCTCCGTCTGGAGGACGAGGGCCTGGACGCCTCCCTCCGGCGCATCTGTGAGCGGCTCGGCCGCGAACTGGGCATCTCCGTGAACGCGGAGGTGACCGGTGAGCCGGAGGAGCTCCCCAACGACCTCCAGATCTGTCTGCTGCGCACCGCGCAGGAGGCGCTGGCCAACGTCCGCAAGCACGCCGGCGCCCGCGCCACCACGGTCACCCTCGCCTACACGGACGTCGGCGTGCGGCTGACCGTGGCGGACGACGGGCTGGGCTTCGACACCTCCCTGCCCGCCCACGGCAACGGCCTGGCCAACATGCGCCACCGTGCCGCGACGGTGGGCGGACTCCTGGACCTGGAGAGCGTTCCCGGACGGGGCACCACCGTCCGCCTGGCCATCCCCCACGACGACGCGGACGAATGATCCGCACCGGAGAGGAAGCCGTTCCATGATCCGTGTCCTTCTGGTGGACGACCATCCCGTGGTCCGCGAGGGCATTCGAGGCATGCTCAGCGCCGAGCCCGACCTGGACATCGTCGGTGACGCCGGTTCGGGCCCCGAGGCGGTGGCCCGGGTGGCGTCCCTGGTCCCGGACGTGGTCCTGATGGACCTGCGCATGCCCGGTGGGGACGGCGCCGAGGCCACCGAACGCATCCGCGCGGAGCACCCTGCCGTCCACGTCCTGGTGCTGACCACCTACGACACCGACACCGACATCCTTCGCGCGGTCGAGGCGGGAGCCACCGGCTACCTGCTCAAGGACACCCCGAGGGCCGAGCTGGCCGACGCGGTGCGCTCGGCGGCCCGGGGCGAGACCGTGCTCAGCGGCAGACTGGCGGGCAAGCTGCTCACCGGGGTGCGGCAGCGCACCGAACCGGAGGGCCCCGCGCTCTCCCCCCGTGAGGTCGAGGTGCTGCGTCTGGCGGCGGACGGACTCACCAACGCCGCGATCGGCCGTGCCCTGCACATCAGCGCGACGACGGTGAAGACCCACCTCATGCGCGTCTACGAGAAGCTGGGAGTGGGTGACCGGACCTCGGCGGTGTCCCAGGCGATGCGCCGGGGCCTGCTCCCCCAGACGTAGCCCGGGGCGCGGTTCTCAGGGTCGTCCCGGGGGTTCTCCCCGATCCCGTGGACCTCCACGGAGGGGCAGAATCGGCATATGGTGGAACAGATGAGTCAACTCACCCCCCACGACGACGGCAACGGCCGGATGCGCGCCTCCGACGCCGACCGTGACGCCGTCGCGCACCTGCTCCGGGAGGCCCTCGCCGAGGGCCGCCTGGACCCCGACGAACACAGTGACCGGCTGGACGCGGTGTACCGCGCCAGGACCGTCGGTGAGCTGGTCCCCCTCACCGAGGACCTGCCCGGCTCCGATCCGGTCCCGTCCCGTCTCCCTGCCCCCGCCGACTTCCGGTCCCCGCGTCCCGTCTACGGCGCGAGCCGGATCGTCGACCAGCCCGCCACGAGCCACAGCGCGATCGCCCTCATGGGTGGCGCCCACCGCTCCGGCAACTGGGTCCTCCCCCGCCGGTTCCTCGCCGTGGCGACCATGGGAGGAGTCGAACTCGACCTGCGCGAGGCCCGGTTCACCCATCGCGAGACGACGATCTGGCTCGGCGCGGTCATGGGCGGGGTCGGCATCATCGTCCCCGACGACATCCAGGTGCGCGTGCACGGACTGCCGATCATGGGTGGCTTCGGGATCGAGGGCGACACCCCCAGCGTCGTGGATCCGGGAGCTCCGATCGTGCACATCCGGGGCGTCGCGCTGATGGGCGGAGCGGGTGCCAGCTACCGAGCGCGCAAGCACCAGGAGCACGACGGGGACGAGGAGTGACCGGGCCTCCGACGCGCCTCCGGTGACTCCACGCGAGAAGACGATCCGGGCGTTTCGGGCCGTCCATCAAATCACAGTGTGCACCCTCTCGTAAGGTCTGTGGCTGATTGTGGCAATGTCCCGCGCCATGCCTTGCCGTGACCGGAACCTCCTGCGAGGCTTCTCCGGTACCTCGCCCACCCCTGGCGTCCATCCCCCACACCACGGCACGATGGACCCCCGCGAACCGGAGGAAGTCCGTGCATCCGACCACCCCAGGGAGCCCGCGCGACAGAGCGGCGGGGCTCCCCTCCTCCAGGCGGCGCACCACCGCCACCGCAGGTCTGGCCGCCCTCGTGATGACGGCGGGCACGCTGGCGGGCTCACCGGCCCACGCCGAGCAGGCCGACCTCCCCGACCTCGTGACGGCCGGGGCGATCGAGGGCCACATGGCCAACCTCGCCACCATCGCCCGCTACAACGGGGGCAACCGCGCGAGCGGAACCCCCGGGTACGACGTCGCCGCGCTGTACGTCGAGGACCAGCTCAAGCGAGCCGGATACGAGCCCTACCGCCACGAGTACGAGTTCGAGGCCTGGCGCGAGAACTCCCCCGCGGTGCTGGCGCAGGCCGCCCCGAAGGAACACGTGTACGAGCTCGACCAGGACTTCGTCACCATGAGCTACTCGGGCTCCGGTGACGTCACCGCCCCGGCGGTCGCGGTCGCCCCGGACAGCGCCGCGAGCGGCTGCTCCCCGGACGACTTCGCCGACTTCCCCGAGGGCGCCGTCGCCATCACCGTGCGCGGCAGCTGCGCCTTCGAGGACAAGGTGACCCACTCCGCCGAGGCGGGCGCCTCGGCGGCCGTCGTGGTCAACAACGAGGACGAGGTCTTCCTCGGCACCGTGGGCGAACTGTCCGCCATCCCGGCCGTCGGCGTCTCGGGGCTCGTCGGCGCTGACCTGCTGTCGATCCCGGACCTGGAGCTCCGGGTCACGGTGGACTCCGAGGTGCGCCAGGAGAGCTCCTACAGCGTGCTCGCGGAGACCCCCGGAGGCAGGGACGACAACGTGGTGGTCGTGGGCGCCCACCTCGACGGCGTCGAGGAGGGTCCGGCCATCAACGACAACGGCAGCGGGACGGCGTTCCTGCTGGAGACCGCCATCCGGATGGCCGAGCAGCCCGACCCGAACAACCAGGTCCGCTTCGCCTTCTGGGGCACCGAGGAGTCCGGTCTGGTCGGCTCCAGCGAGTACGTGGCCGGTCTGGACGAGCAGCGGCTCGACGACCTCGCGCTCTACCTCAACTTCGACATGATCGGCTCGCACAACTACGGCCGCTTCGTGCTCGACGGCCGCATGGACCTGCCGGAGTCCGGCGGGGCCCCGTCCGGCTCCGGCGCCATCGCCAAGGTCTTCGAGGACTACTTCGAGGAGCAGGGCCAGGTCAGCGAGCCCGGCGTGCTCAGCGGCCGCAGCGACTACCTCGCCTTCATGCAGGCGGGCGTGCCCTCCGGCGGCCTGTTCAGCGGCGCCGACGGCGTGAAGTCGGAGGAGCAGGCCGAGTGGTACGGCGGTACCGCCGGGCAGACGTTCGACCCGTACTACCACACGGCCGACGACACCATGGAGAACGTCAACTGGGACTCGGTGGCCGAGCTGTCGGCGGCGGGCGCCCACGGCGTGGAGTTCTTCGCCGAGAGCACCCTCCCGGTCAACGGCGTGCTGTCGATGTCCTCCGTGACGGTGGACCTGCCCCGCAAGGGCGACGCCTGGCTCCGCTAGGCGTCTGAACGCCCGCTGACCCCGCGAGCCTGAGGGGCGGGTGGCGTGAACCCCCCGGTTCCACGCCGCCCGCCCCTCGCGATGTCTCCCCCTCGTACGGGCGTCCGGGCGACCCCCCTCAGTCCCGCCCGGGTGTCCGCGCGTGAACACCGCCGGAAACTACGGTGCGTAGCTTCCTCGTGCCTCAAGGTATCAGTGAGCCACATCACCACCACCCCATGAGACTGAACAGTTATCCTCCGTGACTCGCCCGTGCCCAGAGCCCCGCCCCGGGACCCGAACCGCGCCCTCCCCTAGGCTGAGGCCCATGAGCACAAGGGACACGGACACACCGGTCGTACTGTCGAAGATCTACACGCGTACCGGTGACTCCGGCACGACGGCGCTCGGTGACATGAGCCGCACCTCCAAGAACGACACCCGCCTGGTCGGCTACGCCGACACCGAGGAGGCCAACGCGGCCATCGGCGTCGCGCTCGCCCTGGGCGACCTCCCCGAGGACGTACGGGTCCTCCTGCTGCGGATCCAGAACGAGCTCTTCGACCTCGGCGCGGACCTGTCCACCCCGGTCGTGCCCGACCCCGAGTACCCTCCGCTGCGCGTCCTGCCGGAGTACGTCACCCGGCTGGAGGAGGCCTGCGACACCTACAACGCGGACCTGCCGACCCTGCGCAGTTTCATCCTGCCCGGGGGCTCGCCCACCGTCGCGCTGGTGCACACGGCCCGCATCGTGGTCCGCCGCGCCGAGCGCGCGGTCTGGGCCGCCATCGAGGAGCACGGGGACGGCGTCAACCCGCTCACGGCGCAGTACCTGAACCGTCTCTCGGACCTGCTGTTCATCCTCGGCCGCCACGTCGCCGGAGACGGCGACGAGATCCTGTGGAAGCCCGGCGGCGAGCGCTAGGACGCGCTCCCCGGACGAGACACCACGGTCCCGCTTCCCTCGGGGCACCACTCGACCTGCGACAAGGCAACTGTTTCCCGATGACAAGTGTTGTCGCGGAAAAATCGGCTAGGTCTCGGTGCGAGCGACTCCCCCAACAGGAAGCAGAGACATGAGCAAGCACGCCAAGCCCGGCAGTGTCACCGCCGTCCTGGTACTCCTCATCCTCATCGCGGTGTACCAGCTCGTCGTCGGAGCGACCGCGATCGTCGGCGCCGTCGCGATCGACGCCACCAACATGGCGGACGAGGCCCCCGCTGAGGCGGGGGCCATGCTGGAGGCGGCGGAGGACAACATCGCGGGCATCTACTTCGGCGCCGCGCTCTGTCTGGTCTACGCGGCCCTGGCGACCGCCCTCGCCGTGATGGTCGGCAGGGGCACCCCGCGGGCACGCCCTTGGACCATCGCGGTGAACACGGCGTTCGCCGTGGCCGGGCTCGCCCTGATGATCCCGATGATCTACGGGCTGGGCGCCGTGCTCTCGGCGGTCTTCGCCTTCGTCGTGGTGGGTCTGATGTTCACCAGCGGCGCGAGGTCCCACTTCGCCGCGACGGGCGCTCCCACGACGGGTTGATCCGACCCGCCGGCTCCCGGGCCGTGCCCGGAAGGGCGTCAGTGGAGGTCGCCGAGTTCGCGCTCGACGGCCTCCACCTTGCTGTGCAGTCCGTCGGTGACGCCCTCGCGGACGTCGGCCTTCAGGGTCAGGCTGACCCGGGCGGCGCCCTCGCCAGCGGCCTCCACGGCACGCTTGACGACGTCCATCACCTCGTCCCACTCACCCTCGACGGTGGTGAACATGGCGGAGGTCTCGTTGGGCAGTCCGCTCTCGCGCACGACCCTGACCGCGCGGGCCACGGCCGGGGCGACGGACTCGCCCGTACCGAGCGGGGACACTGAGAAAGCGACGATGGTGCTCATGGGCCCATGCAAACACACGGGCCCCGCCCCTGTGAACCTCAGGGGGACCGACGCGCCGGGTCAGGCCTGCCACTGGGTGCCCGGGGGCATCGACTCGATCCACGACAGGAACCCGGTGAGCGCGCTCTCGCCCATCGCGACCTCGAAGGTCGCCTCGCTGGGATCACTGCCGTCCGCGCCGGCCCAGCCGATCTCCAGGACGGTCACGTCGGCGGGCAGGGGAGCGTCTCCGCCCCCGGGGGCGCGGCGCCCCACAACGACGAGACCGCGGCGCGACAGTCGCACTGTCGGCCGCGGTCTGAGGGAGAGGACGGGGAACCAGCCGAGGTCACCCGATCCGTACCGGCCGAAGCCGATCCGCCAGGACCCCCGGCGCCCCTTCTCCCCACGCGCGCGCAGGTAACACTCGACGGCCCCGCCGCTGCGCAGCAGCACGAACCGTCGCATCCAGCCGGTGCCGAGCACCAGCACGACGAGCAGGACGATGGCGAGGACCACCCACCACAAGGACTCCAACCACGGCGTTCCCTGAAGCGGTGCCACTCCCACGTCTCGTCGCCTCCCGGCTTCGCTAGGCGACTTCCTCGCCAGCAGCGCGCAGGCGGCTGCGGGCACGGGCGGCGGCCAGGTTGTCACCCGACTCGCCCGCGTCCTTCAGCGCCTGACGCGCACGGTCCACATCGATGTCCTCGGAGAGCTCCGCGGTCTCGGCGAGGATGGAGATACGGCCCTCACCCGAAACCGAGACGAACCCACCGTGCGCGGCGGCCCGGATCTCACCGGTCTCACGCGCGCCCAGAACGCGAACGACCGCGTCCTCGGCCAGAAGCGACAGCACCGGGACGTGCCCGGGCTGGACGCCGATCTCGCCCTCGACGGTCTTCGCGATGACCATGTCGCCCTCGCCCGCCCAGACCTCGCGGTCCGGAGAGACGATCTCGACGAAAAGCTTCTTCGACACTGCCACAAACTCCTCGGCTAGCGGGTGGGTTCGGCGGGGCCGAGTACGAATGGATACTCGGCCCCGCCTCGGGTCTAGCCCCGCCCGTCGCCCTCCGCTCCCAGAGCGGGGGGACACTGACGCGCAGTACTAGCCTTCCTGCAGCTTCTTGGCCTTCTCCACGACCATGTCGATGTTGCCGACATCGAGGAAGGCCTGCTCGGGAAGGTGGTCGTACTCGCCGTCACACAGACCCTTGAAGGACGCGATGGTCTCCTCCAGCGGGACGAACACACCCGGGGTGCCGGTGAACTTCTCGGCCACGAACATGTTCTGCGAGAGGAAACGCTCCAGGCGACGAGCCCGGTTGACGATGATCTTGTCCTCCTCGGACAGCTCGTCCATACCGAGGATGGCGATCTGGTCCTGGAGGTCGTTGTTGCGCTGGAGGATCTCCTTGACGCGCTGCGCCACCTGGTAGTGCTCCTCGCCCACGTACTGCGGGTCCAGGATGCGCGAGGTGGAGGCCAGCGGGTCGACCGCCGGGTAGATGCCCTTCTGCGAGATCGGGCGGGAGAGCTCGGTCGTCGCGTCCAGGTGGGCGAACGTGGTCGCCGGCGCCGGGTCGGTGTAGTCGTCCGCGGGGACGTAGATCGCCTGCATCGAGGTGATCGAGTGACCACGCGTCGAGGTGATCCGCTCCTGGAGCTGACCCATCTCGTCAGCCAGGTTGGGCTGGTAACCCACGGCCGAGGGCATACGGCCCAGCAGCGTGGAGACCTCCATACCGGCCTGGGTGAAACGGAAGATGTTGTCGATGAAGAGCAGCACGTCCTGACCCTGGACGTCACGGAAGTACTCCGCCATCGTCAGAGCCGAGAGCGCCACGCGCAGACGGGTGCCCGGGGGCTCGTCCATCTGGCCGAAGACGAGCGCGGTGTCCGGGAGGACGCCCATCTCGTCCATCTCCAGGAAGAGGTCCGTACCCTCACGGGTGCGCTCACCGACACCGGCGAACACGGACACACCACCGAAGTTGCGGGCGATACGGGTGATCATCTCCTGGATGAGCACCGTCTTGCCCACACCCGCGCCACCGAAGAGGCCGATCTTCCCACCGCGCACGTACGGGGTGAGGAGGTCGATCACCTTGATGCCCGTGACCATCATCTCGGTCTTGGACTCGAGCTGGTCGAAGGCCGGGGCCTTGCGGTGGATCGGCCAGCGCTCGGTCACGCCGAGCTCAGCCGTGGGCACGTCCATGGACTCGCCCAGGGTGTTGAACACGTGGCCCTTGACGACGTCGCCGACGGGCACGCTGATGGGCGCGCCGGTGTCGCGGACCTCGGCGCCACGGACCATGCCGTCCTGCGGGGCGAGGGAGATGGCGCGGACCAGGTTGTCACCCAGGTGCTGGGCGACCTCCAGGGTCACGACCTTCTCCGTGCCACCGATGCTCACGTCGGTGTGCAGGGCGTTGTAGATGCCGGGCAGGGAGCCGACGGGGAACTCCACGTCGACGACCGGGCCGGTGACCCGGGCGATGCGGCCGGTGGCGGTGCCAGCGCCGGCCGTACCTTCAACTGTCGCAGTCACTTCTGTTACTCACTTCCCGCGCTGGACCCAGAGAGCGCATCGGCACCGCCGACAATCTCACTGATCTCATTGGTGATCTCGGCCTGACGAGCCTGGTTGGCCAGACTGGTCAGGTTCTTGACGAGTTCTTCCGCGTTGTCGG
This sequence comes from Nocardiopsis sp. NPDC058789, assembly GCF_042745575.1. NCBI lineage: Bacteria > Bacillati > Actinomycetota > Actinomycetes > Streptosporangiales > Nocardiopsidaceae > Nocardiopsis > Nocardiopsis sp. NPDC058789. Next base: position 51,775 of record NZ_JBHYOW010000009.1, read on the forward strand.
TCGCGGCCTTCATGGCCGCCCGACGGGACGCCTGCTGGGAGGCTGCCGACTCCAGGAGGGACGCGTAGATCCGGTTGACCACGTACTGCGGAAGCAGCTGGTCCAGGACCTCCTCCGCGGAGGGCTCGAACTCGTACAGCGGCAACGCCTCGCCGCCGACGCTCTCCTCGAGCTCCTCGGCGTCGACCTCCTCCACCTCCAGCGGAAGGGCGCGGACCGCACCCGCCCGCTGGGTCAGCATCGACACGAACTCCGTGGAGACCACGTGGATCTCGTCGACACCGCCCTCGGCCGTGTCCTGGGAGAACCTCTCCATGAGAGTGGAGCCGATCTCCTGGGCGTGCGCGTAGGTCGGACGCTCGGTGATGCCTTCCCAGGACTCCTCGACCGGACGGTCGCGGAACTTGTAGAAGGCGGCACCCTTGCGGCCCACCATGTAGGTGAGGACCTCCTTGCCCTGCTCACGCAGGAGCTGGGTGAGGGCCTCGGCCTCCTTGATGACGTTGGTCGAGAAGGCGCCGGCCAGACCCTTGTCACTGGTGACGACCAGGACGGCCGCACGGGTGGGGTTCTCGGCCTCGGTCAGCAGCGGGTGATCGGTCACCCGGCTGGCCAGGGCAGACACCGCCCGCGTGATCTCCCGTGCGTAGGGTCCGGCAGCCTCGGCCGCGCGCTGCGCCTTGGTGATGCGCGTGGCGGCGATCAGCTCCATCGCACGGGTGATCTTCGCCGTCGCCTTCGTCGCACGGATCCTCCGGCGATAGACGCGAAGCTGTGCACCCATGAGTTACTTCCCGCCCTTGGCGACCTTGATGGTCTCCTGGCCGACCTTCTCCTCAGCGAGCGCCTCGGCCTCGGCCTCGGTGCCCAGCAGGGTACCGGCGGAGGTCTGGAAGCCCACCTTGAACTTCTCGATGGCGGCCTGGAGCGTCTTCTGGCTGTCGTCCTCGAACTTGCCGGTGTCCCGGATGGTGTCCAGGACGGCCTTGTGCTCACGGTCCAGGTAGGACAGGAAGTCCTCCTCGAAGCGACGGACGTCCTCGACCGGGACCTCGTCGATCAGGCCGGTGTTGCCCATCCAGATCGAGACGACCGTCTTCTCCATGGAGAAGGGCGAGTACTGCCCCTGCTTGAGCAGCTCCATCATCCGGGCACCGCGCTCCAGCTGCTGCTTGGAGACGGCGTCCAGGTCCGAACCGAAGGCGGAGAACGCCTCCAGCTCGCGGTACTGGGCCAGGCTCAGACGCAGCGTGCCGGAGACCTTCTTGGTGGCCTTGGTCTGGGCGGCGCCACCGACTCGGGAGACGGACACACCGACGTCGATCGCCGGACGCTGGCCCTGGTTGAACAGGTCCGAGTTCAGGAAGACCTGACCGTCGGTGATCGAGATGACGTTGGTGGGAATGTACGCCGAGACGTCGCCCGCCTTGGTCTCGATGATCGGCAGGGCCGTCATCGAGCCCGCGCCCAGCTCGTCGGAGAGCTTGGCGCAGCGCTCCAGGAGACGGGAGTGGAGGTAGAAGACGTCACCCGGGTAGGCCTCACGCCCCGGCGGGCGGCGCAGCAGGAGGGAGACCGCACGGTAGGCCTCGGCCTGCTTGGTCAGGTCGTCGAAGACGACGAGGACGTGCTTGCCCTCGTACATCCAGTGCTGGCCCAGGGCCGAACCGGTGTACGGGGAGAGGTACTTGAAGCCGGCCGGGTCGGACGCCGGGGAGGCCACGATGGTGGTGTACTCCATGGCGCCGGCCTCTTCGAGGGCACCGCGCACGCTGGCGATGGTCGAGCCCTTCTGACCCACCGCGACGTAGATGCAGCGCACCTGCTTCGTGGGGTCGCCGGTCTCCCAGTTCGCCTTCTGGTTGATGATCGCGTCGATACCGATCGCGGTCTTGCCGGTCTGCCGGTCACCGATGACCAGCTGGCGCTGGCCACGGCCGACCGGGGTCATCGTGTCGATCGACTTGATGCCGGTCTGGAGCGGCTCGCCCACGGGCTGGCGCTCCATGACCGTCGCGGCCTGGAGTTCGAGCTCGCGGGTCTCGGTCGTCTCGATCTCGCCCTTGCCGTCGATGGGGTTACCCAGGGGGTCCACCACACGGCCGAGGAAGTTGTCGCCCACCGGGACCGAGAGGAGCTTGCCGGTGCGACGCACCTTCTGCCCCTCCTCGATGCCGGTGAAGTCACCCAGCACCACGACACCGATCTCACCGATCTCAAGGTTCTGGGCCATGCCCAGGGTGCCGTCCTCGAACTGCAGCAGCTCGTTCGCCATCGCCGAGGGAAGGCCACCGACGCGGGCGATGCCGTCACCGGAGTAGGTGACGGTACCGACCTCTTCAGCGCGGGTGGCGTCAGGCTCGTACGACTGGACGAAGCGCTGTAGCGCGTCCCGGATCTCATCCGGCCGGATCGTCAGCTCCGCCATCTCTACGTTGTCCTTGCTCTCAAATGGCGCCGGGCCGGCGCCGTGCGTGCTTGCTTGTCTTCGCGTCAGCCGGCCAGGCGGCGCTGGACCTCAGCGATGCGCCCGGCGATCGTGCCGTCGATGACCTCGTCGCCCACCTGGATGGAGAGTCCACCCAGGATTTCCGGGGCGACCTCGATGTTCAGGTGGATCTCGCGGCCGTACTTGCGGCTCAGCAGGGTGCGCAGGCGCGTCTGCTGGGTCTCGTTCAGCGCGTGGGCGGTACGGACGACGGCGATGAAGCGCTTCGCGCGCTCGGCCACCAGTTGTCCGAAGTTGTCGAGCGCCTGCTCCAGCGTACGTCCCCGGGGGTGGGTGACCGCCTGGCTGACCAGAGCCAGCGTCGCGGTGCTCACCTTGCCCGAGAGCAGGTTCTCGACCAGCGAGCGCAGGTGAGCGTCGGCCACGCCCTCACGGGTGAGCGCCGAACGCAGCTCGGGCTGGGCGACGACGATCCGCTGGAAGCGGAACAGCTCGTCCTCCAGCTCGTCCAGCCGGGTGCCGTCGACGGAGGCGACGGTCGCGTAGACCGCCGTCCGCTCCAGGGCGTCCAGCATGTCGCGCCCGGTGGACCAGGGCTGCGAGACCACGTCGCTGACCACGAGGACCGTGGACGGCGAGACCTTGCCCTCGAGGATCTGACCGATGAGAGCGGTCTTCTTCTCGGGGTCGTTGGCCGGGTCCGCCAGCCAGCGGCGGAGCGAGTGCTCGCCGCTGATCAGGGCGACGACCTCGAAGAGCTCGCCACCCAGCGAGACCGCCTGCTCGGCGCTGGCCGACGCCAGGACGTTCTCGTCCAGGCGCCGGATCGCCTCAGCCAGGGAGCTACGGCTGATACCACGCATCAGCGCACCCCGGCTTGCTTCGCGCTCTCGTCCTGGTCCAGCTCCTCCAGGAACCGGTCCACCACACGGGTCTGAGCGGCGTCGTCACTGAGCGTCTCGCCGACGATGCGGCTCGCGAGCTCGGTGGACAGGGCGCCGATCTCGCCGCGGAGCTGGACGAAGGCCTGCTGCCGGTCCGCCTCGATCTGCGCCTTGGCGGACTCGATGATGCGCTGGGCCTCGGCCTGGGCCTCCTCGCGAGCCTCGGCGATGATCGCCGCACGCTGCTCCTTGGCCTTCTCGAGCTCCTGCGCGTACTCGCGGTGGGACTCCTCGAGCTTCTCGCGGTACTGCTGGCGGATCTCCTCGGCCTCGGCCTCGGCCCTCTTGGCCCGCTCGATGCCGCCCTCGATGGCGTCGTGACGCTCGTCGAGGACCTTCATCACCTTCGGGACCGACTTGCGGACCACAAAGAAGTAGACCACGGCGAGCGCGATCGCGCCGAAGGTGAACTTCACCCAGTCGATCCGCAGAATGTTTGGTTCGGCTGCCAACTCCAACAGCATGGTCAGCCCTCCTTCGCGTCAGTTGCCATCAGGAAACGGTTGACGAATCCGGATTACGGAGCCGCGAAGGCGAGGACGAAGCCCAGGATGGCCAGGGCCTCGATGAGGGCGAAGCCGAGGTAGATGTTGGTCTGGAGCGGGCCGCGGGCCTCGGGCTGGCGGGCGATGGCCTGCATACCGAGACCGAAGACGATACCGACACCGATACCGGCGCCGATGACGCTGATGCCGTAACCGATGGTGTTGATGTTGCCGGAGATCGCGGCGATGTCCATGGTGTTTCCCTTTACTCGACGTCCGGCGTCGCGTTCTGCGATTGGTCAGTTCGCCGGTGTGGACGGGTCTGAAACTCTCCGCGCCCTGGTCCGATCACGGGATCGGGGGAACGTGGAGGGGGTCTTTTAGTGCGCCGCTTCGAGCGACTGGTTGAGGTACAGGCTCGCGAGCAGCGTGAACACGAAGGCCTGGATCAGCATGATCGCGATCTCGAAGACGAAGAACGCGACGTAGCCGATCAGCGCGGCTCCGGAGTAGAGCACGGAGACCGCGGCGAGCATCGGCTCGGCCGTCAGGTTCAGCATGTACCAGCCGCCGTAGGCGAACACGGCCAGCAGCAGGCTGCCCGCGAACATGGTCGCGAACAGACGCAGGGCGTGCGTCACCGGGCGGATGAGGAAGACCGAGAGGATCTCGATCGGGGTGACCAGGACGTAGATCCACTTGGGCATGCCCGGGGGGAAGATCTGGTTCCGGAAGTAGCCCCAGCCGCCCTGGTGCTTGATGCCGATCACGATCGTCATCACGTAGATGGTGAGGGCGAACATCACCGTGAAGGCGAGGTTGCTGTTGACCGGAAGCATGCCGGGGATGAGCCCGGTGAAGTTCATGGCCAGGATGAGGGTGAAGATGCCCGTCATGAACGGGATGAACTTGTCACCCTTCTCACCCATGGTCGGCCGGGTGATGTTGTCCCGGATGAACAGGATGAGCATTTCGCCGACACTCTGCCTGCGGCCGGGGACGAGGCTCAGCTTCCTGCTGAACCACGACCACAGAAGCAGGACCGCACCGACCGCGACGAGCAACAGAACCAGGTACAGGTCGATGCCCGCGCTGCCGGGGATGTTGGCGATCCACGGCTCCGGGAAGAACATCTTGATGGTGGGAGCCTCGAACGCGCAACCGCTGTCGCCGAGATGGCAACCCGGGTCGGCCGCGAGAATGCGCACGTCAGCACTCACGGCGAATCCTTTCGTCGTGACGCAAGAAAGCCTCGTTGATGGTTGTGACTGCTAGCGTCGTCGCGAGATGGGCGACGCGGAACTGCGGGGAGCTCAGAGGTGGCGTGTCCTGGCGACGATCAGATAGATCGCGCCGATCATGCCCAGAACGGCCCCGATGGGCAGGAAGAGGGCCTGGAATCCCAGGAGCCTGTCCGCGCCCCAGCCGATCGCGCTCCACACGAGCACACCCGCGAGCAGAGTGGAGAAGAGCGCCCAGCCGTCGGCCTCGCGTGGCGCCGGGGGCGCGCTGGAGTCCTTCTTCCTGGCTGGTTCGCTGCTCATCTCGCTCCGGAATATAGCATGTGGGGCTTGACTGGACCGTGGCCGTCCGCCCGCCGTGGATCAGGGTAGTACGCCCGTTCCCACGGGTCGCGGCGGGGCACCCCATCACGTGTTCTCCGAGCTCTCGCTCGGGTCCACGTGAAGGATCTTCGCCCGGGAAGTGGCCCAGGTCTGCCCACCCAGCCAGGCCAGTACGACGGCCAGCGCGCTGTAGACGAAGGCGTTGCTACTGAGGTCCGTGACGAGGGGGCTCCGGCCCAGGGTCACCAGCAGAATGCCCAGCAGCGCCATCTTGACGACGAAACCGAGCAGGTTCGCGGCGAGGAACAGGTCCTTGTTCCTCCGGGTGACCATCATGACCGCCCACTGCCCCAGGCCGAAACAGGCGAGGATGATGCCCACCGCCAAGGCCGAACTGAGAGCTCCGGCCGCTCCGGCGAGAAGGGCCGAGACCGCGATGGCCAGGACCCCGCACGCGGCGCTCGGAAGCGCGGCGCCGCGGAGAATCCGGGCGTCGTGTTCCTGCATGACGAAGCTCCGTGGGGTTCAGTGAGTACCTGCTCGTGAAAGCTATCACAAGGTTTTTGGTGCCAAATCCAGGGTGCCCTTAACGCGGTCTTAACGCCTCGCGAAAGCACCGTTCCACGGCCACTTCGGCCCTTGTGTCACCTTGCCCACACTTGCCGCGAGCTTCACACCAGCGCACATTCCGAACACACTGCGGGACCTCCGTCCCGAACGTGACGCCACGTTTATCCATCGGTTGACCGATGGTGATCCGCGCTCCTCGGGGCCCTGTTCCCCCGGTCCCAGGGCAGGAGTCCCCGACGGCGCAGACGCGGCAGCGCGATGAGACCGACCGCACACGTGGCCACCAGCACGGTGACCGTGAGGACGATGAACGCGGAGTCGAAGATGGACAGCGAGACGGCCGCGAAGGCGACGATCCCCGCCCACAGGTACATGAGCAGCACCGCGCGCGTGTGGGTGTGCCCCATGTCGAGGAGCCGGTGGTGGAGGTGGCCCCGGTCGGGCGCGAAGGGGGACTTTCCCGCCAGCGTCCTGCGCAGGACCGCCAGGACCAGGTCGGCCAGGGGGAGCGCGATCACCAGCAGTGGCAGCGCGATCGGCAGGAAGACGACCAGACCGGAGGAGTTGAACTCCTCCCGGGCGGTGTTGGCGTCGAACTGGCCGGTGACCGTGATGGTGATGGAGGTCAGCAGCAGGCCGAGCAGCATCGAGCCGGTGTCGCCCATGAACACGCGGGCCGGATGGAAGTTGTGGAAGAGGAAGCCCACGCAGGTCCCGGCCAGGATGATCGCGATCATCGCCGGATAGGACTGGCGGACGAAACCCTGCTCCACCGCGACCACGTAGTAGTAAGCGAAGAACGCCAGGGACGAGATTCCGACGATGCCCGCGGCGAGGCCGTCCAGGCCGTCCGCGAAGTTGACCGCGTTGATGGTCACAACGATGAGCAGGATGGAGATCATCGCCCCCAGCCAGGGCCCCAGCGACAGCTGGGTTCCGGGCAGCGGCAGCCACAGCAGCTGGACGCCCTGCCACACGAGGATGCCCGCCGCCGCGACCTGACCGGCCAGCTTGCTCAGGGCGTCCATCCCCCACCGGTCGTCGATGACGCCGATGACCGTGATGAGCCCGCCCGCCAGCAGCAGGCCGATCCACGTCTTGGCGACGAAGACGTTCTGGAGGTGCGGCAGCTGCGCGGAGATCAGCAGCGCCGCCGCGAACCCGCCGTAGATCGCCAGCCCGCCCAGCCGTGGGATGGGCTCGGTGTGCACGTCGCGGTCGCGCACGGGGGGCGCGGCGCCGAAGGCGATGGCCAGTCGGCGTACCAGTGGGACCAGCAGGTAGGTCACCGCGGCCGCGATGACGAAGGTGAGCGCGTACTCCCGCACTGCCTGATCCCTCTAGCTCTCGGAGCGGTCGGTGTCCCTGGACCCGGGGGTCTCTGGCTCGGCGGGCCCGGGCCCGGGCGCCTCCGGTGACTCGGGCTCCCCCGCGGCCTCCTCGGTGCCGGGTGCGCCCTCCTCCGCCTTCTTCGGCTTGGTGCGGCCCTTGCGCAGCTCCCCGATGACGGTGCCGCACACCGAGCGCAGCTGCTCGATGGAGATCGCGCCGGAGCGCAGCACGCGCGGGACGGCGTACGTGAGGTCGACGATCGTGGACGCCACCGGGCTCTCGGCCTCGCCGCCGTCCAGGTACACGGCGACGTCGTCACCGAGCTGCTCGATCGCCTCCTCCGCCGTGGTCGCGGCGGCCTGACCGGACTTGTTGGCGCTGCTCACCGCCATCGGACCGGTCTCCTTGAGCAGTTCCAGCGCCACCGGGTCCATCGGCATCCGCACGGCCACGGTGCCCTTGGTGTCGCCCAGGTCCCAGGAGAGGCTCGGGGTGGCGGTGCACACCAGGGTGAGCGGGCCGGGCCAGAACTCCTCCATGAGGTCCCGGCCGTGGTTGCCCAGGTCCTCGATGAGCGCGGAGGCGGCACGCATGGAGCCCACGAGGACCGGCGGCGGCATGTCCCGCCCACGGCCTTTGGCCTCCAGGAGTCCGGCCACCGCCTTCGGGCTGAAGGCGTCGGTACCGATGCCGTACACGGTGTCCGTGGGCAGCACCACGAGTTCGCCTCGGCGTACCGCGGACGCGGCGTCGGCGATGCCGTCCTTGCGGGCGGTCTCGTCCGCGCAGTCGTAGATGCGGCTCACCTGCGTCACCTCAATCTCGGTCGACCGGGCCTGGTTGCCGGTCCTGCGGTGGGGATGGGGGGTGTGGCTCTGCGGACACGGTGCCGCTAACCGTCGTCGTCGGCACGACGCATGACCACGAAGCGGTCGCGCCGGGCCATGTCCTTGCGGTTGAGGACGTCGCGCCAACCGCGGTCCTCGGGGAACAGCCGGGGGATGTCGATGCCCTGGCCGTCGTGGTGTTCGACCGCCATGGCGCCGCCGGGACGGAGGAGTCTGCGGCCGACCCCCTCCAGGTCGCGGATCATGTCCAGCCCGTCCTCGCCGGACCAGAGGGCGGGCGCCGGGTCGTAGTCGCGCACCTCGGGCGGGATCAGGCCCGCCTCGCTGGTGGGGACGTAGGGCGGGTTGCTGATGAGGAGGTCGACGCGGCCGTTGAGCTCGGGCAGGGCGGTGCGCATGTCGCCCTCGTGGGAGGTGACGCGGTCGGCGTGTCCGGTGGCCTCGATGTTGCGCCGGGTCCAGGTCAGGGCGCCGGGGTCGATCTCCACGGTGTGCACTCGGGAGCGGGGGACCTCCTGGGCGATGGAGATCGCGATGGCGCCGGAGCCGGAACCCAGGTCCACGACGAGGGGGTCGGCGACGTCCATGGAGCGCAGGGTCTCGATCGCCCAGTCCACCATGATCTCGGTCTCCGGCCGGGGCACGAAGACCCCCGGCCCCACCTGGAGTTCGAGGTACCGGAAGTAGGCGCGGCCGGTGATGTGCTGGAGGGGTTCGCGCGCCTCGCGGCGGGAGACGCACTCCCAGTAGCGCGCGTCGAAGTCGGCGTCGGCGACAGCGTGGAGTTCCCCTCGACGGACACCGTGCACGAACGCCGCGAGTTCCTCGGCGTCCGTACGGGGTGAGGCCACGCCCGCCTCAGCGAGCCTCAGTGTGGCGCGGGCGACCTCGTCGAGCAGGAAGTTCATGACTGGGCGGCTTCGAGCCTCTCCTTGGTGTCCGCGTCCACCAGGGCCTTGACGACCCCGTCCAGCTCCCCGTCGAGGACCTGGTCGAGGTTGTAGGCCTTGTAGCCGACGCGATGGTCGGAGATACGGTTCTCCGGGAAATTGTAGGTGCGCACGCGCTCGGAGCGGTCCACGGTGCGGACCTGGCTCTTGCGCTCGGCGGAGGCCTCGGCGTCCGCGCTGGCCTGGGCCTCGGCGAAGATGCGGGCGCGCAGGATGCGCATGGCCTGCTCCTTGTTCTGGAGCTGGCTCTTCTCGTTCTGGCAGGAGGCCACGATGCCGGTCGGCAGGTGGGTGATCCGGACGGCGGAGTCGGTGGTGTTGACGCTCTGTCCGCCGGGGCCGGAGGAACGGTAGACGTCGATGCGCAGATCGTTGTCGTTGATGACGATCTCGATCTCCTCGGCCTCGGGGACGACGAGGACGCCCGCGGCGGAGGTGTGGATGCGCCCCTGGGACTCGGTGACCGGGACGCGCTGGACCCGGTGGACGCCGCCCTCGAACTTGAGCATGGGCCACACGCCGGTGCCGGGCTCGGGGGTGCCCCTGTTCTTGAAGGCGATCGTGATGTCCTTGTAGCCGCCCAGGTCGGAGTGGGTGGCGTCGATGACCTCGGTCTTCCACCCCTGCCGCTCGGCGTAGCGCAGGTACATACGGACGAGGTCGCCCGCGAACAGGGCGGACTCCTCGCCGCCCTCGCCGGCCTTGACCTCCATGATGAGGTTCTTGTCGTCGGCGGGGTCGCGCGGGACGAGGAGGACGCGCAGGCGCTCGGTGAGGCGCTCGGCCTCCTCGGTCAGGCGGTCGGCCTCCTCCGCGAAGGAGGAGTCCTCGGCGGCCAGCTCACGGGCGGCGTCGATGTCGTTCTCGACCTCCTTGAGCTGACGGTAGGCCTCGATGATCGGGGTGAGCTGTGAGTAGCGCTTGCCCAGCGTGCGCGCCTTCGCCTGGTTGGCGTGCACCTCGGGGTCGGCGAGCTGCTGTTCCAGCTCGTAGTACTCCCCAAGGAGGTCGTCCAGCTTCACTTTCCCACGTTCCCGTCTGTCGCTCGCCCTGTCCGTCTCCCCCGTGCGGGGGACCGCCTGGATGCCCGGTGGTGCCGCCCTCTCCGGGGAGGAGCGGCGCCACCGGGCGACGGGCAGCGCTACTTGCGCTTGCCGAAGCGCTTCTCGAAGCGGGCGACACGGCCGCCGGTGTCGAGGATCTTCTGCTTGCCGGTGTAGAAGGGGTGGCACGCGGAGCACACGTCGGCGCGGATCTTGCCCTCGGAAACCGTGCTGCGCGTCACGAACTTGGCCCCGCAGGTGCAGGTCACCTCGGTCGGGACGTACTCGGGGTGGATGTCGGCCTGCATGTGTGTCTCCTTGCTAGTGCGCGACCGCCGGACGCATGACGACCGCACCACCGTCGGAGGTGGGGCGGTGTTCGTTGACCATGCGCGAACCGGTGCCGCGGCGATCCAGGTAAGAGGGCGGCGTGCACTCCCCCTCGGGAGGACGGTCGTTCCCTGATACCAGTTTGCCAGACCATCAACCGTGCCGGGACCAGTACCTATTCCCGCCCCCTCTCCGACGCCCCCGGGGCCGGTGTCCGGACCGACGCGGACGCGCGGCGGTCGTGGCGCCACAGCCACAGCAGGGTGCCGGCGGTGGCCGCGAGGGTGAGGCAGAGCATGAGGAACCCCGCGTTGGCGCCCGGCCCGTGGATGAACAGGTACGCGAGCGACCCGGCCATGAGCAGGTAGTAGGTCAGCGGGAACACCGTCTGGCGGAGGATGTCGCCCTCCCGCCCGGCGAGGCCGACCACGGCGGAGGCGGCCACCACGTTGTGCACCGTGATCATGTTGCCCGCCGCGCCACCGGCCGCCTGGGCGGCGACGACGTTCTCGGGCGGGACCCCGATGCGTTCGGCGGTGGAGTGCTGGAACAGGGAGAACATCAGGTTGGAGACGGTGTTGGACCCGGCCACGAAGGCACCCAGGGCTCCGATCCAGGGGGCCAGCAGCGGCCACTGGTGCCCCCCGAGTTCGGCGGCTCCGGTGGCCAGGGTGAGGGGCATGCTCTCCAGGTCGGTCGTGCCGAACCCCGTGCCGGTGTTGATGAAGACCCGGACCAGCGGGACGGCGAAGAGCAGGGCCACGGCGGCTCCGGCCAGCTGGGATCCGGCCATCCGCCAGGAGTCGAGGATCTCCCGGGGCCGCATGCGGTGCAGCCCGTAGGTGACGAGGCAGATCAGGATGAACGTGGCCCCGGGCGAGTAGAGCGGGGCCACGGAGTCCCCGATCGAGGTGCCGAGGATGTCGGTGGCGCCCACGGTGACGCCGGACAGCCAGTCCTTGACCGGCTCGATGGTGCGGGTGGCCACGAGCAGGGCGGCGACCAGGAGGTAGGGGGCCCAGGCGTTGAGGAAGCCGACGCGGCGGCCGGTGTCGACCGCCTCGTCCGCACCGCCGGACTCGATCCGGCCGGTCCAGCGGGCCAGCCAGTCCTCCCGGGGCGGGAAGTCCCAGACCCGCTTCGGCATGAGGAAGCCGCGTCGGGCGGCGAGGACGACGATGACCAGGCCGGTGAGCCCGCCGAGGAGACTGGTGAACTCGACGCCGAGGAAGTAGTTGTACAGGAGCGAGGGGACGGTCAGGGCCAGCCCGCTGAAGAGGGCGAACCGCCACACTTCGAGACCGTCGGAGAAGCGCCGCCGGCCACCGTAGAAACCGCAGAGCATGCAACAGATCAGCAGGGGGACGAGAGTCCCGGTGATCGAGTGCAGCAGGACGGTCTGGAAGCCGATCTCGGTCACGTACTCGGGGAAGCTCAGGCCGAGTTCGGAGGCGCGCGCCGCCACCCCTCCCCCGCCGTCCAGGCCGCCTCCGACGCCGACGAGGATCGGGGTGCCGACGGCCCCGAAGCTGACCGAGGTGCTCTGGATGACCATGCCGACCATGACGGCGGCCATGGCGGGGAAGCCGAGGGCGAGCATGAGGGGCGCGACGACGGCGGCGGGGGTGCCGAAGCCGGAGGCGCCCTCGATGAAGCTGCCGAACAGCCAGCCGATGATGATGGCCTGGATCCGCCGGTCCGGGCTGATGTCGGTGAACGTCCGTCGGATGGTGGCGACCGCCCCGCTCCTGGTGAGCGTGGAGAGCAGGAGCAGCGCGCCGAAGATGATGTAGAGCAGGCCCGCGGCGAGGATCAGGCCCTGGAGGGTGGAGGCGACGACGGTCGTCGGGTCGGTCCCCCAGACGAGGACGGCGATCGAGACCACGACCACGTAACCGGCGGGCATCGCGTACATGGCGGGGAGGCGGAATCCGACGAGCAGGACTCCGACGACCAGGATCGGGGTGAGCGCGAGAAGGCTGAGCAGGGCGAGGTTGTCCATCCAGGCGGCTCCCTGGTAGGGGGTGTGCACTCTGGCCCGCGTGACCCTACGTTCGCGGGCGACCACCCACCAGCCCCCTTGTGTGATCCGAGACACATAAGTGATCATCGGCTTCCGCACTCCGGAACACGCCGCCTCCGCGCCACCCCGGACACACGGAGGGCCCCCTCCCCGAACCGGGAAGGGGGCCCTCGTGAGACGGGCTCCGGAGCGGTCTACGAACGCTCGGGGCCCACCGTGGTCTTCTGGATCTGCATGAGGAACTCGGCGTTGCTCTTGGACTCCTTCATCTTGTCCAGGAGCAGCTCGATCGCCTGCTGCGTGTCCAGGGCGTGCAGCACCCGGCGGAGCTTCCAGACGACGTTCAGCTCCTCCGGCGACATCAGGATCTCCTCCTTACGGGTGCTGGAGGCGTCCACGTCCACGGCCGGGAAGATCCGCTTGTCCGCCAGGGACCGGTTGAGCTTGAGCTCCATGTTGCCGGTGCCCTTGAACTCCTCGAAGATCACCTCGTCGGCGCGCGAGCCGGTCTCGACCAGCGCGGTCGCCAGGATGGTCAGCGAGCCGCCGCCCTCGATGTTGCGGGCCGCACCGAAGAAGCGCTTCGGCGGGTAGAGGGCGGTGGAGTCCACACCACCGGACATGATGCGTCCGCTGGCGGGGGCGGCCAGATTGTAGGCACGGCCCAGACGGGTGATGGAGTCGAGCAGGACGACCACGTCCATGCCCATCTCCACGAGCCGCTTGGCCCGCTCGATCGCCAGGTCGGCGACGACCGTGTGGTCCTCGGCCGGGCGGTCGAAGGTCGAGTGGATGACCTCGCCCTTGACCGTGCGCTGCATGTCGGTGACTTCCTCGGGACGTTCGTCCACGAGGATCACCATCAGGTAGCACTCGGGGTTGTTCTCGGTGATCGCGTTGGCGATCGACTGCATCACCATCGTCTTGCCCGCCTTGGGGGGCGAGACGATCAGACCGCGCTGGCCCTTACCGATGGGCGCGACGAGGTCGATGATGCGCGTGGTGAGGATGTTCGGCTCGGTCTCCAGGCGCAGACGCTCCTGGGGGTAGAGCGGAACCAGCTTGGAGAACTCCTGACGGCCACGGGCCTGGTCCGAGGACATGCCGTTGACCGAGTCCAGACGCACGAGGGCGTTGAACTTCTCGCGGCGCTCGCCGTCCTTGGGCTGGCGGACCGCACCGATGATGTGGTCGCCCTTGCGCAGACCGTGCTTGCGCACCTGGGCCAGCGAGACGTACACGTCGCTCTGCCCGGGCAGGTAGCCGGTGGTGCGGACGAAGGCGTAGTTGTCCAGGATGTCCAGGATGCCCGCGACCGGCAGCAGGACGTCGTCCTCACCGATGACCGGCTCCGGCTCCTGGCCGCCCCCGCGTCCGCCGCGACGGTCCCGGCGGTCCCGACGGCGCCCGCGGCGGCGGCCGCCACCGAAGTCGTCGTCGTCGTTGTTGTTCCCGCTGTTGCCGCGGCCGCCCTGGTTCTGGCCGCCACCGCCACCGCCGGTCTGCTGGCGTTCGGAGTTGTTGTTCGCGTTCTGGTCGTCGCCGCCGCGGTTGCGGTTGCGACGGTTGCGCTGGCGCTCGCGACCCTGCCCGGACCTGGTGTCACGGTCCTCGGAGTCGGGGCCGTTCTTCTGGGGGGTGCTGGATGTCTTGGTCACGCTGCTCGCGGAGGTAGAGGAGTCGGTGCCGTCCACCGAGCGGGTCTGGTCACCGGACTCGTCGCCGCGCCTGCGGGACGAGCGGCGGTTACGGGAGGGCTTTTCGCCCTTCCCACCCTGGGTCTCGGTCACGGCCTGGTCGGACGACCGCTCACCGGCGCTCTTGCGCGGTGCCTCGTCCGTGCCCGACTGGGCGGGAGACTGGGCTTCGGCCGGGCCGTCAGTTGGTTCGACCTTACCGGCCTTGGGGGCGGTGTCGGCTTTCTTTGCGGATTTGGCCGTCGTGGGTCCGCCGACGGGGCCGCCCTGCTTGGCCTCGATGGCGGCGATGACGTCACTCTTGCGCATGCGCCCCGTGCCGGTGATGCCCATGCTCGACGCGAGCTTCTGGAGCTCGGGGAGCTTCTGGGCGGAGAGCCCGGTACCGCGCGAGGCCGTGCGTGACCTCGCGGTCGTGGCTTCGCCGGCCTCCGAGGAGGCGTCGGCGCTCTTCTTGCTGTCGACCGCCGCGTCCGTTCGGAGTTCGGTGGTGTCGCTCACTAAGGGTCCTTCCCAAGGAGCGGGCTTCGGCCGTCAGCGGTTTGCTTGAGCGGCCGGCCCGGTGGTGCGAACCGGCAGGGGCCGGGTAGGGCGTGCCCCACGTGGATGTCGGAAACCGGCGAAGACGGTCCCCTACCCAATCGCGGCGGGCTCTGGGTACAGCCAGACGTCGGGGCGAGTGGCTCGGAGGTACTGCCTGTCTACCCTGAGGACACACTCGACCATGACGGAGGAGAGTACTCGGGAGACGTGGGCACAGCGGGAGATCCGCTGGATCGACACTTGGGCCACCGCTTCCAACAGGTCGAGAGATCGGACCGCCGGAGTATGAGACGCGGAAGCCGTTGTGGCGGATGAGCACACGCCCCGCAACGGGGCATCTGGTGCTTCACCAAGCCTAACATCACCAGAGGCCACGGCTATTCCTCGACACAGATGCTACGGATGGGGAGATGGGGTCCGCACCCCCACCGGCTCGATGTGCAGGGGGCGTATGTCCCAATCATTACCCGCCCGCAGGCGAATCGAATCAACCTGTCGGGTGATTTCCGGTGAATCCGCCCGCGCGTGTCCCTCCGAGACGGAACACAGGACGAGGACCGTGGGGCCCGCGCCGGAGACCACCGCCGGGAGTTTCTCGTATTCACGCAGGTCACGGATGAGATCCAGGGTGCGCGGCATCGCCGGGGCCCGGTACGCCTCGTGTAGCCGATCCTCGGTGGCCGCGTACAGGGATTCGGTCTGGCCACAAACGGCCGCGGTCATCAGCGCGGCGCGCCCCGCGTTGAAGGCGGCATCCGCGTGGGAGACGGACTCGGGCAGGAGTCCCCGCGCGCGCTCCGTGGACAGCCGCCACCCCGGCACGCACAGCACCGGCAACACCCGGGGGTCCGGTGTCAACCGGGCCGCCCCCCAGGAGTCACCGTCGCGGTAGGCGACCGTGTAGCCGCCGTGGACACACGGCGCCACGTTGTCCGGGTGGCCCTCGATGTCCGCCGCGACCTGGTAGATCCACTCCCGGTCCGGGCCGCCCCCGGGGCCCGACCGGCCCAGCAGCGCCGAGGCCGCCGCGACCCCGCCCACGATCGCGGACGACGAGGACCCCAGCCCACGCGCGTGCGGAATCCCGTTCACACAGTGCAGGTCCAGCCCGGGCAGCTTCTCCCCGGCCCGCTCGAAGGCCTCGCGCATGGCGCGGACCACGAGATGACGCCCGTCGAGCGGCACCTCACCCGCGCCCTCCCCCTCCACACGGATGTGGAGCTCGCCGTCCGTACGGAGCTCGACGTGGAACTCGTTGTACAACCGGACGGCCAGGCCGAGAGCGTCGAAGCCCGGCCCGAGGTTGGCACTGGTGGCCGGGGCCCGGACCGACAGGCGTGGTGGGGTCATCTTTCCTGCTTTCATTGGGCCTCCACACTTCCTTCGGCCTCCGCTTCGCTTCGGCCCGTGTTCGAGCGCCCCCTCATGGCGGAGGTGTGGGTGGGACTCATGGTTGTGGTTGGGGTTCAGACGTGTTTGCTTGGGGCCTCCGCTTCGCTTCGGCCCGTGTTCGGGCGCCCAAGAAGCCAGCTGTTCTTCATCCTCGTCCACGCCTGGCTCGTTCCTCGCTGGCGGCTTGACTCGTCTTGCAGAACCCTGGCGGCGCCCGAACGAGCACCCCCTGGTGGCAGGGGTGAACGGGCAGCGCTCACACCTGTGGTGGAGGCGTGTGGGCGGGACTCATGGCTGTGGCGAGGGGGTGCGGCACAGCTGCCCCGGACTCACCGGCGCTCGAACGGGCACCCCCCTGTGGCGGAGGCGTGCGGACGGACTCATGCCTGTGGCGAGGGTGTCGGGTCAGGGACTGGCTGTGGCCGAGGTGACCCGGTCCAGCGCTCCACTCGGTCGGGATCAGGCCAGGCTGAGGGCCTTGGCGGCGGCCAGGGCGTCCACGGGCACGGTGGTGGCGGAGGAGGCACCGGCCAGGGCCCAGTCCGGGTCCTTGAGGCCGTTTCCGGTCACCGTGCACACGATGCGGCTGCCCCTCGGGACCAGTCCCGCCTCGGCGGACTGGAGGAGTCCGGCCACGCTGGCGGCGGAGGCGAGTTCGACGAACACGCCCTCCTCGGCGGCGAGGAGCTTGTAGGCGGCCATGATCTGCCGGTCGGTGACCTTGTGGATGAGGCCGTCGGACTCGTCGCGGGCCTGCTCCGCGAGCTTCCAGGAGGCGGGGTTGCCGATCCGGATCGCGGTGGCGATGGTGCTCGGGCTGGTCACCGGGGCGCCGTCGACGATGGGTGCGGAGCCGCTGGCCTGGAAGCCGAACATGCGCGGGGCCTTGGAGGAGACGCCGTCCTTGGCGTACTCGGAGTAGCCCATCCAGTAGGCGGTGATGTTCCCGGCGTTGCCGACGGGGATGCAGTGGATGTCCGGGGCGTCCCCGAGGGCGTCCACGATCTCGAAGGCGGCGGTCTTCTGCCCCTGGAGGCGGTAGGGGTTGACCGAGTTCACCAGGGCGACCGGGTAGTCCACGCTGAGCTTGCGGGCCAGCTCCAGGCAGTCGTCGAAGTTCCCGTCGACCTGGAGGAGGCGGGCGCCGTGCACGAGGGCCTGGGCGAGCTTGCCCATGGCGATCTTGCCCTGGGGCACCAGCACGGCGCAGGTCATACCCGCACGGATGGCGTAGGCGGCGGCGCTCGCGCTGGTGTTGCCGGTGGAGGCGCAGATGACGGCCTTGGCGCCGTCCTCGGCGGCCTTGGTGATGGCCATGGTCATGCCCCGGTCCTTGAAGGAACCGGTGGGGTTGAGGCCCTCGACCTTGAGGAGGACCTCGCATCCGGTGAGCTCGGATACGCGCGTGGCGGGCAGCAGCGGAGTGCCGCCCTCCTGGAGGGTGACGACGGGGGTGTTCTCGTTGACGGGAAGGCGGTCGCGGTACTCCTCGACGATGCCTCGCCACGCCCGTGCCATGCTCACGACGGTGTCCCTTTCGGGTGGGTGTTGTTGACGCGCGGCCGGACCGGCGCGCGTGGGGATGCGGCGGGGCGTCGCGGAGGCGATCCGCCCCCACCAGCTACGAGTCTATGACCAAGCCCGAGTCGTCTTGCATCTCGGGATGACTTCTCACAATGTGGACATTCCGGCCCCGTGTGGCGTGGACACCTCCCCCCTGGGGCGAGGAGGAAGGATCCACGGAACACGGCCTAGTCCTGGAAGGTCTCCACGCGCATCACGCTGGCGACGTCGCGGACCATCGGGTGCGCGCTGAGCAGTTCGACGGTGCTGCTCAACGCGGAGTCGGGCGCGGGGTGGCTGACCAGCACGAGCTGGGCGTCGTCCCCCGTCCCCTCCTGGCGCACGTTCTTGATGGACACCCCGTGGTCGGCGAAGATCTCCGCGACCTTGGAGAGCACACCCGGGCGGTCGGCCACGTCCAGCGCCACGTGGTAGCTGGTGATGGTGTGGCCCATGTCGTGCACCGGGAGACCCGTGTCGTGAGCGCCCTCGGACACGGACGTGTCGGCCAGGCGGTTGCGGACCACCGCGACCAGGTCACCCAGGACCGCGCTGGCGGTGGGTGTCCCCCCGGCCCCGGCCCCGTAGAACATGAGGCGTCCGGCGGACTCCGCCTCGACGAACACCGCGTTGTAGGCCTCCTTGACGCTGGCCAGGGGGTGTTCGACCGGCAGCATCACCGGGTGGACGCGCACACCCACGGACTTCCCGTCCTCGGAGCGCTGGCAGATCGCCAGGAGTTTGACGACACAGCCCATCGCGCGGGCGCTGGCGATGTCGGCGGCTGACACCCCGGTGATGCCCTCGCGGTGGACGTCGGCGGCGGTCACCCGCTGCGTGTGGAAGGCCAGCCGGGCCAGGATCGCGGCCTTCGCGGCGGCGTCGAAGCCCTCGACGTCGGCGGTCGGGTCGGCCTCGGCGTAACCGAGGGTCTGCGCCTCCTCCAGGGACTCGGTGAACCCCGAGCCCAGGGAGTCCATGCGGTCCAGCACGTAGTTCGTGGTCCCGTTGACGATCCCCAGGACCCGGTTGACCCGGTCCCCGGCCAGGGAGTCACGCAGCGGGCGCAGCAGCGGGATCGCCCCGGCCACGGACGCCTCGTAGTAGAGGTCGACCCCGGCCTCGCGGGCCGCCGCGTGGAGCGTCTGACCGTCCTCGGCGAGCAGGGCCTTGTTGGCCGTCACCACGGACTTGCCCGACTTGATCGCGGCGAGCATCAGCGAACGGGCCGGTTCGATCCCGCCGATGACCTCCACCACGACGTCGATGTCCGGGCGGGTGACCAGCGCCGTGGCGTCGGTGGTCAGCAGCGCCGGGTCGACGCCGCGGTCGCGGTCCAGCCGACGGACCGCGATGCCGCCGATCTCGATCGGCGTGCCGATCCGCGCGGCCAGTTCCTCGGACTGCTCGTTGACCAGGCGGACGACTTCCGAACCCACAACGCCGCATCCGAGCAGCGCCACCTTCATCGCCATTTGGGCGTGACTCCCACTTCTCTCGTGTCCGAACTGCCGGGCGCCGGTGCGGCGCCCGGAGGGCGGACGGTTCAGCCTACGTCGAGGCGGAGGAGGTCCTCCTCGTTCTCCCTGCGCACGATCACCCGTGCGTTCGCGTCCCGGACCGCCACCATGGCGGGGCGGGGCAGGTGGTTGTAGTTGCTCGCCATGGAGTAGCAGTAGGCGCCCGTGGCGGCGACCGCCACCAGGTCGCCCGGCCTCAGGTCGGCGGGCAGGTGGAGGTCGTGCACGATGATGTCACCGCTCTCGCAGTGCTTGCCGACCAGGCGGGAGAGCATCGGCTCGGCGACGCTCTCCCTGGACACCAGCTGGCTCGTGTACTCCGAGCCGTAGAGGGCCGTGCGGATGTTGTCGCTCATGCCGCCGTCGACGCTCACGTAGGTGCGGATGCCCTCGACGTCCTTGACGGTGCCGACCTCGTAGACGGTGATCCCGGCCGGACCGGCCACGGCGCGCCCCGGCTCCACGGCGATGCGCGGCATGGGCAGGCCCGCGTCCTGGCACTCGCGGCGCACGATCTCGGTGAGGCTGGCCGCGATGGTCCTGGGGTCGAGCGGGTCGTCCCCGGCGGTGTAGGCGATACCCAGGCCGCCGCCGAGGTCGAGCTCCGCGAGGGTGATGTCCAGTTCCTCGTGGATCCGGGTGAGGAACCGGGTGACGCGGCGGGCGGCGACCTCGAAGCCGGAGGTGTCGAAGATCTGCGAGCCGATGTGCGAGTGCAGCCCCACCAGCTCCAGGTGGTCGGCGGCCAGGACGCGGCGGACCGCCTCGGCGGCGGCGCCGGTGCTCAGCGCGAAGCCGAACTTCTGGTCGTCGTGCGCGGTGGCGACGAACTCGTGGGTGTGGGCCTCCACGCCGGTGGTGACGCGGATGAGCACCCGGGGGTGCGCGCCGGACTCGGCGGCCACCGCCTCCAGACGGTCGATCTCGTCGAGGGAGTCCAGGATGATCCGGCCGACTCCGGCCTCCACGGCGCGGCGGAGCTCGGAGACCGACTTGTTGTTGCCGTGCATGGCGACGCGGTCGGTGGGGACCCCCGCGGCCAGGGCCACGGCCAGCTCCCCTCCGGAGCAGACGTCGAGCTTGAGCCCCTCCTCGACCACCCAGCGGGCGACCGCCTTGTTCAGCAGGGCCTTGCCCGCGTAGTAGACGTCGGCGTCCGCGAAGGCCGTGGAGTAGGCGCGGGCACGGGCCCGGAAGTCCGCCTCGTCCATGACGAAGAGCGGGGTGCCGTACTCGGCCGCGAGCGCGCGCACACCGACGCCGCCGACGGTGAGTTCACCGTCCGAGCGGTGCGCCGTGGCGGGCCAGATCCGCGGGTTGAGGGCGTTGAGGTCCTCCGGCGGCAGCGGCGGGTTGTCCTCCGGCAGGACCTCCGCGTGGCGGGATCCGGCGGGGTGGGCGTAGCGGCTCATGAGGGTCTTTCGGCTGGGACTGCGGTGCGTCTTGGCTGTGCTGTGTTCGGTGCGGCGCGGGGGGCCGGAGCGGTCGCTCCACTCATTGTCCACCAAGCCGATCGGAACACAGGGGTTGGGCTGGCCCCACCGGGGTCCGCCTCGGGTGTCTACAGCCTTGTGGGCGCTGACACCCCGAGCAGGAAGAGTCCGGTGCCGACCACACCGGCGACGGCGGCGGGCAGCGCGGGATCGAGCGCGGCCCAGGTCGGTTCCGGCTCCGCGTCCGGTTCGGCCCCGGCGGTGGAACCGGTCCGCCACTCATCGTAGGCACTGGTCAGCGCCTCCAGGTATCTCACCAGGATATGGGGTTCCTCTCGGCGGGCCGCGGTGTCCAGGACGCTGGGGCCGTCGAAGAGGAGTCCGCGCACCCGGGCACCGTGTGCGTGGTGGCAGCGCGTGCGCGGGGGAACCCCTCCGGTGGCGGCCCGCTGTTCCTCCGCCCAGCGCGTGCTGCTGAGCGCGTGCGCGTGGGCGTAGCGGAGCCGGAAGGCGGGGTTGGCGTCGGTGAGCCGGGCCCAGGAACCGGCGTTCTCCGCCGAGGGCAGCACCGGCAGGTCGCGGCCGGTGGTCTCGTTCTCCCGGGGGCGTTCGGGGACCGACCGGCAGAAGGCCACGCGGGCGCTGGCCTCACCGATCCGGCCGAGCGCGCGACCCGAGGCCGTGAAGAGCGTCGACTGGTCGGTGTCCAGGTAGCGGTCGCGCCAGGAGACCTCGCCCTCGGGGCCGGGCGGGGGGTTCCCGCCGACGGCCATGGCGATGCGGGCCCGGGCGTCGGCGCGGGCGTAGCGGCGGGCCTGGGCGAGGGGTCCGGCCTCGTGCAGGTCGGAGCGGGGCCACTCCCCCGTCCCGGTCCAGGCCCGGCCGGTGAGGTAGGCGGGGCCGTCCGCCGCCGCGTGGAGGAGGCTCTGGCGCTGTTCGCAGGTGAAGGTGAAGTTGGCGAAGCCGCGCTGGTCCGCGTGCACGCGCGCGAACCCGGCGTCGGGCTCGCCCTCGTCGGCCATGTCCTCGATCCGCGCGACGATGCGTCCGGACACCATGAGCCGGTGGGAGTCCTCCCGTCCCCGGGGGAGTTCGTCGCGGACCCGGCCGACCAGGCGGGGCGCCAGGGCGATCGCGGCGTCGGCGCCGTCGTCCGCGTGGTCGGCGCGCGGCCACACGAAGGGGACGTCGGCGTCAGCGAGTCCGAAGGCGGCCAGGGCGGCCCTGCGGACGAGGGTCTCCAGCTTCCGGGGGGTCACGCCGCGCCCCCGATCCCGCCGTCGCCCTCCCCGAGGAGCGCCCGGATCAGGTCGACCAGCTCGTCGGGGTCGAAGGGCTTGGTCAGGTAGTCGTCCACGCCGATCCGCTCCCCGCGCCTGCGGTCGTCCGCCTGCGCGCGGGCGGTCACCATGACGATGCGGCGCGCGAAGCCGTCGGATCGCAGGCGTTCGACCGTGGACCAGCCGTCGAGGCGGGGCATCATCACGTCCATGGTGATGACGTCGGGGTCGACGTGGCCGACCCGGTCCAGACAGTCCTGACCGTCCATGGCGGTGAACACCTCGAACCCCTCCAGTTCGAGGTTGAGGCGGATGAGTTCGCGGATGACCTCGTCGTCCTCGACGACGAGAACCCGTGCGGGAAGGGCGTTCACGCCCGTGACACTACCGCCGCCGAGTGTGGCCGCACCACTGGAATCCAGTATCTGAGGGGGGTCGGAGGCGGGTCCGGCGCTCGGGTGGTCAACCCTCCCGGAACCCCTGCTACAGTTGTTCTCGCAGCAGCGCCCCCTTAGCTCAGGGGATAGAGCACCGGCCTCCGGAGCCGGGTGCGGAGGTTCGAATCCTCCAGGGGGCACCTAGCAGATGGGAACACTCTTTTGAGGGTTCCCATCTTTTCGTTTCTGATCCTTCTCCGGCGTCGGCGACCTGTCTGGCCGCCTGAACGGACCTTTCCAAGGCCTCCCCGCGAGGGTGACCCGGATGTGTGCGCGGTTGGACCGCTTGTCGTGAACGACCTCCAGCCGGAACGCCTCGAAGAGACGTCGCAGCGCCTCCTCGGGAACCTCCTCCAGCTCCACCGCCCCGATCGGGATCTCGTCCAGCAACCCGGGGACGATGCGGGCGGGGGGTCGGGCTCGGAGGGTCCTCAGCTCCTCGGCCGGATGTAGCCGGTGTACGTGGGATTGATGAGCACCCCTCCGCGTCTGCGGGGCTCACCGGCTGCTGAATCTCGGGCATGAGGTCCGCTCCGGTCCATCCCCGCGTCTGCGGGGCTCACCCCCGCCCCCTCGTTGGCGTCGGTGCGGGTTCCGGTCCATCCCCGCGTCTGCGGGGCTCACGCTTCCGGTCGAAGGCCTCCGCTACGGCCGTGCGGTCCATCCCCGCGTCTGCGGGGCTCACTGGAGGTGACCGGCCCACACGGCTCACACCGGCGGTCCATCCCCCGCGTCTGCGGGGCTCACCCTGCTGGGGGCGCTCGGGGTGGGGGTGGCGGCGGTCCATCCCCGCGTCTGCGGGGCTCACCGCCTCGGGAACGTCGACATCGTTGCTGATCACGGTCCATCCCCGCGTCTGCGGGGCTCACGGATGGACGGCACCACGTCCCCGCCGCCGAGCGGTCCATCCCCGCGTCTGCGGGGCTCACGGATGGACGGCACCACGTCCCCGCCGCCGAGCGGTCCATCCCCGCGTCTGCGGGGCTCACGGCCACGGGTCCCTGCCCGGCCCGCTCTCCCACGGTCCATCCCCGCGTCTGCGGGGCTCACACGGGCCAGCCCGTAGCGGCCCATCAGCACCTCGGTCCATCCCCGCGTCTGCGGGGCTCACACGTACTCCAGCCACGTCCGGGAGTGCTCGGCCGGTCCATCCCCGCGTCTGCGGGGCTCACTCCACGTCCATCTGCCCAACGGCCTCGGACACTGGTCCATCCCCGCGTCTGCGGGGCTCACTAGCGCCGCGTCCAGGACCCCGTCCACCAGGCAGGTCCATCCCCGCGTCTGCGGGGCTCACCGCGATGGACAGCCCGTCCGCGCGGAGCTGGGCGGTCCATCCCCGCGTCTGCGGGGCTCACTTGATCGCCGCCCACGCGGCCATGAGCCCGCCCGGTCCATCCCCGCGTCTGCGGGGCTCACAGCAAATGACCTACAACAACGCCAAGCGTTATCTTCCCGCAACATCAGTTTGCGGTGACAGGACCGCACACCACTCGGGTTCGCCGTCGCACAGCGCGAACTCGAACATGTGCGAGTAGAACGCCACCGCTCCGCCCCCACGAATCGAAGGACTCCAGCCCCATCACCCTTTCATGACGCCCAAGGGATCTCCACGGAGAGAAAGCCACCATGTCAGACGGGCCGGGGGATCTCCGGGTGCACCGCCCCCAGCGTTCCTTGTGGCCGAAGGGCACCGCGATCAGCTCTTCCGTCGGCAACGCCCATCCGCCCTTGGGTTCTCCAGAGCCCACCTCCACCTGGACGCCGGAGAAAGTAACTGTCTGTCGCTCATCCACAGCATCCGAGGTCTCACTCCCGGTATGAGCGTCCAGCTCGGGAACGACATGGAGGCGCCCCGGCAACCCGCCTTCGTCCTCCGGGTCCGAGCCCACGTGCTCCTCGACCCCCGTGTCGAGGAGGAGCTACTCATCGACTGCGGGCATACTTCGTACGCTCCGGGCCACCGCGCGGAACACTCGTATCAGCAGCTCATACGCCCCGATCAGCTCGACCAGCGGGCGGCCATCACTCCTCACCGCCCCCTCTCCGCGGCACGCACTCCGCGCCCACGCTCGGGCGGCTCCGCGGTCTCCTCCATGACCAGCCGCGCGTTCCCATCTGCCACGTGTCCCGCAGGGGACACAGCGAGGAAGACCGGCGGAGACACTGTCCCGCCGGTCTTTTCGGTGCGCGGGGTCGGGACGGCGGGCTCAGGCGGGGATCAGTGGCCAGGAGCCGTCCACCACCGCTTCGGGGTTCCGGCGGCGCAGGTACTCCTGGAAGCTGGCGGACTGCTCCGACTTCCACGTGATCTGGGCGGCGTGCAGCTCCTCGGCGGTCAGCGCCGCGATCTCGGGGTGCTGGGCCGCGATCTTCCAGGCGAGGCGGGCGGCGGCCAGGGCGTCGGCGGCGGCCCCGTGCGCCTCCTCCTGGGCGAGCGGCACCTCGTAGTGGGCGCAGACGTCGACCAGCTTGCGCGAGCCACGGCGGAAGGTGTCCACCTCCTTGTCCAGGACCAGGGGGTCCACCACCAGGGGTTGGTCGGCCAGGGGACGGCCCGGGCGGTGGAGCGCGAGCTCGCGGTCGAGGAGGGTGAAGTCGTAGGGCGCGTTGTAGACCACCACGGGCAAACCCTCCGCGATGACCGCCTCCAGGGCTGCGGCGATCTCGGTGACCACCTCGGCGGCGGGTCGCCCCTCCGCACGGGCCTGTTCGGTGGTGATGCCGTGGATCTCGGTGGCCTCCTGCGGGATCTCGATCCCGGGGTCGGCCAGCCAGGTGGTGACGTCCTTGGTCCGGTTGCCGGGGTCGATGCGCCACAGGGCGGCGGTGACGATCCTGTCGCCCTCGACGTCCAGGCCCGTGGTCTCGACGTCGAAGGCGGCCATGGGCCGGGTGTGCCAGGAAGTGTTCACGTGACTCCTCGAGTGTTCGGTTCGGTGCCGGGTGGGGCCGTGTGTTCGGTGAGCGCGGTGACGCAGGCGCGGATCGCCGGGGTCTCGGCGTCGGCCCGCCACACCGCGTTGATCGTCCTGCGCAGGGGCGGGTCGGTGGGCAGGAACAGCACACCCTCGGGTGCGGTGCGTCGGCCGAGGTCAGGGACGAGTGCCATGGCCAGACCGGAGGCCACCAGTTCCAGCTGGGAGGGGATCTCGGCGAGCGTGTACCTGATGTCGGGTTCGACGCCCCGGGAGCGCAGTGCCTGGAGGATCGCCTCGTAGGGCTCGGTGCCCGCCGGGCAGCTGGCCCAGGGCAGGCCGCCCGGGGCGGCCAGTGACGCGAGGTCGACGGGGGGCGGGTCCGCGAGGGGGTGCCCCCTCGGCAGGGCCAGGCAGACGCGTTCCTCCAGGAGTTCCACCGTACGGACCCCGGCGGGCAGCGCGACCGGGCGGCTGGACCAGCTCTCGGCCAGGACCAGGTCCAGTTCCCCGCGCAGGAGCGGGGGGATCAGGGAGACCACCTCGCCGTCGCGGACCGTGGGGACCAGCCGGGGGTGTTCGGTGAGCAGGGCGGACAGCGCTCCGGGGAGCAGGTTGCGCACGGCGCTGCCCACGCCGCCCAGGCGCAGCGGTCCGAGGATCTGCCGGTCGAGGGCGGCGAGGTCGGTCTGGGCCTCGCTGAGCTGGGCCAGCACCCGGTCGGCGTGCGCGGCCAGGACACGGCCCGCGTGGGTGAGCCGTACCGTGCGCCCCTCGGGTTCGAGCAGGCGCTGCCCGGCCTCCCGCTCCAGTTTGGCGAGCTGCTGGGACATGCCCGACGGCGTCACGTGGAGGACCCGTGCGGCGCGCGCGATGGAGCCGTGGGTGCGCACGGCGGCCAGCGCCCTGAGTCGTTCCATGCTGAACACGGAAGCAACACTACCGACTACCAGCGACAAATCATCGCTTTTGTTTCAGGGTCGGAGACGCCACCCTGGATCTGTGACTCGCGCGTGGCGGGTCGGCAGCGACGGAGGGGGCGCGGGGCGAGTGGCGGGAACGGACACGAGGCGGACGGGGCAGGGGTCGGTGCTGGACCGGGCCAACCCCGTGGTCCTGGCCGTCGTGGGGTCGGCCACCACCTCCGCCACGGGGGTGTTCGTGAAGCTGTCCGGCGCCAACACCGGGACGGCGGCCTTCCTGCGGTGCGCGCTGGCGCTGTTCGTGCTGGTCCCGATGGCCCTGACGGAGATCCGCCGGGTGGGGCCCCGAGCGCTCCGGCTCGTGGGGATGGACCTGGTGGCGGGGCTGCTGCTGGGCGTGGACTACGTGTTCTGGGTGGCGAGCATCCAGCACGTGGGCGCGGGGATGGCGACCGTGCTCCTCAACATCCAGGTGGTGGTCTTCCCGCTGTTGGCGTGGGTGTTCCTGGGCGACCGCGCCCCGCTGCGGTTCCTGCTCGCGGTCCCGGTGATGCTGACCGGAGTGGCCCTCACGGCGGGGGTGGTCGGTCCGGGCACGGACGGCGCCGCCTCCGGCGGTGACCCGTGGCTCGGCCTGCTCTACGGCTGCGCCGCCGGGGTGACCTACGCGGGCTATCTCTTCCTGTCCCGGCTCGGCGGCGGGCAGGGGCACACGGTGACCCCGGTGTGCGTCTCCACCGCCTCCGCCGCGCTCGCCGCCGGTGTGCTGGGCGCGCTGTGGAGCGGGATCGACCTGGCCTCGTTGGACGCCATGGCCTGGCTGTGGCTGTCGCTGCTGGCGCTGACCGGTCAGGTGCTGACCTGGCTGCTCGTGGGCTCGGCCCTGCCTCGGCTGACCGCGAGCACCGGGGCGGCGATCCTGGTGCTCCCGCCGGTGCTCGCGGTGGCCATGAGCGCGGTCTTCCTGGGCGAGCGGGTCACGCCCGTCCAGTTGGGCGGTTGCGTGCTGGTGGTCCTGGCGATCTGGTTGTCCCAGCGCCAGGGGACACGGCGCTGACACCGCGGGCACGCCCTCCCAGGGCCACCGAGCGCGCCTCCCCTGCTCCGGGCGCCGGGCGACGCCGCCCGCACCCCCGGACTCGCCCCGCTCGTGGAGGCCCTGCGGGAGCTCGCACCGGGCCCGGCCGCCCTCACGCCCCGACCGGGTACCGGCCCTCCGACGCGGATGCCCTACCGTCGGGGCATGAAGTTTCTGGTACGTGAACGCGTGTTCGACATCGGCGACGACTTCTGGGTGACCGACGAACAGGGCACCAAGGTGTTCTGGGTGGACGGCAAGGCCCTGAGACTGCGCACCACCTTCGAGCTCAAGGACCCCAAGGGCGAGGTCCTCATGGTGATCCGCAAGAAGCTCTTCAAGGTCCGTGACCAGATGCGCGTGGAGCACGACGGCTCGACCGTCGCCACCGTGCGCAAGCGGCTCTTCAACCCCGTCCGGGACAAGCTCAACGTCGAGGTCAAGGGCGGCGACGACTGGGAGGTGGTCGGGAGCTTCTTCGACAAGGAGTACTCGATCAGCGACAAGGAGGGCACCGTCGCGGTCGTGTCCCGCAAGTGGTTCCGGATGCGTGACACCTACGCGGTGGACGTCAACACCCACCGGCGCGACCTCGCCGGGGACCCCGCCCTGGTGATCGCGGTCGCCGTGGCCGTGGACGCCCTCACCGGCGACGACGGAGACGACGACTGACGCGAAGGGGCCGGGACGGCCCCGCCGCCCCGGCCCCGGGAGGACGCGCGCCGTCCACACGCGCCCTCCCGATTCTCGGGTGGAGCCCCGGTGTTCAGGCGTCCCTTCGAACGAAGCGCACCGCGGCCACCAGCCACACGGCCACCACCCAGGTCACCATCACCAAACCGCCCTGGACCGCGCCCAGTCCGAAGGTGTCCTCCGAGGCCTCCATGTACATCAGTGCACCGGCCCGGTCTGGAAGGAGGTCGGCCAGGTCGGTGACCATGGACAGGAACTGCGACAACGCCAGCACCAGAGCCACCAGGATCGCCAGCGGGGCCACCGCGCTCCGTGCCAGCACCGTGCAGCCAGCGGCCAGCAGGGCAAGCAGCACCCAGTACAGGACGGCACCGGCCATGGGCACGAGGATCGCACCGTCGAGCACGTCCGAGAACGGCAGTCCGTGGTCTCCCAGGCCGAGCTGGGCCGCCATGAAGGCGGAGGGCACGGTGACCAGCGCGACCAGGACCGCGAGGAGCGCCACCACGGCGGCCTTGGCGGCCAGGAAGCGGAGCCGCCCGGGCACGGCCAGCAGCGACGTGCGTACCTGCCCGCCGACGAACTCGCCGCTGACGGCCAGAACCCCCAGCACCACCATCCCGGCCTGGCCGAAGTACACGGCCTGGAAGCCCTCCCCCTCCGGTGTCACGTGCAGACCGTTTCGTGCGGGGTCGTCGTCCAGGTGGCCGGCGATGGTCCAGCTCGCCAGGGCGGCGAGCCCCACGGTGATCACGAAGGTCGCCACCATCGACAACCGCACCACGGGCAGGGTGCCCAGCTTGCGCCCCTCCGAGCGCACGTCGAGCAGCATCAGAACTCGCCCTCCTTTGTCATGGAGGTGAGCGCGAAGAACGCGTCCTCCAGGGAGTCGTGACCGACGGTCAGCTCGTCCGGCCCGCCGCACGCGACCAGCCTCCCCCGGTCGATCACCACCAGATGGTCGGCGATCCGGGCGATCTCGTCCATGAGATGGCTGGACAGCAGCACGGTGCGTCCCTCCTCGGCCAGTTCCCGGGTGAAGGATCGCATCCACCGGATGCCCGCCGGGTCGAGCCCGTTGACCGGCTCGTCCATGATCACCACCTGTGGGTCACCGAGCAGGGCGGCGGCGAGGTTGAGCCGCTGTCCCATGCCCAGGGAGAAGGTGCGCACCCGAGCGCGGGCGACCCGTTCCAGGTCGACCCGGCGCAGCACCTCGTCCACACGACGCAGCGGAAGGCCGTTCGCGCGGGCGATCCACGCCAGATGGGCGCGGGCGGTGTGTGAGGGGTGAGCGCCCCCGAAGTCGAGCTGGGCTCCGACGACCCTGCCCGGCCGGCGCAGCGAGGTGTAGGGGACCCCGGTGACGGTCGCGGTTCCGGCGTCGATCCGGTCCAGACCCAACAGCATGCGCAGGGTGGTGGACTTGCCAGCCCCGTTGGGGCCCAGGAATCCGGTGACCTGACCGGGGGCGGCGGTGAAGGTCAGGCCGTCCACTGCCGTGTGGGCACCGTAGCGCCTGGTGAGTCCGCGTATCTCGATCATGGCCCCCATGGTCGTCCGCACGGGTGGTTCGGCACATCGGCCCGTGGTGGACATTCGGAACGTCAACCCTGGGGGACACACGGATCGCCACCGAACGTGACTGAGGGGTCAGCCGACTCGCACGAGGCCGCTCTCGTAGGCGAAGACGACCAGTTGGGCGCGGTCGCGGGCGTCGAGTTTGCTGAGGAGGCGGCTCACATAGGTCTTGACGGTGGCGTGGCTGAGGGTCAGGTCGGCGGCGATCTCGGTGTTGGAGCGCCCCCGGCCGATCAGGGTGACGACCTCGCGCTCGCGCGGCGTCAGACCGGCGGCGTCCAGCCGCCAGGGGGCGGCGTCGGAGAGAGGACGCTCCGAGCGGACGACGTGGGCGATGAGGCGCCCGGTGATCTCCGGAGCGAGCAGTGCCTGCCCGTCCGCGACCAGGCGCAGGGCGCGCAGCAGCTCCTCGGGGCGGGTGTTCTTCAAAAGGAAGCCGCTGGCACCGGCCCGCAGCGCCTCGTACACGTACTCGTCGAGGTCGAACATGGTAAGGACGATGACGCGCGTGGTGTCGGAGTTCGCGCAGATGTGGCGGGTGGCCGTGAGTCCGTCGAGGTCGGGCATGCGCACGTCCATGAGCACGAGGTCGGGTGCGGTGCTCGCGACGAGGTCGAGGGCTTCCTGACCGGTGCGGGCCTCGGCCACCACGGTCATGTCGGGGGCGTGGTCGACGAGCATGCGCAGGGAGCCGCGCAGCAGTTCCTGGTCGTCGGCGATGAGCACGCGGACGGGGTCGCTCCGTGTGTGGGTCATCGTTGCCCTTCCGTGGGGTGAGAGTCGGGCGTCGGGGTCTTCGTGGAGCCCAGGGCCAAGGGGAACCGCGCGTGGACCCTGTGACCGCCACCGGGGAGGGGGCCGGTGCGCAGGGAGCCCCCGTGCAGTGACACGCGTTCGCGCATGCCGATCAGACCAGTCCCACTGCCGGGAAGCTCCGCGGTCGAGGTCGGCTCGTGCCCGCCCGGGTTCCCGGCCCGGCCGGTGTCGAGGACCCTCACCTCCACGGCCCCGTCGTCGGCGGTGACCGTGACCGTGCAGGTCGATCCGGGTGCGTGCCGAACAACGTTGGTGAGGGACTCCTGGACGACACGGTGCACGGCGGCGGCCACGGTCGCGGGCAGCCCCTCGGTTCCGTGGGTGTGCAGTGAGCATTCCACGCCGGCGGCGCGCGCGGTCTCCACCAACGAAGGCAGCTCGGCCAGTCCGGGCCCTGGTGCCCTGGGCGCGGTCTCCCCCTGGCGCAGCACCCCGAGGACGAGGCGGAGTTCGTCGCTGGAGACACGGCTGGTTCTCTCGATCTCGGCGAGGGCCCCCGCCAGCGCGCGTGGATCGTCCCGGTGCACGTGCAGGACCACACCGGCGCGCATGCCGATCACTCCCAGGGTGTGCGAGACGATGTCGTGGACCTCGCGGGCCACGCGTAGTCGTTCCTCGTTCTGGATGCGTGCGACGGAGTGCTCGGCGTCGCGGAGCTCCCTCAGGTGGCGTTCACGTACCACCCGTCCCAGCAACCACGACAATCCGAACGGGGCCAGGAACGCGATCGGGAAGAGCAGGACGAGGGGAGAGATGTCGGCGATCGGTGCGTACATCCGCTCGGGGACCCAGAGCGTCGCGCCGACCAGCACGGCGCACGGCGCACCAAGGGCGAGGGCGAGGAGGGTCGGCCGTGGAAGCGACGCGCTCCCCCGCCAGGTCAGGGCCAGGGGGTACAGGGTCCAGGCGGCGGCCAGGGGCGGGGCGGCACCCCAGCCGCCGAGCAGTGTGAGGACGCTGGCGGCGAGAACCGTGGCGAACGCACCCGCCGGGTACTTCCAGCGCAGCACCATCCCCGCCGGGATCACGAGGAGCAACACCAGCGCGACCCCTTCCCACGGGTCGGCGCCCAAACGGTCCGGCGATGTCAACCGCCACCAGGTGGAGGGGTCCACGAACACGTACGCCAGGGCGACGGCGACGTCCACGGCGTATCTCGGGCCTGTGGCCCCTCCGGTCCCGCCCAAGGCGGTCCAGTGGCGAGTGAGGCTCACGAACGGGTGCGGCCTTCCTGTGCAGGGTGCGGAACGGCCCCTCACGGTAGCCGGACGGCGGCGCGCGCGGCGGGGCGTGGCCGGTTCCGGTAGCCAGCTGTAGTGCCCCCGGTCTCCCGTTGGCCCAGACTGGTCCGTGACGGCGATCGGCGCCGTCACGGACACTCGGCTGAGGAGAACGGAATGCGGAAGGTGTGGGATCGGCCGTTACGGGCGTGCGGCCGCCTGCTGGCGGCGCTGGTCTTTGGGATGCTCACCCTCGTGATGGCGCCCCTGACCCTGGTCGTGGCGCTGGCGCTTCCGTTCAGCGGGGTCGGTACCTACCTGGCGTCCCGGTGGGTGCGGCTGGTGACGCGTTGGGCGGACTGGAACCGGCGGCGCGCCGCGCGGTGGCTCGGGGTGGACGTCCCCGACCTCCCGTACCCGCCCGACCGTGGCTTCCGCGCGCTGGTGGGCGCACCCGCCACCTACCGGGTGCTCCTGTGGATGCCGCTGTTCTCGGTGGTGAGCATCCTCCTCGGCTGTCTGGCCCTGATCGGCCCCGGCATGCTGGTCAACACCGTCGACTCACTGCTGTGGTGGGCGTACCCGGCCGAGTTCCGGCCGGAACAGCTCGGGTTTCCGGTGGACGGCTGGGGTGCCGCCGTGGTCTCCGCCGTGGTCCAGTGCGCGGTCGGCCTCGCGATCCTGCGATGGGCGATGGTCCCGATGTGCGACGCGCACGCCCGGATGTGCGTCCGGTCCCTGGCCCCCTCCGAGCAGGAGGTGCTCGCGCACCGCGTGGACGAGCTCCAGCGCACGCGCGCCGGGGTGGTGGACGCGCACGGGGCCGAGCTGAGACGGATCGAGCGCGACCTGCACGACGGCACCCAGGCCCGCCTGGTGGCGATCGCCATGCAGCTGGGCGTGGCCAAGGAGTCCGCCTCCGACCCGACAGTCGCCGCCCTCCTCGAACAGGCGCACACCGGGACCGAGGAGGCGATGACGGAGCTGCGCGACGTCATCCGGGGCATCTACCCCCCGATCCTCGCGGACCGGGGCCTGCCCGGCGCGCTCACCGCGCTCGCCGGGCGGACCACCCTGCCGGTACGGCTGGACGTGGCCGACCCTGGCACGCTGCCGGTGGCGGTGGAGACCGCCGCCTACTACGCGGTCACCGAGTCCGTCACCAACGCGGTCCGGCACAGCGGCGCGGAGGCGATCTCCGTCCGGCTGACCCGTGAGGACGACCTCCTGACGGTCGAGGTGTCCGACGACGGGCACGGCGGCGTGGACGAGTCCGCCGGGAGCGGGGTCCGGGGGCTGCGCCGCAGGGCCGCCGCGCTGGACGGGAACGTGACCGTGCACAGTCCCTCGGGGGGACCGACGACGATCAGGGTGGAGCTGCCGTGCGGATCGTGATCGCGGAGGACAACGTGCTGTTGTCCGAGGGCCTCAAGCTGCTGCTGTCCACCCGGGGGCACGAGGTGGCGGCCGTGGCCGTGGACGTGCCCGCCTTCGCGGCGGCCGTCGACGAGCACCGGCCCGACCTCGCCCTGGTGGACGTGCGGCTGCCGCCGAGCTTCCGCGACGAGGGCATCCACGCGGCCATCGCCGCGCGGAGCGCCCACCCCGGGCTGCCGGTCCTGGTGCTGTCCCAGTACGTCGAGCGCGACTACGCGGGCGAGCTGCTCTCCGACGGCCAGGGCGGGGTGGGCTACCTGCTCAAGGACCGGGTGGGCCGGGTGAGCGAGTTCGTGGAGGCGCTGGACCGGGTCGCCGGGGGCGGCACCGTGATGGACCCGTCGGTGGTGCAGCAGCTGCTGACCTCGCGTCGGCGGGACCCGTTGGAGACCCTGACCGCGCGGGAGCGCGAGGTGCTCGCGCTCATGGCCGAGGGGCACGACAACGGTGAGATCGCCGCGCGGCTGGTCGTCACCACCAACGCGGTCCACAAGCACATCGGCAACATCTTCCAGAAGCTGGACCTGGCCCCCACGGACAGCGGCCACCGCAGGGTGCGCGCGGTCCTGGCCTACCTGAGCCACCGCGCCTGAGGCCGGGGCCGGACCCCGGTCCGCGCGTCCGCCCGGGTCAGGCGGCCCGGGCCGCCCGGTCCTCCCGGGCGCCGCGCCGGTTCAGCAGGGCGCCCGCCGCCGCCGCGGTGAAGAACATCAGCACACCGTAGACCGCCGAGGGGATGGCGATCTCGGTGCTGTTGAGGACGGTGACGGCGATGGTGAGCGACAGCGTGGTGTTGTGCAGGCCGATCTCCATGCAGGAGGCGACGGCCTCGGGTCGCTCGGTACCGACCAGGCGCGGCGCCCAGTAGCCGATGACGAGACTCACCACGTTGAAGACCAGGACCATCAGGCCGACCGAGACGATGTACTCCGGCAGGTTGGCCCACTCGGCGGCGATGGCACCCACGATGACGGCGACCAGCACGAGGACGGAGCCGAGCTTGACGGGCTTCTCCATGCGCTCCGCGAAGGAGGTCAGCTTCGCTCGGACGAGCATGCCGAGGGCGACGGGGACGAGGATGACCGCGAAGACCTGGACCATCTTGTCGGTCTGGAGGCCGATGGTCCCGCCCTCGGTGAAGTAGCCGAGGGAGAAGCCGGTGACCAGCGGCAGGGTGACCATGGCGGTGAGCGAGTTGATCGCGGTCAGCGAGATGTTGAGCGCGACGTTGCCCTTGAACAGGTAGCTGTACAGGCTCGCGGTGGTGCCGCCGGGGGACGCGGCCATCATCATCATGCCTACCGCCAGCAGCGGCGAGAGGTCGAAGCGGGTGACGAACAGCAGGACGAGGCCGAAGCAGAAGAGGGGCAGCAGGACGATCTGGCAGCCCAGGACCAGGACGATGGTCCAGGGCATGGCGAGCAGCCGGGTGAAGTCGCGGACGGTCAGTGACAGTCCCAGTCCGAGCATGATGACGCCGAGGGCGACCGGCAGGCCGACCGTCGTGAGGGCGGAGTCCATGGGGGCACCTTGGGGGAGGGCCGCGGGGGCGGCACGGGTGGTGGGGGCGGCCGCGTGACCTGCGCCACAAAGCTGCCTACAAGGAGGAGATAGTGGCACGGGTCACCCGGACTGACAAGACCAGGGCCCCCTCCGCTCCAGGTCAGGCGGCGGGCCAGGAGCTCCCGGTCATGTCGTAGGCCAGGTGGAACCACACCTTGCGGATGCTGGGATGTCCGTTGTCCCCCCACGTGGTGGCGAAGCTGTCGATCAGCGCCAGTCCCCGCCCGTCCTCGGCGGTGAGTCGGTCCTCGGGGGGCGAGGCGAACAGCTGACCCCCCTCGTCTCTCAGCGCGTTGAGGGGGGTCCCGTTGTCCCGGCAGGTGACCGTCAGCCCGTTCGGCCCCCGGTCCACGCGGATCACGAAGCTCTGGCCCGGCTCCCCCGACCTGCTGTGCCGGATCGCGTTGGTGGCGAGCTCGGCGCCGAGCAGGGTGAGGACGTACCGGTAGTCGGAGTCCCGTCCGGCCGCGCAGGTGTCCAGGAAGGCGCGCACCATCGGCACGCTCACGGGCTCACCCGGGAACTCCCAGCGGCGCTTGGTGAACGGGACCGGGACACGGCCGTTGAAGTAGTGCCGGTACTCGTCCGGGACCCTCGCGAGAACACCTTCCTCGTTCTTGGTGAGGGTGGGCACGGCAACGAGCGTGGGCATGACTGACTCCTTCGGCGGGGCGGCTCAGTGGACGGGCGCGCCGGAACGGGGGCGGCTGCGGGAGTGTCCGAGGGGGGAGGGAGGGCTCGAACCGGTATGACCTTACGCGATCACATCGTCGCGGAACAGGGGAGTCCGGTGTGGTGAGTTCCCGAATTCACCGCATCCGTCCCCCTCCCGTCACTCGTCCCGGGCCAGGGCCTCCTTGGCCGCGTCCTCGGCGCGCTCCCGCTCGGCGTCGACCAGAGCCAGCCTGCTCCGGCGTTCCAGCAGGTCCGCGACGTCCAGCGCCCCCTCGTGCCGGACACCGAAACGGAGCTCGGCGGGGGTGATGCCCCGCACGACCGGTGTCAGGGCGGCCGGGTCTCCCCCGGCCTCCGCGACCACGTCGAGCGCCTCGGTCCCGTACCGGGCCACCAGGTGGCGCGGTGCGTCCAGTCCGTCGAGCTCCTCGTGGGAGGCGGCGCCCACGAGCGGGATCGTGCGGGTGCGGCAGGGCCCGGCGGGGAGGCGGTGCGCGGCCACGAGCGTGTCCACGGTCTCCTCCGCCATCGCGCGGTAGGTGGTGAGTTTGCCGCCCACCACGGTCACCGTCCCGTTGGGCGCGACCGAGACGGAGTGCTCGCGGGAGAGGTTCGCGCTGGAGCCGTCCCCCTGGAGCAGCGGGCGCAGCCCCGCGAAGGAACCGAGGACGTCCGCCCGGGTCAGCCGGGTCTCCAGGGCCCGGTTGAACTGGGTGAGCAGGAAGTCCACGTCCTCCTCGGGCACCTCGGGGACGCGGGCCGCGGGGCCGTCCACGGGTTCGTCGGTGAGACCGGCGAAGACCCGGCCGTCGGGCTGGGGAAGCGCGAACACGAAGCGGCTCACGCTGCCCTCCAGAGGGACGGTGAGCGCGGCCGTGGGGTGGCCCAGGCTCGCCCCGTCCAGTACCAGGTGGGTGCCCCGGCTGGGGCTCAGCCGGACGCTGGGGTCGAGGGCGTCGGCGTGCACGCCGGTCGCGTTGACCACCGCGCGCGCCCGGACCGGGATGATCCGGCCGGTGGTCTCGTCGCGCACGACCACCCCGTCCGCGCTGACGCTCTCGGCGGAGCAGCGCGTGATGATCCGGGCGCCCTCGCGGGCGGCGGTACGGGCGATGCCCACCACCAGGCGGGCGTCGTCGACGAGCTGTCCGTCGAAGGACAGGATGCCGCCGAGCAGCCCCTCGGCCCGTACCCCGGGCAACAGGCGGGTGGTCTGCCGGGCGGTGAGGAGGCGCGGGGCGCGCAGCACCGTGGAGGGGGTGCCGGACAGCACGCGCAGGAGGTCGCCCATGCCCATCCCGGCACGGACGAACAGGGAGCGGGTCAGGCCGGACTCCCGGAAGACCGGCACCACCATGGGCATCGGCCGGACCAGGTGGGGGGCGGTGACGCGCATGAGGACGTCCCGTTCGCGGGCGCTCTCGTAGGCGATGCCGACCTGCCCCTTGGCGAGGTAGCGCAGCCCGCCGTGGACCAGTTTGGAGCTCCAGCGGCTGGTGCCGAACGCCAGGTCCTCGCGTTCGACGAGCACCGTGGACAGACCGCGCGCGGCGGCGTCCAGGGCCACTCCGGCGCCGGTGACTCCCCCGCCGACCACCAGGACGTCCACCTCGGGGCGTGCCTCCAGTTCCGCGAGGTCGGCGGCGCGCCGAGCGGCGTTCAGGGATGCGGGCCGGTCGTGCTGACGCATCATGGCGTCCTTTCCGAAGAGTGGGTGGCCGGGGAGCAGGGGCCGGGGGCGGTACTTCAGGGCCGGAGGTAGCCGTCCAGCAGGGTGGAGAGCTCCTCGACCAGGCCGTCGTGGTCGAGGACGTCGGTGAGGAGGCGGTGCGAGGTGACGGTGTTCTGCACGGTGACCATGATCAGGTGTGCGAGCACCGCGGGGTCTCCGCCACGCACGGAGCCGTCGGCCTGTCCCTCCGCGACGGCGGGTTCGAGGAGTTCGAGCGCGGCCCGGTGGCTGCTGCCGAGGCGGTGGAAGGTGTAGGTGGCCAGGAGCTCGGGTTCGGTGTCCACGATGCGGGTGACCAGCGGGTGGGCGAGCATCGCCCGGGCGACCCTGGCGGCGTGCCGGACCAGCTGCGCGCGGATGCTCGCCGCCCCGCCGGAGCCGACCTCCTCCGCGACGAGGATCCGTCGGAGCTCACGGGTGAGCAGGTCGGCGACCAGGGCGGTCACGTCGGGCCAGCGCCGGTAGACGGTGGGGCGGCTGACCCCCGCGCGCCGTGCCACGTCGGTCAGGGTGGTGCGGCGGACTCCGAAGGCCTCGACGCATGCGCGCGCCGCGTCGAGGATGTCGTCCTCTACGTTACGTTTTGACGCCATGTGTAAAACTGTAGAGCATGACCCACGATGCTCGCACTGAACCCGACGTTGTCAGCCTCACTGACACCGCCCGCACCGCTCCGGACATGAGCTGGTACGCCTGGGGCGACCCCGCCAAGGCCAAGGAGCTCGACCCCGGACTGCGGGAACTGGTCTCCCAGGTGCTGCGTACCAGGACCACGGACATGCCCCCGGTCGCCGAGTCGGACGTGGAGCTGTCCCCCTCGCGCCTGGACGGCCGGTTGCTGGCGGCCCTCACCGACGTCCTCGGCGCCGGGCACGTGCTCACGGACGACGCCACCCGTCTCGTCCACGCGGGAGGCAAGAGCACCCCCGACCTCCTCGCCCGCCGGGCCGGTCGCGCCACCGCCACCGACGCCGTGCTGTACCCGGCCGACCACGAGGAGGTGGAGCGGGTTCTGGCGCTCTGCTCGGCCGAACGCGTGGCCGTGGTGCCCTTCGGCGGGGGCACCAGCGTGGTGGGCGGGGTCTCCCCCCTCGACGGCGGCTTCCGCGCGGTCGTCACCCTCGACCTGCGCCGCCTGAACCGGTTGGTCTCCCTGGACACCACGTCCCTGACCGCCGTCCTCGGCGCGGGCGTGCGCACCCCGCACGCCGAGGCGATGCTGGCCGAGCACGGACTCACCCTCGGGCACATGCCGCAGAGCTACGAGTACGCGACCATCGGCGGGTACGCCGCCACACGCTCCAGCGGGCAGGCCTCCGCCGGGTACGGACGGTTCGAGGACATGGTGGTGGGCCTGCGGGTCGCCACCCCGCGCGGCACCCTGGACGCGGGCGGCCCCCCGGCCTCCGCCGCCGGACCCGACCTGCGCCGCCTGCTGGTGGGCTCGGAGGGCACACTGGGCGTCATCACCGAGGTGGCCGTCCGGGTCCGCCCGAGGCCGGAGCGGGTCCTGGACGAGGCCTGGTCCTTCCCCGACTACGCCACCGGGGTGGACGCGCTGCGCGCCCTCGCGCAGTCGGACACCCGGCCGACCATGGCGCGGCTGTCCGACGAGACCGAGACCTTCGTGAACGCGGCCCTGGGCGGGCGCGAGGCCGTCCCGGGCTGCCAGGCCGTGCTCGGCTTCGAGGGCACCGAGGCCGAGGTCGAGGCACGCGCGGCCGTGGTCCGGGAGGTCATGGTGGCCGCGGGCGGCACCCCGCTCGGGCCGGACCCGGTGGCGCACTGGCGCGAGACCCGCTTCCACGCGCCGTACCTGCGCGACACCCTGCTGTCGGCGGGGATCCTGGCCGAGACCCTCGAGACCGCCGCGTCCTGGAGCGACCTGCTGCCCCTGTACACGGCCGTGGTGGGTACCCTGACCGGCGCGCTGGACGACGACGAGAGCGGGGCCGTGGTGCAGTGCCACGTCTCGCACACCTACGCCACCGGCGCCTCGCTGTACTTCACCGTGGCCACGGGGGCGGGCGAGGACCCGGCCACGCGGTGGGACCGCGCCAAGCGGGCGGCCTCGGACGCGATCGTGGCCAACGGCGGCACCATCACCCACCACCACGCCGTGGGCACCGACCACCGACCGTGGATGGCGGCCGAGCTGGGTCCGCTGGGCACCGACGTGCTGCGCGCGGTGAAGTCGGCACTGGACCCGGAGGGTGTGCTCAACCCGGGCAAGCTCATTCCCGAGGCGTAGACCGACCGGGGCGCGGGCTTCGAGCGGGCCCGCGCCCGGTGCGGGGGTCGGGGCGGGCGCCTACTTCTCGGCCGACCGTGTGAGCTGGCGGGAGACGTCACCGCTGACGGACTCCACGGTGTTGAACAGGTCCTGCACCTCACGATCGCCACCGGCGCCGGCCACGGCCACGGTGCCGGCGATGTTGTCCGTGAGGAAGGCTCCGACACCCATGGAGCCCGAGGCGCTGAGCATGTCGCCGCCGCCCTCGACCACCGAGGCCATCACGAGGCTCTCGGTGCCGATGGAGGCGAAGTCCCACAGCACCTGGGAGGTCACGCCGTAGTCCTCCCTCTCCGTGATCTCGCCGGGCGGGAACGACTCGCCCAGCTCCTCGTTGACCATGTCCCCGCTGAACAGCTCGTCCAGGTCCCGCTGGGTCTCCGGGTCGTCGGGGTCGATGAGCTCGGCGGCGACCTCGACGTAGACGCCGTCGGACTCGATCGAGCACGAGAGGGTGCCGAACGACTCTCCGATGGACCGGTCCTCAGGGTCGAAGCCGCCGGACGCCGAGGGGACGTCCCCGTCGAAGAAGGGGCTCAGCACGCCGTTGTCGAAGGCCTCGGCGCAGTCGTTCGGCATGGCGGTGTACACCGAGCTGGAGTTGAGCGCGATCACCACGCCGCCGATGGCCGCGACCAGTACCACGGCGCCGATCGCGCCGCCGACGATCAGACCGGTCCTCTTCCTGGGGGCGCCCGGCGGACCGTAGCCGGGCGGCGGGCCCTGGGGAGGCATCCCCGGCGGCGGGAACTGGCCAGGAGGACCCTGGGGAGGTTGCTGACCGAAACCCGGGGGCGGACCCTGGGGCGGCTGCTGTCCGTACCCGTGGCCGTACCCGGGTGGCGGACCCTGAGGGGGCATCCCCTGCGGGGGGAACTGGCCGGGAGGACCCTGGGGCGGCTGCTGCCCGTACCCGTGCGGCGGCCCCTGGGGCTGCTGGCCGGGGTAGGGGCCCTGCGGGCCGTTCGGGGGCGGGGGCTGTCCCATGGGGGTACCTCGTGGTCTGATCCGTGGAAATCGGGCCCTTCAAGTTCTACCGGACACAGGACGTGAGGAATCTGCCCGCGTCCTCTTTCGGTCACCCAGGGTCGCCGGGATCACATCCGAACGACGGCGTTCGCGGCTCCGGGCACCCACAATGGGACACGTGAAAGGAACACTCCGTATCCACCTGGGTTCGGCCCCCGGGGTGGGGAGCACGCACCACGCGCTGGCCGAGGCACGCCGCCGGGCCGAACGCGGGACCGACGTGGTGGTCGGCGCGGTCCACACCCACCGCCGCGCCCAGACCTCCGCGCTGTTGGAGGGTCTGGAGACCGTCCCGCCCCTGTCCACGGGGGCGGTGGACACCGCCGCCGTGATCACCCGCGCGCCCCGGCTGGTCCTGGTGGACGACCTCGCCCGGCCCAACGAGCCCGGCTCCCCCAACCCCACCCGCTGGCAGGACGTGGAGGAACTCCTGTCGGCGGGGATCGACGTCCTGGCCACCGTGGGCATCCACCACCTGGACTCCCTCTACGACGTGGTCCACCAGATCACCGGGGTCCGGCCCGAGTACACGGTCCCCGACCGGGTGGTGCGCGCCGCCGCCGAGATCGAGCTGGTCGACGCCACACCCCAGGAGTTGCGCCGCCGGATGGCCCACGGCGACCTGCACCCCGCCGAGCGGGTGGACGCCGCGCTGGCCGACTACTACCGCGAGGGGAACCTGGCGGCCCTGCGCGAACTCGCCCTGCTCTGGACCGCT
Source organism: Nocardiopsis sp. NPDC058789 (assembly GCF_042745575.1). Taxonomy (NCBI): domain Bacteria; kingdom Bacillati; phylum Actinomycetota; class Actinomycetes; order Streptosporangiales; family Nocardiopsidaceae; genus Nocardiopsis; species Nocardiopsis sp. NPDC058789. The sequence goes on from NZ_JBHYOW010000009.1 coordinate 92,852, forward strand.
GACCGGGTCGAGGAGGGGCTCAGCCACTACCTGGGCGAGCACGAGATCCGCGACACCTGGGAGGCCCGGGAGCGGGTCGTGGTGGCGCTCACCGGGGGCCCGGAGGGTGAGACCCTGATCCGCCGCGCCGCCCGGGTCGCGGCCCGCTCACGCGGCGGCCGCCCCCAGCCGAGCCACCTGCTGGCGGTGCACGTGGTGCCGCCGAGCGGGATCGGAGAGCGCCCCACCGGAGAACTGCTGCGGCAGCGGCACCTGCTGGCGGAGCTCGGCGGTACCTACCACCAGGTGGTCGGGGCGGACGTGCCCTCGGCGCTGCTGGAGTTCGCGCGCGGAGCCCACGCCACCCAGATCGTCCTCGGTTCCTCCCGCCGGCGGCCCTGGCAGTACGTGTTCGGCCCGGGTGTGGGCACGATCGTGGCCCGGGAGTCCGGTGACATCGACGTGCACATCGTCACGCACGAGGAGGTGGGCCGGGGGAGCTGGCCGCTGCCCGCACCGGGCCGGGGCCTGAACGAGCACCGGAGGCTGTGGGGGTGGTCGCTGTCCCTGATGGCCCCTCCCCTGGTCACCCTGGTGCTCGCCCTGCCGGTCTTCTCCGAGGTGGGACCGGCCGCGGACCCGCTGTTCCTGTTGCTGATCACCGTGGCCACGGCGGCCGTCGGCGGGCTGCGGCCCGCGCTGGCCTCGGCGCTGTGGAGCGCGGTCCTGCTCACGGTGCTGCTGTCGCCGCTGCACGGGCGGCCCTCGGTGTCGCTCGACAACTTCCTGTCGATGACGGCGTTCATCCTGGTGGGCGGCCTGGTGGCGGTCATGGTCGAGATGGCCGCCCGGCGGTCGTCCCAGGCCCTGCGCGCCCGGGCCGAGGCGGACGCCGTCGCCCTCCTGGCGGCGAGCGTGCTCTCCGGGAACGAACCGCTGCAGGCGCTGCTGCGACGGATCCGGGAGACCTTCGGGCAGCGCTCGGCGACGCTGCTGGAGCGCCTGGACGACGGGCGCTGGTACCCGGTGCACAGCGTGGGCGCGCCGGCCTGCGAGGCGCCCGAGGAGGCGGACGCCCTGGTGGCGGTCTCCGACACCGTGGCCCTGGCACTGCGCGGCCGGGTGCTGCCCGCGGCCGACAGGGGCGTGATGGAGGCCTTCGCCACGCACGTGGGGATCGCCATGGAGCACCAGCGGCTGGCCTGGGACGCCGCCGAGGCGCGCGGTCAGGTGGCGGGCAACCGCATACGCACCGCGCTGCTGGCGGCGGTCTCGCACGACCTGCGCACACCCCTGACGTCCATCAAGGCGAGCGTGTCCAGCCTGCGGGCCACGGACATCCAGCTCTCCGAGGAGGACCGGGCGGAGCTGCTGGAGACCGTCGAGGAGTCGGCGGACCGGCTGAACCGGCTCATCGGCAACCTCCTGGACATGAGCCGGGTGCAGACCGACAGCGTGCGGCCGCAGCTCCGGCCGGTGGCGCTGGAGGAGGTGATCCCCGCGACGCTCCTGGGGGTGCCGGGCGACGCGGTCGTGGTGGACGTCCCGGACGGCCTGCCCCGGGTACGCGTGGACGCGGGCCTGCTCGACCGGGCCGTGGCCAACGTGGTCACGAACGCCGTGCGGTACAACCCCGATCCCCGGATCCCGGTCCTGGTGGCGGCCAGCGCGCACGGCGACAGCGTCCAACTGCGTGTGGTGGACCGGGGGCCGGGCGTCTCGGACGAGGCCAAACAGCGGATGTTCGAAGCCTTCCAACGCCTCGGGGACGCCCCCCAGGGCACCGGGGTGGGGCTCGGGCTGGCTGTGGCGCGTGGTTTCGTTGAGGCGATGCACGGCACCCTGGCCCCCGAGGACACCCCGGGCGGCGGACTGACCATGGTGTTCACCCTGCGTGCGGTGGACGAGGCGGACGAGTGAGGAGCGGCATGCGGGTCCTGGTCGTCGACGACGACGTGCAGATCATCCGGGCGATGCGAATCAATCTGAGGGCGCGCGGCTACGACGTGGACACCGCTCCGGACGGTGAGAGCGCGCTGCGCCTGGCCTCGGAGCGGCACCCCCACGTGGTGCTCCTGGACCTCGGGCTGCCGGACATGGAGGGCGTCGAGGTCATCCAACGCCTGCGCGGCTGGTCGCAGGTGCCGATCATCGTGCTCTCCGCCCGGCACTCCGCCGGGGAGAAGGTGCGTTGCCTCGACCTGGGGGCGGACGACTACGTGACCAAGCCGTTCGGGATGGACGAACTGCTGGCCCGGATGCGGGCCGCCGAGCGCCGCGCGGTCCCCACCGAGGAGGCCCCGGTGGTACACACCGACTCCTTCGACGTGGACCTGGGCGCCAAGCGCGTGACCCGGGACGGCGAGGAGGTGCGGCTCACCCCCACGGAGTGGCACATCCTGGAGCTCCTGGCCCGCAACGCCGGACAGCTGGTGAGCCAGCGCCAGATCCTGCACGACGTGTGGGGACCCAACTACCAGAACGAGACCAACTACCTGCGGGTCTACCTGGCCCAGCTGCGCCGCAAGCTCGAACCCGACCCCTCCCACCCGCGCCACCTCATCACCGAGGCCGGTCGCGGCTACCGCTTCGAGAGAGAGGGCTGAGCCCCCCGTGCCGCGCGGCGGCGCCCCGTGGTCGACGCGGGGCGTACGGGGCCCCTGAGGAGGGGCGGCCGTTCGAGCACGTCGGGGTGGCCCGGGAGGGGCCGGTGGTGCTGACCGTGCTCTGACCACCGGTCCCGGGGCGATGAGCGCCGGACCGCCCCACCCGCGACCGCGCGGGCGGGGCCTCCGGGAGGAGGTCAGGGTGCGGCGGCTCCGCACAGGTCCATCATCAGGTCGAACTCCACCGAGTCGGTCTGCCCCCGGTTGGCCTTGGCCACCGCGAAGCAGGGGGCGAAGGCGCGCACCCACTCCATCAACCGGTTCGCGTCCACCGACATCGCCCGCGCGAGCGCGTCCACGCGCCGTTCCACCTCGGCCACGTCGGCGGCCCTCCACACCGCCCAGTCGACCGCGTCCGCCGCGCCGTCACCCAGGCAGGCGCGCGGATCGAGGACGACCAGCCCGCGCTCCCCGCCGTCGATCACGTTGCCGGGGTGCAGGTCACCGTGGAGCGGGACGACGTCGACCTCGCCGTGGGCCAGGTCGCGCGCGTTGGCCGCGCCCCGGTGCATCACGGGGGCCGGGACGATGTCCGCCGCTGCGCCCTCCTCGCGCTCTCGTCCCCACATCTCGAACACGAACTGCACCCGGGCGCTGAGCGGGCGCAGTTCCCTGCGTTCGGCCGGGCCGACCTCCACGGCGTGGAGCTCCGCGATGAGGCCGCCGATGGTCTCCATGGACGGGACCACACCGGTGGACGCCACCGTGTGCCCCTCGACCCGCTCCATCAGGAAGGCACCCCGGTCGGCGTCCACCCCCCACACGTCGGGGACGCGCCGCGAGGGCGCCCACATGCGCAGGAGGCCGGCCTCGGAGACCGAGAGGCCGCTGTCCGGGGAGATCTTGAGGACCCCCTCGCCGCCGTCGGAGCGGCGCACGTAGAGGACGACGGAGGTGCGCCCGTGCGGGGCGGGGCCCTCGACGGTCAGTCCCCACTCGGAGGTCAGCTTCTCGACGATCGCGGGCAGCTCCGCGAGCCACTCGGTGACGTGGCCCCCGAAACGCCGTTCCAGGCGGCGACGCTGCCGGTCGTCGACGAACTGCGCTGTTCCGTCGTTCATACATCCACCTTCGGTTCGCTCACGCCGGTGCCCGCCGTGGAGGGGGTCGCGCACCGGGTTGACGTTCGGTACCTCGTGCGGGGGCCGTGGCCGCACCGCCGCCGCGTCGCGGGTGCGGGGAGTTCCCGCCCGTGGGGCACATACCCATCCTCACGGCGACGGTAACGGCGTCGTGGCTGTTCGCGGCGGTGAGATCACGCCGGGCCACGACGCCCGCACGTCAGGTGAGGCGTCCCTTGGCCGCACGGTGCTGGGCGAGGAGCGTGTCCACGACCAGTTCGGAGGGCCAGAGCGGAGCGGTGATCGCCGTGGCGTCGAGTCGGCGGAGCAGGTCGAAGTCGGGTCCGTCGACCAGTCTCCAGGCGGCCACCGCGACCTGGTCGTGCCCGTCACGGCGCAACCGCGCGACGGCGTCGAGCACGGTGGGGGCCCAGGTGCGCAGGTAGCCCACCTGGACCGGGGTGGAGAGTCGGCGGCTCAGCATCCGGGCCACGTCCATGACCACCTGACGCTCCTCGGTGCCGGTGGTGCCGTCGGCCGCCAGGACCACGCCGTCGTCGGGCCTGCGCCCGGAGTCGGCGAGCCGACCGGCGAGGTCCGCGACGATGGACGGGACCGCTCCCAGGGGCGACGTCTGGCAGGAGTCCTCCATGCGGCCGAGGTCCAGTTGGGTGAGCAGGTGGGCGCTGGCGACGTCGCCCCCCGCGACGAAGGCCGGCACCAGCACCTTGGGGCCGCGGACGGCGCGGATCGCCGCCCTGACCTCGTCCGGACTGCCGAAGGCCGCCGAGACCGGCGCCTCGCCGCGCTCGGCCACCGCCTCGGCCAGCCCGCGCAGGGCCTCGCGCCGGTGGGCGTCTCGCGAGTCGTCGGCAACGAGAACCATCGTGGGGACCATGATCGGCTCCTTGGGATCGCAGAGGCGTCAGCCTTGACCACCGAGCGTAGGGAGGCGGGGTTTCGGGGATGCGCCCCGGTGTTACGCGGAGGAAAACAGTGGACAATGGCTGTGATGGTTATCACCAGGGGAAGTCTTGGTGAATCATAACAATCCACCACAGGAGGACGCGTGTCCACTTCAACAGAGAGTGGCGTGCGTCTCCAGAACTCGGGAGTGGAACTCACGACCTTTCCCTTCATCCCCACTGACCTCGTGTGACACGTGAATACGCGCACCGGGAAAACCCACAGGGAACCGGGTCCCGTTTTCTCGCCCACCACGCGGGTTCCACTCGGAACTTTCCCCCGACCTCTCCAGAGAAATCCAGCGTGAATGGACGGCCGAGGCGAATGCACGAGCCGGATGCACGTGCCACGGAATGCGCGCGTTCACCCCGCGCGTCGCCCTTGGCGCGGCCGTCCTATGCCACAGGGGGAGCCCTGTTGTCAAGGGTGCGCACTCCCCCTCTCCCGCAGAACCGCACACCACTTGACGTGGGGAGACAGGGTGCGAGTCCGGCGTGATCACTTGCGATACCCCCGCACCCGAAGCACACTGGGAGGCAAATGGCAGGGACCTCCCGTCCCACCAGCGTCCCGCTGTCCCACCGCTACACCGGTGGACCTCCCCACAGCGCGACGGGGCCGCCCGCCCCACCGTACGGACCACCACCGCAGACCACCGAGCCGTCCCAGACTGGAGTTGAGCATGGCCGTCCACCCTCGGGTGCAGACGCTGACCCAGGCTTTCCTCGCCAACGCCGACCAGGAGGCCCCCGGCCTGGTCCAGGGCCTCTACCTGACCGGTTCGGTCGCCCTCGGCGACTTCCGCCCGCACACCAGCGACGTCGACTTCGTCATCGTGACCGGCCGCCGCGCCGAGCGGGAGGACCTGGACGCCCTGCGCCGCGTACACGCGCGCACCCGGAGCGAGGTCCCCCGCCCCCAGTTCAACGGCGTCCACGTCACCTGGGACGAGCTCAACCGCGACCCCTCGGACTGCGGCCCCGTCCCCTCCGTCATCAACGGCCGGTTCCGCGACCGCGCCTCCGTCGACGTCAACCCGGTGACCTGGCACGTCCTGGCCGACCGGGGTGTCACCGTACGCGGCCCGCACCCGACCGAACTGGACGTGTGGGACGAGCCGGAGAGCCTGCGCACCTGGTCCCTCGGCTCCCTCGACGAGCACTGGCGCCGTTGGCGGGAGAAGGCCGGACGCCTGGTCACCCCGCGCGGCCTGGCCGTCCTCGGCTCGCTGGCCCCCTCCTGGAGCGTGCTCAGCGTCAGCCGCCTGCACTTCACCCTGAAGACCGGGGAGATCACCTCCAAGTCCGGGGCGGGCCTGTACGCCCTGCACGCCTTCCCCGACCGCTGGCAGCGCATCGTCAACGAGTGCCTGCGCGTCCGGCGCGGGGTCCAGGCCCCCTCCCTGTACGAGAGCGCCCTGGCCCGCCGCCGCGCCGCCCTCGACTACATCGAGATGGTCCTGGACGAGTCCCTCCGGCCGGGTCTGGCCACCTGAGCCCACCGGTCCGCCCACCGGGCCGGGCAACTAATCTGGGGGCATGACCATGCGCCCCATCGTCCGCTTCGGCGACCCCGTCCTCGTGACCCGGACCGCACCCGTGACCACCTTCGACCAGCGCACGGAGAAGCTGGTCCGCGACCTCCTCGACACCGTGGACGCCCCCGGGCGCGCCGGGGTGGCCGCCACCCAGATCGGGGTCGGATCACGGGTGTTCAGCTACGACGTCGAGGGCCGTACCGGGTACGTGATCAACCCCGAGATCGTCGAACTCTCCGAGGAGCTCCAGGACTGCGACGAGGGCTGCCTGTCCATCCCCCGGCTCTGGTACCGGAGCCGCCGCGCCCAGCGCGCCGTGGTCCGGGGCGTGGACCTGCGCAACGAGCCGATCACCGTCGAGGGCACCGGACTGATGGCGCAGTGCCTCCAGCACGAGACCGACCACCTGGACGGCATGCTCTACATCGACCGGCTGGACGCCGAGACCCGCAAGCGGGCCCTGCGTGACATCCGTCGCTCCGACTGGTTCCTGCCCTCGGAGACGCCCGCCCCCTCGACCTCCGTCAGCCTGCCCAGCGCGTTCGGCGGCAGAGCCTGACCCGGGCGTTCGGTGCGGTCACCCGGTCCGGGTATCTTCTGGACAGACCCCCGCTCAACCCCCACAGCAACGCGAGTCAACTCACTGTGCACGTATCACCGAGACCTCGTATGGTCCGCTGAGCACCTCCCCTCCCGTGACGGCCCGGCCGTCCCCCCGGCGCAGCGGATGCTCTCGGATCATCCACGGAGCAGACATGACATCCACTCCTCGTAACGCCACTCGTCGCGGCCGGTTCACGGCGTCCGTCGCCGCCGTGACCGCGCTCGCCCTCATGGGCCTGCCCGGTGCGGCCCACGCCGACCCCGACGACGACGTCGACATCGACGAGCTGAACCAGCGGGCCGAGGAGCTGGAGGAGACCTACGACGGCGAGCTGCTCCAGTACACCGAGATCAAGGACCGGGTGGAGACCGCCGAGGCCGAGCTGGAGGAGCTCGACGAGCGCCTGGAGAAGTCCCGCGGCGGGGTGTCGGCCATCGCCGCCGCCCAGTACAAGGGCGACGGCTTCGACCCGACCCTCCAGATCGTGTTCTCCAGCCAGCCCGAGGAGATGTTCGCGGACGCCGCGACCGTCGACTACCTGGGGCAGAGCCAGGCCGAGCAGATCGCGGAGCTCATCACGCTCCGCGACGAACAGGCCATCCTCACCAGCGAGCTCCAGGACGAGATGGCCGAGGCCTCCGAGCTGATCGACGAGCTGGAGGAGCAGCGCGAGGAGGTCACCAAGCGCATCGAGGAGTACGAGGAGGAGCAGGTCCCGGAGGCTCCGGAGAACCCCGGCAACGGCTCGATCCCCGACAGCGCGCGCGGCGGCGGCTGGGAGCAGACCACGCCCCGGATGGCGGCCATCCGCGACGAGATCATCATGCAGTTCGGCGCGCCCTACCCGGTGGGCTGCTGGCGTCCCAGCAACGACGACCACGGCACCGGGACCGCCTGCGACTTCATGATGAGCGCCAACGGCGCCGCGCCCTCAGCCGCGAACCAGGCCCTCGGCCAGCAGATCTCCGACTACGGCATCGCCAACGCCGACCGTCTGGGCATCAAGTACATCATCTGGGAACAGCAGATCTGGCAGTCGACGTCGCGTCAGTGGACCTGGATGAACGACCGTGGCGACCTGACCCAGAACCACTACGACCACGTGCACATCAGCTCGTACTGATCCGGGGCCGCGGCGCCCGGGCCCGCGCGAGCGGCAGGACCGCGACCAGGGCCACGGCCACCACCGCGAAGGCGGGGCCGTACCCCGTGAGCTGGATGAGCAGGCCGAGGCCGACCGCCCCGACGCCGGTACCCGCGTCGAAACCGATGTTCCAGGCCGCGCTGGCCCTGCCGTACCCGGCCGGACCCGCGCGGCCCAGCATCACCGTGACGGTCTCGTTCTGCACCGCGCCGAAGCCCAGGCCGAACAACGCCGACCCGCCGAGCACCAACAGGGCCACGCCCGCGCCCGGCGTCGCGTCGCCGTTGGCCCACAGTCCGGCGGTGATCAGACCCGCTCCCGCCGCCGCCGTCAGGGTTCCGGGCAGCAGCAGGAGGGTGCGCCGGTGGCGGTCGTACAGGATCCCGGCGGTCCACCTCCCGGCCACGACACCGAGCGCGTAGGCGGCCAACAGCGCACCGACCAGCCAGGCTGCCCGCTCCAACGGGATCGCCAGGAAGGTGACCACCCCGCTGGCACCCGAGGACACCACCAGCATGATCACCAGCGGCGCGGCGAGGGCGACCACCAGCGGCAGTCCGCGCGGAGCCCCCGAGGCGTCGGCTGTGCCGCCTCCGTCGTGTCCGGCCCCGCGCAGCGCCGGCCGGTTGCGGCCGCCGTCCGCGAACCAGATGCCGGAGGCGAGCACCGCCGCCACCACGCCACAGACCCCCGTGAGCCAGAACGCGGTGTCGAAACCGAGGCTGAGCGCCAGCGCCACCCCTCCAGGCAGGATCACGATCTGCGGCAGGCCGATGGCCAGCCCGTAGTAGCCGGTGGCGCGTCCGACCTGGTCCCCGGACACCAGGCGGGCGGCGAGCGCCGTCCCGGCCACGGTCACCATCCCGAAGCCGATCCCGCGCACCGCCGAGATGGCCACCAGAGGTCCGAGGTCGGTGGTGAGGGCGAACAGCGGCATGGGCAGGCCCATGATGAGGGAACCCACCGGGAAGGTCCACCGGTAGCCGCCCGCGTGGTCCAGGAGCCATGGCATGGCCAGCTGTGTGAGGACCGTGGTGAGCATGAAGACGGCGGTGGTGCCGCCCGCGCCGAACTCGCCCGCGCCGCCCCGGCTGGCCCACAGGGGTACGAGCGGCAGGACGGCGGCGAACCCGCAGAGACTGATCCCGGTGGCCATGATCAGGAGGGCGAAGCCGCGCCCCCGGAGTCCGGGAAGGTCGTCGTGGGGCACCGGGGCACCGCTCCCGGCAGCGGGGGAGCCAGATCGGATCATCCCCCCTTTCTAACCGAGCCGTGGCGGCCTGTCGACACGGCTCGATGCCCTATTCCGCCTGCTCCGGCCCGGGCAGCCGCTCCCCCAGCCAGTCGCGCAGGCGGACCACGAGTTCGGGGTCGACCGCCCGCTCCGCGTGCCCCATCCCTCGGACGATCCACAGGTCCTTGGGCTGGCGCGCCGCGTCGTGGATGGCGGTGGCGTGGGAGACGGGGAAGTAGCTGTCGGAGTCGCCGTGCACGACCAGCAGCGGCGCCGGGGAGACCTCACCGGCGACCTCGCGCGGCTCGGCCGGGGTGGGGTTCCAGCGCTGGTCGGTGACGCGGACCTTGCGGAAGCGCCGCAGGAAGGCGCGGCCGAAGCTGCGGCCCACTCCGAAGGTGAGCAGGCGCATGGAGCGACTGCCCCGGTAGTACCAGCGGCTGGGGCCGCTCACGGACACCACGGCACTGATCCCGCCGAAGATGGCGGCGTGCCGGATGGCGACCGCGGCGCCCATGGAGAAGCCCAGGGTGGCGATGTGGGTGTACCCGAGCTCACGGAGGCGTTCGACGACCGCTTCGAGGTCGTGGATCTCGGCGTTGCCCACAGTGCTGCGCCCACCCGATCCGTGGTGGCCCCGGAAGTCGAAGGTCATCACGTCACCGACGGGCAGCAGCCCCTGGGCGATGGCGCGCGTGTGCGGGCTCCGGTAGGTACCGGTGAAGCCGTTGGCGAGGACCACCACGGTGGTGCGGGGCAGGGAGCCGCGCAGCAGCACGGCGTCGATCCCCACTCCGTCCGAGGTGGTCAGCCAGAAACGGTTCTCCCCGGGCTGGGCGATGGAGTGGTCAATGGCGTCGGACACCACTCCATCGTGCACGATCAGTCTCGGCGCGGGGAGTGCGGCCCCGGTGTGTCGCCCCCGTACCCCTGGCCCGGATGGGGCCCGGGGTAGGGGCCACCGGGGTAGCCCCGGGGTGGTGCGGGCCGGTGCGGCTGCGGTGCCGGATATCCCGGCGGCGGACCCTGGGGGTGCTGCCCAGGCTGCGGATTCTGCGGGTGCTGCCCCGGCGGCGGACCCTGCGGGTACTGCCCAGGCTGCGGACCCTGAGGGTACTGCCCCGGCGGCGGACCCTGAGGGTACTGCCCCGGCGGCGGACCCTGGGGGTACCGCGCGGGCGGCGGACCCTGCTGGCTCTGCCCGGGAGGAGGACCCTGGGGGTACGGGTCGACCGGCGCGGAACCGTGGGGAGGCGTGCTCCCCGGGGCGCCGTCGACGGCCCCGTGCCCCACGGATGCCGGTTCCTCCCCGACCGCCTCGAACTCGCCCGTGCGTCCGTACTCGTCGTCCGCGTACCCGTCATCCGCGTACCCGTCGTCCGCGTACTCGTCGTCGTAGTAGTCGTCGAGGCGCAGGGCCTCCTCCGCCGCCTCCCGCTCCGAGGCCGGGGGAAAGACCACCGAGCGCAGGTTCAACGCCACGTGCACCAGTACCGGGACGACCAGGCTGCCCGTGCCCAGGTACAGCACGGTGAACAGGGTGCCAGAGAAGCCCGCGCTGAGCAGGCCCCACCAGCCCTGGTAGGCGTGAGCCAACGAGAAGAGCAGGACGGACAGCACCGCGGCGATCCACAGCGGGGCGCCCATGCTGGCGACGAGCGTGATGAACAGACCCCGGTAGAGCAGTTCCCCGAACACACCTCCGGTGACCGCCATCCCCGCCGCCAGCGCCCGCTCGCGACCGGTGCGCGGCAGCAGCAGGTACTGCCGACGGCCGGGTTCGGGCAGGGTCATGGGCTTGGGCGCGCTCCGGCGTCCCCGGTGGCCCTTGCGCCCCCGGGTGGGCAGGCCGTTGACCAGCACCCAGAAGGCGGCCAGCGCGACGGCGCCACCGATCGCGGCGCCCACGATCGGACCGAAGGCGTCCGGGACGCGCAACCCCAGATCGACCAGGTTCAGTTCGGGTGACAACAGGAGCACCGCGAGGATCAGCAGGCCCCACAGCACGTGGATCGCCATCGTGACGGCGTACAGCAGCCCGAGGGCGCGCTCGTCACCGTTCTCACGGCGTGACAGCCACGCGAACGCGCGCCGTCCGAGCAGGGGTTCGCCGAACGCGGCGAAGAACAGCAGCAGGACCGTCAGCAGGGTCCCGGCGAGACTGAATTGAGGAAGACTCTCCGACCATGGCACGGGCACAGCCTAGAAGAACGACCCGGGTCATAGGGACACGGAAGCGCCCATCCCGGATGGGACCGGCATACCCCTTGTGGTCGGAGCCGTGAAGAGCGACCGTGGGTAGTGTCGCAGGTCACATGGCGGTGGCCCGGTCCGGGCGCCGCCCGACCCCGAGGTGGGGGTGGACGAGGATGGTGGATCGAGCCGTGCCCCGGGCCGACGGGCCCCGGGACATCCGCAACGTCGCGCTGGTGGGGCCCACCGGCGCCGGCAAGACGAGCCTGGTCGAGGCGCTACTCCTCGCCGCCGGGGAGATCAGGCGCCCCGGCAGCGTGGAGGAGGGGACGACCGTCAGCGACCGCGACGAGGCCGAGGTCCGCCAGAGGAGGTCGGTGCACCTGACCGTCAACCCGATCATGGTGGGCGACGTCAAGGTCAACCTGTTGGACACCCCCGGCTACGCCGACTTCGTCGGGGCGATGCGCGCCGGACTGCGCGGCGCCGACGCCGCCCTCTTCGTGATCTCGGCCCTGGACGGCGTGGACGGACGCACCCGCATGCTGTGGGAGGAGTGCGCGGCCGTGGGGATGCCGCGAGCCGTGGCCGTCACCAGGATCGACCATCCGCGCGCCGACTTCGACGCCGTCGTCGCGCGCTGCCAGGAGGCCTTCGGCCCAGGAGTGCACCCCGCGTACGTGCCCGCCACGCGGGGTTCGGGGGACCACCGCACCCTGGTGGGGCTCTGGGGGCTGGTCTCGGAGCGCTACCACGACTACTCGGGCGGGGAGGGTCCGGTCTCCGCCCCCGACTGGCTGCGCGAACAGGCGGGCCCGCTGCGGGAGACGCTCATCGAGGAGGTCATCACCGAGAGCGAGGACGAGTCCCTGATGGAGCGCTACATGGAGGGCGGCGAGCTCGATCCGGACCTGCTCATCAACGACCTCAAGGAAGCCGTGGCGGCGGGCGGCTTCCATCCCGTGCTGGCGCTCAGCACCACCCACGGCGTGGGGGTCTCCGAGCTCCTGCGCGAGCTCCCGCTCTCCTGCCCGGACCCGACCCGGCGGCCGTTCCCGCCGGTGACCCGCCCCGACGGCCGACCGGTGGAGGGGTTGACCTGTGACCCGGACGGACCGCTGGTCGCGCAGGTGCTGAGCACGTCCACCGACCCGTACGTGGGCCGGGTCAGCCTGGTCCGGGTGTTCTCCGGGACGCTGCGGCCCGACACCGACGTGCACCTGCACGGGAACGACGAACGCACGGGGGCCCTCTCCGTCCCGCTGGGCTCCGGGGTCCGTCCGGTGGGCGAGGTGATCGCCGGAGACCTGTGTCTGGTGGCGAAGCTTCCCGAGGCCCGGACCGGCGACACGCTCTCCGCGCCCGAGCGGCCGCTCCGGGTGTCGCCGTGGCGCTTCCCGGACCCCACGCTGCCGGTGGCGATCCGCGCCGCCTCCGCAGGTGACGAGGACAAGCTGTCCCAGGCGGTGGCCCGGCTCCTGGCCGAGGACCCGTCCCTTCGGGTGCGGGTGAACGAGGAGACGCACCAGATGGTCCTGTGGAGCCTGGGCGAGGCCCACCTGGACGCCTCCCTGGACCGGCTCGAACACCGCTACGGGGTGCGTGTGGAGACCGAGGACGTGCTGGTCCCGCTGCGGGAGACCTTCACCGTCCCCTGCCAGGGCGAGGGCCGCAACGTCAAGCAGAGCGGCGGGCACGGCGAGTACGGGGTGTGCCGGATCCGGGTCGAGCCGCTGGAGTCCGGAGCCGGTCTGGAGTTCGTGGACCGGATCACGGGCGGCGTGGTCCCCCGCCAGTACGTGTCCTCGGTGGAGAAGGGCGTCCGCGCCCAGATGGCCGAGGGCGTGGCCGACGGGCACCCTCTGGTGGACCTGCGCGTCACCCTGTACGACGGCAGGGCGCACTCGGTGGACTCCTCCGACATGGCCTTCCAGAAGGCCGGGAGGCTCGCCCTGAGGGACGCGGCCGCCTCCTCGGAGCTGTCGGTCCTGGAGCCGGTGGACACGGTGACGGTCGAGGTCGACGACGCCCACCTGGGCGCGGTCCTGAGCGACCTCGCCGCCCGGCGCGGACGCGTGGTGGGCACCGAGACCGCCCCCGGCGGCCGGGTGGTGGTCCGGGCGGAGGTCCCCGAGCTGGAGATCCTGCGCTACGCCGTGGAGCTGCGTTCGGTCGCGCACGGCACCGGGGTGTTCACCCTGGACTACCTGCGCCACGAGCCCCTGCCCGCCCAGGTCAGCCACCGTCTGGCCGCCTCCGGCCACCAGTAGGCCACGCCACCGCCAACCAACCCGAAGCCCGACGTGCTTCCGCCGCAGGGGTGCCCCCGTTCGAGGCGCCGCAGACCCGGGGTTCAGGAGGAGCCGGGCCAACAGCCTCCGCCACAGGCGTGAGTCCCGCCCGCACTCCTCCACCACAGGCATGAATCCCACCCACACACCCCCACCACAGTGGGGTGCCCGTTCGGGCGCCGCCAGGGTTCTGCAAGACGAGTCAAGCCGCCAGCGAGGAACGAGCCAGGCGTAGACGAGGATGAAGAACAGCTGGCTTCTTGGGCGCCCGAACACGGGCCGAAGCGAAGCGGAGGCCCCAAGCAAACACGTCTGAACCCCAACCACGGGCACGAGTCCTGACCTCGCACCCTGCCCCCTGCTACGCCTCCCCTGCACCCCTCCCCCTGCCCCTGTCCCCCCTCCCCCTACAACACCCTCCCCGGCGTGGAGCGGTCGGCCAGGGCGGCGAAACGGAACGTGTTCACCGGGTGGCTGGACAGGAGGTTGACCAGCATCACGAAGAAGCCCGTGTCGGTGTGGGCGCGCGCGGCGATGTCGTCGAAGTCCACGGCCGGGTACAGGTACTTGCCCGCCGCCAGCACGCGGATGCCCTGCACGCCCTCGGGACAGAACTCGTAGGCGTGGTTGTCGGCCGTGTACTCCTGGGCACGGCCCAGGGTGCTGCCCACGCCGGGGATGACCTGGGCGATCGAGACCGCGAACTGGCGCCAGAACGAGGTGTGTCCGGCGGCGATGTGGCCCACCTCGTGGCCGATGACGAACCGCAGCGCGTCGGGGTCGCCCAGTCGGCCACCCACCTCGAAAAGGTCGCTGTGGACGGCCACGTACCGGCGGAAACCGTGCCCGGAGGCGAACGCGTTGATGGTGCCGTTGCCCAGCACGATGTACGCCTCGGGTACCTGGCTCATGCCGAAGGACCGGGCGGCGTCCGCGACCATCCGGTACGCGTCCGGGAACTGCGCCTCGGTGATGCGCACGCCGTTGACCCGCTGCCGCGCGTAGAGCTGCCCCCGGACGAAGAAGACCAGCAGGGGGATGCTCAGGAGCAGCAGTGGTTCGTTGGGGTCACCGGAGAGCGCGCGGCTGACGGCTCCCCCGACGGCGAGCAGGGTGACGGCGACGCAGCCCACCAGGAGGGGGGTCTCCCGGTGGTGGCGCAGGGAGCGGCGGACGCGGGGGTCACCCCATCGCCAGCGGATGGCCCCCACGTGCGGTCAGAGCCGGTACTGGGCGTCGGGGAGGTCGTCGTCCGAGCCGGGGGGCGGAGGCGCGGAGTGGGCGCTGCCCATCGGCGGCGGTCCCCCGAAGGCGGGACCGGCGGGCGGTCCCGACGGCGGCGGCGCGGGGGCCCCGTCCTCGTCCATGATCGCGGCCATGTCGGCGGACAGGGTCGACTCCTCGGCCTTCTCGCTGTGCCACTCGTCGCGGAGTTCCTGGTCCTGGCGGCCCATCATCGACTGCATGTCGGTGTCGTGGGTGGCCTTGCCGGGTTCCTCCGGCCAGGCGGAGGAGGCGGCCAGGAAGGCGCTGTCGTAGGCGTCGTTGGCCTCGTCCGAGAAGCTGGGCTCCGCCGGGCGTGGTCCGGTCAGCGGGTCGGAGGGGTCGTGGACCGGAGCGGGCGCCTCGGTACGGGACTGGGCCTCCCCCGGGTGACCGCCGGGGTCGGTGTTGCCTCGGGCGTCCGCCGCCTCGGCGGGCGCCGGACCCGGGAAGGCCGAGCCCATGGGGGCGGCCCCGGGCGGCGGTGCCATGGCGGCCGGGTTGGGGTTGTCGCTGCCCACGTAGGACAGGGCGGCGATGGTGAGCGCGGCGAGCCCGGCCCGCAGGGTGGGTTCGCGGTCGGGTGAGAAGTACGGCGAGTGGTTGCTCGGGACGTTGCCCATCTTCTCGTAGGGCGTGTCGCCGGGGGCGTTGTCCCACACGTCGTGCGGTGTGGCCCCGACGAACCAGAACACGTACGGGATGGGCTGCGGGTCCTCGGGCAGACCGAAGCGGCAGAAGTCCTCGGTCGCCGGGGAGGGGTCGGGCAGGTGGATCACGTAGTCGCCGCCGAAGTAGGCGTGGTGGGCGGCGGCGACGTCGGCGGTGCTGGCCGGGTCGTTGTGGGTGACCCCGCTGCTCTGGAAGCGCTCGACCTCGGGCTCGCGGCTGGCCCCCGAGGCGGCCGCCTCGGCGCGCACGACGCGTTCGATGGCCCGTTCCAGCTGGTCCGAGACGTTCTCGTTGAGCGCCCGGGTGCTGATCTCCAGGTAGGCCTCGTCGGGGATGATGTTGGCCTTGGTGCCCGCCTGGATCCTGCCGACGGTGAGCACCGCCATCTCGCTGGGGCTGATCTCGCGGGAGACCACGCCCTGGAGACGGGTGACGATGTTGGCGGCGATGAGGACCGGGTCCACGGTGGTGTGCGGCTGGGAGGCGTGGCCGCCCTCACCGAAGACCCGCACCCGGTAGGCGCTGGCCGCGCCGAGGATGATCCCGGCCCGGTGGGAGATGAGCCCGGCGGGCTGCGGCCCCAGGTGCTGGCCGAGGATGACGTCCGGGCGGCCGAAGCGGTCGAAGAGTCCGTCGTCGATCATCCCCTGGGCGCCGTCGAGGGTCTCCTCGCCCGGCTGCGCCACGATCATGATGGTCCCGGCCCACTCCTCGCGGGTCTCGGAGAGCAGGTCGGCGACGCCGATCAGGCAGGCGGTGTGCGCGTCGTGGCCACAGGCGTGCATGACGGGGACCTCGACGCCGTCGGGGCCGTGGGCCTTGGCCGTGCTCGCGTAGGGCAGACCGGTCTTCTCCTCCAGGGGGAGGGCGTCCATGTCCGCGCGGAGCATCACCGTGGGGCCGGGCCCGTTGCGGAGGATGCCGACCACACCGGTGCCGCCGACGCCCCGGTGGACCTCGTAGCCGGTGCGGTTCAGCCATTCCGCGACGACGCTGGCGGTGCGCTGTTCGGAGTGGGAGAGCTCCGGGTTCTTGTGCAGGTCGACGTAGACGCCCTCCACGAGCGGGAAGAGCTCGTCGAGGAGTCGCATGACCACGCTTCCGTGCTGGGCTGCACGGTTGGGGTCCACCGCGTGCGGCACGGTTTCCACCGCCTTCTTCGTTCTCGTCTGGCGGGCTATGACAGGTTGACAGGGGGTTCCGCCGCCTGGGGGCAGCCTATCGGCGTGTCCGTCGCCCGTTCACACCGACACGTTGGTGCCGCCGTGCGCCTTGGCGCCCCGTGGTGGTGCCCATGGGTTAGGGTCTGCACACGGTAAGCCATCCCACACCCGTGTCCACGGGCGGGCGTGCCCTCGTGGATCCCCGTTCCTCGGATCCCGGTACACCCCTGGGGACTTTGCCTGATTTGTGCGAACTACTGGCATACCGCAGTATGTCTCAGTAGGGTAACGGAACTACGTTCGCGCAAACGGATTCGCCGGTGCCCCCCTCGCGCGCCACGCGGCACCACACCATCGGCCCCTGGCCCCCGACCGACGGTCGACCACATCCCGCGCTGAGGGTCGCGGGACCGACGTACAAGCCCCAGAAATCAGTGATCTCGGAGTCCCTAGTGGCCTCATCCACGACCAGTCCGGCACCCCAGTCCACGGAGAACGGGCACGGCGCGACCGGCCCGTCCTCCGAAGCAAGGGCCTCGGCGGCAGCGCGACCGCCGGGCCGTGACGCCCGACTCGACAACGCCAAGTTCATCCTCATCGCGCTGGTCGTCGTCGGCCACGCGATCGAGCCGATCTCCGACTACGGGCCCGCCAGTGCCCTCTACTACTGGATCTACTTCTTCCACATGCCCGCGTTCATCATGATCAGCGGCTATCTCTCCCGTTCCTTCGACTCCTCGTCGATGCGGGTGGAGAAGCTGGTCCTGACGCTGGCCGTCCCCTACCTCATCTTCTGGACCATCCACCAGACCATCTACACGGTCGAACGCGGCGGCCTCCCGGACACCCTGTCCGTGCTGAAGCCGACCTGGACCCTGTGGTTCCTCGTGGCCCTGTTCCTGTGGCGCCTCACCGTGCCGGTCTGGCAGCGGCTGCGCTGGCCCGTCGCGATCGCGGTGGTGATCTCCCTGTTCGCCACCACGGCGGACCTGGGCAGCACCCTCTCGATCGGCCGGGTCCTCAGCTTCCTGCCCTTCTTCGTGCTGGGCCTGAGCCTGCGCCGCGAACACTTCGCCCACCTGGACCGGCTCTGGGTGAGGATCGGCTCCGTGCTGGTGCTGGGCTTCACCGCCCTCCTGGCGGTGCCGGTCTCGGATCGCCTGAGCAGGGACTGGCTCTTCTGGAAGGAGAGCCTCACCGACCGCGCCATCGACCCGCTGATGCCGAGCATCGGCATCCGGTTGGCCTTCATGGGCATCGCCCTGGTCATGACCGTGGCGGTCCTGGCGCTGACCCCGAAGCGGCGGACCTGGTACACGTCACTGGGCGCCTACACGCTCTACGTGTACCTGGGCCACTCGGTCTTCCTGATCCTGCTCAAGGCCAGCCCCTGGTACGACCTGATGTCCGGCCCGGTGGCCCTGGCCACCACCCTGTCCCTGGGCATGGGGGTCACCCTCCTGCTGTGCACTCCGTGGGTGCGCGGCTGCATGCGGTGGGCCGTCGAACCGCAGCCCACGTGGTTCCTGCGCCAGGACGACAAGGGACTGGCCCACAAGGAGGCCGAGGCCAGGAAGCGCACGGCCGAGGCGGAGCGGAGCTCCGTGTAGCCCGGCCAGGCGTCCGGCGACGTGAGGAGGGGGCGTTCCGCACCGCGCGGAACGCCCCCTCCCTCGCCGGGGCACCCGGCTCCGGCCGGGTCGGGCTCAGCTGCCGCCCACGCTCGCCGGGGTCGCGGCGGCCAGTTCCCGGCGACGCGCCTCGAAGCGGCGCGACTCCTTCCAGAGGCGGCCCACCAGGACCACCTCGAAGAAGGCCAGCGCCAGGACGGAGAAGACCGCCACCGGGATGATCAGGCTGTTCAGCGGGGTGAAGAAGGCGACCACGACGGTCGCGGGCGCCACCACGCACAGGAACATCTCGAACTCGATGCCGCTGAACAGGTGCGGGCGCACCCGGTGCCTCAGGAGGGCGTTGCGCACACGGGGGTAGAGGCCACGGGGAGCCGGGGCGTCCGCGTTGGCCGGGGCGTCCGGGGCCTCGTCGTCCTCGGGGTCGGACACGTCGGGGTGGGTGGCCTCGTCACGCAGCCGCTCGGTGTCCCCCGACGCCACGGCGAGCGCCTGCTTCATGGTCTTGCGGGTCTTGGCGACCTGCGAACCGTTGAGGTAGCGCAACAGGTCGAAGAAGACCACCACGGGGGCGACGATCAGGTAGGCGGCCTGGCCCGTGACCAGCCACTGGCCGATCAGCAGAGCCATCACACAGCCGAAGAAGCGGATACGGTCGAAGACGAAGTCGACCCAGCTCCCGAACACCGAACCGGTGCCCTTCAGCCGGGCGATCTTGCCGTCCATGCAGTCCAGAACGAAGCTCAGGTGGAACAGCAGGGCACCCGCCAGCAGCCAGGCCCAGCCCAGGTCACCGGCCCAGACGGGGGCCGCGAAACAGATCGCGGACAGCAGGCCCAGCACGCCCGCGCCCAGCGTGATCTGGTTCGGTGTGATGTTGGTCCGGTTCGCCGTCCACACCACCATCCGACCCGCGAGCGGATCAACCAGGAAGACGGTCCACCAGGCGTCCTTCACCTTGTAGGTCTCGTCCTTGACTTGCGCGAGCGTGAAACGCGACATGCGGGGTTCTCCTGGAGGGCCCTGTGACCCGCGAACGCCTACGGTGCGGGGGAATCGGCACCGTTTGTGGGCAGGGGCGAGGGCCGGGTTGAGGCGGGAATCGAGTCATCATGCCAGACGGGGGTACCCCCAACCTAATCGGTGACGGCATACTTGACAGGTAAGAGGGGGATCAACAGGGTGCCGCCCGCGCGCAGCCGGGCGGAGTGGTCCACCCCCTTCGGTCTTGACCGAGGTAGAGGCATTGCGTTTTCTCAACGACCAGGTTCCCAGCCAGGACCTGACCTACAGCGACGTCTTCATGGTTCCGGGCCGCTCCGCCGTGGGCTCCCGGCTCAGCGTCGACCTCTCGTCCCCGGACGGCACCGGCACCACCGTGCCTCTGGTCGTCGCGAACATGACCGCCGTGGCGGGCCGCAGGATGGCCGAGACGGTCGCCCGGCGGGGCGGCATCGCCGTCATCCCGCAGGACATTCCCTTCGAGGTGGTCTCCGACGTCATCGCCTGGACCAAGCAACGCGACCTGGTCTACGACACCGCCATCACCCTGAACCCGACCAGCACCGTCGGTGAGGCGCTCAACCTGCTGCCGAAGCGGGCGCACAACGCCGTCATCGTGGTCGACGACGCACGCCGTCCCGTCGGCGTGGTCACCGAGGCGGACTGCGCGGGCACCGACCGGTTCGCCCAGCTGCACGACGTGATGTCCGCCGAGCTGCTGACCATCCCCGAGGGCACCGACGCGCAGGCGGCGTTCGGGATACTGCACGAGAACCGGCACCGGCTGGCCCCGGTCGTCGACGGGAACGGTGCCCTGGTGGGGGTCCTCAGCCGCACCGGCGCGCTGCGCTCGACCCTGTACCGGCCCGCCGTGGACGACCGGAACCGGCTGCGTATCGCCGCCGCCGTCGGCATCAACGGCGACGTGGCCGGCAAGGCCGCGGAGCTGCTGGAGGCCGGGGTGGACACCCTGGTGATCGACACCGCGCACGGCCACCAGGAGAAGATGATCTCCGCGATCCGCAAGGTCCGCGCGCTGTCGCCGGACGTGCCGATCGTCGCGGGCAACATCGTGACCGCGCAGGGCACCCGGGACCTCATCGAGGCCGGGGCCGACATCGTCAAGGTCGGTGTGGGCCCGGGCGCGATGTGCACCACCCGGATGATGACCGCCGTGGGCCGTCCGCAGTTCTCCGCCGTGCTGGAGTGCGCGGCCGCCGCCCGCGAGCTGGGCAGGCACGTGTGGGCGGACGGCGGTGTCCGCCACCCGCGCGACGTCGCCCTGGCTCTGGCGGCCGGTGCCTCCAACGTGATGGTGGGGTCCTGGTTCGCCGGGACCTACGAGTCGCCCGGCGACGTCATGCGTGACGCCCAGGGCCGCCAGTACAAGGAGAGCTTCGGGATGGCCTCGGCGCGCGCGGTGCGCCTGCGCACGTCGGAGGACTCCCCGTTCGAGCGGGCCCGCAAGGCGCTGTTCGAGGAGGGCATCTCGACCGGCCGGATGTACCTGGACGCCGAGCGTCCCGGCGTCGAGGACCTGATCGACCAGATCATCGCCGGTGTGCGCAGCTCCATGACCTACGCGGGCGCCACCTCGCTGGCGGAGTTCCACGAGCGCGCCGTGGTCGGCGTGCAGAGCGCCGCCGGGTACAACGAGGGCCGCCCCGTGGAGAACGGCTGGTAAACGCCGACCGGTCGGAACACGGTGAAGGGGAGGGGTCCTCGGCCCCTCCCCTTCCGTGTGCCTGGCTAGGGCGTGTCTAGGCGGAGCCGTCGTCCCTGAGCCTGGCCTCGTGTTCCTTGCGGTACTGACCGCAGAGCCGGTCCGCGTGCCGGATGGGTTCGGGGACCCGGTACCTGGGAGACACCCGCAGGACGAGCTCGGCGGAGCCCGCGAGGTCCACGCGGTGGCCCACGGAGACGTAGACGGGCTTGGTACGGGCGCGGGTGCGCAGCACCCGGCCGATGACCTCCGCCCCCTCGGCCGCGAGGGTCTCGGTGTCCTCGACCACCTCGGAGCGCCCGGCGACCATGGGGGTCCACGAGCCGCGCTCCTCCCCGGGCGGGGAGTTGCGGCCGTAGAGCACGGACTTGGCGGAGCCGACCACCGGCGCGTCGATGAGGACGCCCAGGTGGCTGGCGATCCCGAAGCGCCGAGGGTGCGCCAGGCCGAAGCCGTCGCACACGAACACGTCCGGGGTGACGGACAGCCCCTCGATGGCGCGGAGGACCGGGGGCAGCTCCCGGAACGCGAACAGTCCGGAGATGTAGGGGAAGGACGGGGTGTCCGCGACCAGGGAGGTGTCCACGACCTCCAGGGTGCGGGCGTCCAGGACCACGGCGGCCGCCGCCAGCTCCTTGTCTCCGACGCCGTAACTGACGTCGAGACCGGCCACGTAGCGCACGGAGTCCGGGTCGAGGGGCTCGGTGCGGACCCGGTCGGCCAGCAGGCGCTGTCGGGCCACCGCCTCCTTGGGGTCTCTCGGCCAGTTCTCCGGGTCGTCCAGCGCCTGGGCGGCCCGCCGCGCGACGTCGCTCACGTGTGTTCCTCGGTTCCCTCGTCCGCTCCCCGTCCGGGCTCTCAGGCGCAGTCTAGGGCGGTGAAGGTCTGCCCGGCCGCGGGGACACCGACCCCCTCCCACCGGAAGGGAAGACCCATGGCCCGGCTGAAGTCGGGGTGGTCCATCAGCTGGAAGTGCAGGTGGGGTTCGCTGGAGTTGCCGGAGTTGCCGCACCGGCCGATCCGCTGCCCGGCGGTGACCCGGTCGCCCTCGCGGACCTCGGCCGATCCCTTGCGCAGGTGGGCGTACGCGGCGTACACGCCGTCGCCCAGGTCCAGGACGACGTGGTTGCCGACCACGCGGCGGGCGCCGCCGAGGCCGCGGACGACGCTCTCGGCGAGGAGGTAGAGCAGGCCCGGCCAGGTGTCGCGGCTGCGGTGGTCGCGCTGGCCGTCGCGCACACGCACGACGGTGGCGTCGGCGACGGCCAGGAGCGGTCGGTCGAAGGCGGGGTACCCGTCGTCGGGTCGGCGGGAGAGGGGCCACCAGTAGCTGCGGCCCGGAGGGCGGCCCTCGTCCACATAGACGTCGATCGCGTAGGTCTGCCCGTACTGGTGGGTGCCGTGGCTGGGCACCTTGTCCGCCGGGCTGTTGAGCCCCACCCACGCGCCCGCGACCGGTGGAGCCACCGTGACGGTCGCGGCCTCCCTGTCCTGGTCGGAGAGCTTGCGGGTCCACAGGCGCGGACCGACCAGGAACACCCCCGCCAGCAGGAGCAACGGCAGCAGCGGGTCCTTCGGAAGGTCGAGGGCGACGGCCGCGGCGACGTAGGCGAAGTACACCACCAGCAGGGGCCCGCCGAGGTTCGTGAGGACGCCGCGCATCTGGTCTCCCTGGTTCGATATTCCTACGTAATTACGTATCAACGTACCCCACTCCGCCCCCAGGAAAAGAACCGTCCAATTCCGGACACCCCGTGGAGCGTCGCGTTGTGCCGGAGGCCACAGACCCGAACCCTCGGGAGCACCGCCCCGGAGCAGTACCGTGGAGCCGTGAATTTGCACTGACTGGTCAGTTCAAAAATAGGGAGGTCGCAAGAATGCGTCGGGCCACCGGAGCTCGAGTGCACGCCGAGGGCGTGTCACTCACCACCCGAGAGGGCCCCGTCTACACGGGGGTCGACCTCACCGCCCGGCCGGGAACGCTCACCGTCTTCCAGGCCGATTCCGGAGGCGGGCGCAGCGCACTGCTGCTCACCCTGTCCGGCCGGATGCGGCCCACCGGGGGCAGCCTGCACGTCGACGGGTACGCGCTGCCCAAGCAGGCACGGAGGGTACGCCGGATCAGCTCGCTCGGGCTGATGGACGACGTCAACGCCCTCGACGACCGTCTGCGGGTGAGCGAGCACCTCTCCGAGGCCCGCCTGCTGCGTATGCGCCCCGCCGCGCGGTCCGTGACCGACCAGGCGATGGAGGCGGCGGACCTGGCCGACCTGGACCGCCGGACCATGATCAAGGAACTCTCCATGCTGGAGCGGCGCCGTCTCGGCGTCGCCCTCGCGCTGGTCTACGAACCGCGTCTGCTCGTGGTGGACAACGTGGACGGCGGGCTCAGCCGCGAACACCAGGCCGACATGTGGCGGACCCTGCGGAACCTCACCGACGAGGGACTGACCGTCATCGCGACCTGCGCCGACGCCCAGGAGTTCGACTCCGTGGCCGGGCCCGACACCCAGGGCCCCCTCCGGATCAGGCAGGGCGACACGAACACCGGAGGGGAACCGGCCGAGGAAGTGATCGGGATCGACGAACTGCTCCACGAGGGAGACGAGACGGAACCGCCGCCCGAGGACGGGCCCGCCCGGAAGGGAGGCGGACACCGTGGGCTCGCGTGACAGAAGGAGGGGAAGCGCCGGGGACGCGCCGGTCTACCGGTTCATGTCCGTCCCCCGGCTGGGGCTGCTCACCATGCGGTCCTTCCTGCGGTCGCCGCTCCCGACCGCCGCGCTCGCCGCGCTCATGCTCATCCCCCTGCTGTACTCCGGCATGTACCTGTGGTCGTTCTGGGACCCCTTCGACCGGATGGAGAACCTCCCGGTCGCCCTGGTGAACGAGGACGTGGGCGCCGAGGTCGATGACGAGGAGGTCAACGCGGGTGACGAACTCGCGGACACCCTCCTCGACCGGGGCGACCTCGACTGGCGCCTGGTCGACGCCGACGACGCCGCCCAGGGCCTGGACGACGGCACGTACTACGTCACCCTGACCATCCCCACCTACTTCAGCGAGGCCCTCACCTCGCCCTCCCGGGACCGCGAGGACCCGGTCCCCGCGCTGTTGATCGCCAACTACAACGACTCCAACAGCTACGTCGTACGCCAGCTCGCGGGCAGCGCCTTCAACGAGATCCGCTCGGCCGCGGCCTCCTCGGCCATCAGCGACTACCTCGACCAGATCTTCCTGGGCTTCAACGAGATCCACGGCAAGACCGAGGAGGCGGCCGACGGCGCCGGGCAGATCGCCACCGGAGCCGGGGACGCCGAGAGCGGGTCCGGCGAGCTCTCCGAGGGCATCGACGGCGCCCACGAGGGCGCGGGCACTCTCAGCGGCGGCATCGGGGAACTCCACGAGGGCTCCAAGTCCCTCGCCTCCGGTGCGAACTCCGCGTCCACACAGGTCTCCGACCAGGTCGACAAGCTCGACGACCTGGCCGACGAGTGGCTGCCGCAGCTTGAGGAGGACATCCCCGACATCCAGAAGCGCGCGGGTGAGGCCGCCAAGGTCTCCGCCGGAGTGTCCGAGGCCCTGGAGGACCTGCCTCAGGAGATCGACGTCACCGCCCTGAACGAGGTCGACGGACGTCTGTCCACCTACCTCCGGGACCACCCGGAGCTGGAGCAGGAGCAGCCCGACCTGCACGCGCTGCTGACCGACCTCCAGGGGGCCATGGACACCGCCCTGTCGGTGGCCGGTTACGTCAACGACAACCGCGAGGACATCAACGCGACCGCCGCCGAGGCCGCCGCGCTCAGTGAGAAGGCCGCGACCCTCTCCGAGGACCTGCCCACCATGGTCGAGGACGCCAAGGACGCGCGGGCCAGGGCCGACGAGCTCGCCGAGGGTCTGGAGGCCCTGGCCGAGGGGTCCCGTACGCTCCGCGACGGCCTCTCCGAGGCCTCCTCGGGAGCCGGCGAGCTGGACAGCGGACTGGGCGAGCTCAGCGGCGGCGCCGGAGACCTCCACGAGGGGCTGGGCGACCTGGCCTCGGGCACGGACGAGCTCGCGGAGGGGCTGTCCGACGGCGCGGGCGAGATCCCCACCTACTCCGACGACGGCCGGGTCAGCGCCGCCGACATGATGAGCGAGCCGGTCCGGCTGGACAGCGAGGTGGACAACGAGGCACCCAACTACGGCACCGGGTTCGCGCCGTTCTTCGTGCCCCTGTCCCTGTGGGTGGGCGCCATGGTGGTGTTCATGGTGCTGCCCGCGCTGTCCACGCGGGCCCTGGCCTCCTCGGCACCGTCCTGGCGGGTGGCGCTGTCCGGTCGCGTCGTGCCGCTGCTGCTCGGCTGGGCGCAGGTGGCGGTCATGATGACCGTCCTGCACCTGGGGCTGGGGTTGCAGTCGCAGAACTGGGCGCTGATGCTCGCCTTCCTGGCGCTCACCTCGGCCGCCTTCACCACGACGGTCCAGTACCTGAACGTGAGGTTCAACGCGGCGGGCCGGGTGGTGGCCCTCGCGCTGCTGGTCCTCCAGCTGACGTCGGCGGGCGGCACCTACCCGATCGAGACGAGCCCGACGTTCTTCCAGGCGATCGGCCCGTACCTGCCCCTGCACTGGGGGGTGACCGCCATGCGGCACCTGATCGGCGGCGGCGACATGATGCTGGTCGCCCAGGCGTTCGGTGTGATGGGCCTGTGGCTGGTGGTTCCCCTCCTGCTCACCTGGAGGGCGGTCGACAGCAAGCGGGTGTGGACGATGTCCACGCTCTATCCCGCCCTGAAGATCTGACGCCCGGGCCCGACCAAGTGGCCACCTGCGAAGCTTGACCACAAGGGGGTGCTTGTTCGGGCGCCGGGGGCTCGGGAGGAGCCGGGCCGCCAGCCACAGCCATGAGTCCCGCCCGCACACCTCCACCACAGGGGGGGTGCTCGTTCGGGCGCCGCCAGGGTTCTGCAAGACGAGTCAAGCCGCCAGCGAGGAACGAGCCAGGCGTAGACGAGGATGAAGAATCCCTGGCTCCTTGGGCGCCCGAACACGGGCCGAAGCGAAGCGGAGGCCCCAAGCAAACACGTCTGAACCCCAACCACAACCAAGAGCCCCACCCACACACCCCCACCACAAGGGGGTGCCCCGTTCGGGCGCCGCCAGGGTTCTGCAAGACGAGTCAAGCCGCCAGCGAGGAACGAGCCAGGCACAGACGAGGATGCTGTGCTTGCCTCAACCCGAATCCCTGGCTCCTTGGGCGCCCGAACACGGGCCGAAGCGAAGCGGAGGCCCCAAGCAAGTACAACCGAACACCGGCCGAAGCGAGGCGGAGGCCCCAATAGATAGGAATCCGATGAACACCGCAGACAGGCCCCGCGGCGGGCGCCGTGAGGCGACCCGGCAGAAGCTGTTCGAGGCGGCGGTCACGCTGATCTCCGAGCAGGGGTACGGGGCCACCACGGTGGACGAGATCGCGGAGCGGGCCGGTGTCGCGAAGGGCACCGTCTACTACAACTTCGGGGGCAAGGACGAGCTGTACGCGGCCCTGATGGAGTGGGGCGTCACCCGGCTGGCCGAGACCCTCCGGAGCTCGGTCCCCGACCCGGTTGAGCAGCTCGAACCCCGGGAGGCGCTGGCCACGGTGCTGCGTGCGGGCGTGGTCTTCATCAGCACCCACGAGGCGATGGCTCGGCTGCTGATGGCGGAGGCCTGGCGTACGAACCGGGCCTGGTACGCGACCGTCCGGCAGATCCGCACCGAGGCGATCGGGGTCATCACCGAGCAGCTGGACGCCATGGTGGAACGCGGCCTGGCCCGACCGGACCTGGACACGCCCCTCGCGGGGTCGGCGCTGTTCGGCATGGTGGTGACGGTGGCCCTCGACTGGCGTACGCTCCAGCCGGAGCGTCCCGTCGAGGAGATCCACACCACCCTGGCGCATCTGGCCGACGGACTCATCGGCTCCCCCGCCTCCCCGCGCTGACACCCGAAGAAGAACTCCGGAGAGGAATCCCCCAGCCATGGCCGATCTGTATCCTCTGCTGCCCGTGATCGTCGGTGCCGTCCTGTTGTGGATGGTCACCCGCGACACCCGTACCGAGCTGCTGCTGGTGCGCAACGGCGTGCGTGCCAAGGGGAGGGTGATCGGCTACCACGAGACGTCGGTGGCCTCCCGGATGATCGTGCAGTTCCAGACCGAGGACGGCAGGGAGGTCCACGCCGAGCACGAGAACACCGGGTGGATGGCCTCCCGTGCCGGGGAGATCGTGACCGTGTCCTACGACCCGGACGTCCCCGAGCGGGCCCGGATCGTCTCGGCGCCGTGGTTGAGCCACTGGGTGCGCGCGATGTTCGGGGGGCTCGGTCTGGTGCTGGTGCTCACCGGCGGCTTCCTGGGCTATCTGCACTGGTGGGAGCAGTAGTCCTCACACCGGGACGGGGGCGTCCTCCCGTGGTGGGGCGTAGCGGACGAGGCGTCGCGGCAGGTCGCCGTTGAGGCTGGACCGGGTGCGGACCCGCACGCGGCAGACGAGGTCGGCCAGGCCCGCGCCGTCCGGGCGGACCACGGCGGTGCTGGCGTGCAGCGCGAGGACCGCGAGGGAGAACCAGGGCAGGCCGAGGGCGACCAGCACGGTGACCGGCGTGTACAGCAGCCCGGTGCGGGCCAGGACCCGCAGCCGTGAAGCCGGGCGGGGTCGGTGCCACTCGGTGAGGGCCAGCCGGACCGCGGCCGCGCCCGGGGTGCACCGGTCGCGGCGGAGCAGGGGCAGGACCAGGCCGAGGAGAGCGGCCAGGCCCAGGAGGGTCGCGGTGAGGAGCTGCTCCCGCGTGCCGGGACCGAACGTCCCGTAGGCGGCGGCCAGGGCGACGACCGTGGCCGAGCCGAACCACCACAGCCCCAGGTCGACGAGGGTTCCGAGCATCCGCCGACCGAGGTCGGGTGCGACCCGGTCGGGGACGGCGGAGGGCCAGGAGCGGTGCGGCCCGTACGGCCACACCGTCGGCACCCAGCGGGCGAGCAGCCAGCCCAGGAGGGTCCCGGCGACGCCGACCCCCGCGGCCTCGAACGCGACCGCGTCGTAGGCGCAGGGGTACAGGCCGAGCACCCCGGTGGCGCGGACCACCACCACGGCGAGGGCCAGCGCGGCGCCGAGGGCGACGGTGGTGAGCACCCCCCGGCGGAACCGGGAGCGGGCCAGCAGGCCGACCGGGAGGAAGACGCCCAGGACCAGGGCGGCGTCGCGCACGGTCAGGGACGGCGCGGGCGCGGGTTCGACGGCGCACAGTCCGTCGGCGGAGGCGGGCAGGGGCCAGACGGCGTAGGCGGCCAGACCCAGCCCGGCGAGGAGGGCGGCGAGGGTGAGTCGTCCGGGCCAGCCCACCAGGCGCCCGTACCTCTGGTGCTGTCCACGCAGGTAGAGGGCGGATGCGGTGACCATCAACAGCGGTATGGCGGCGACCGCCACATCGATGGCGGCCTGACCTCCGCCGAACGGTTGGCCCATGGCGTGTGCGTTCCCCTTGCTCGTGACCCGGTGCGCCAGGCTAGTACGGGCCGCGCGTGTGTGGGGAGGGAACCGTGAGATCACTCGGCGGGTGTCCCTCTCCGGGCCCGGGCTCACGCCTCCCCGTCACCGCCGAAACCCCCTGTGACGTTGGTCCCACGGCGGGCGCGCGGCTCCCCACGTGGTGGTTCGCAGACGTCATACCTGGCCTTGTGTGAACAATTCACTACTTCATGGCAGACTGCCTGCACCACCCGGATAATCCGCCGTTTCTCGGGCGAGATACGATCCCCAACGCCGAAAACCCCCGCATGTGGTGACTCTCCGGCGAGCCCCGACCCCCTGGAGGGACGAGCGCGGACCACACGTCGGGAGGTCCGCGCGCGCCGGCCCGCAGGAAGCGGCCAGGCGACCGCTCGGCTCCGACAGTGCCTGAGAAGACTTTGACGCGGATCGACAGGAGAACCGTGCAGGCAGTACCGAAGAAACGTGGGCGGACCATCGCCGCCCGTATTCGCGCCATGGTCATGATCCCCACCACCGCGCTGTTCGCACTGTGGTTGATCCTCACCATCGTCCTCGGCGGCGACGCCGTCTACCAGCTGATCCGGTCGAAGGCCACCGACGACCTCGTCACCCCCGCCGCCGTCGGCCTCGTCTCCGCCATGTCCGAGCGCTCCGCCACCATCGCCTACATCGAGGACCCCGACGACGCCGAGCTGGCGCAGCGGCTGGAGCAGAGCCGCCAGGCCACCGACGAGTCCCTGGGCGTCGTCCTGGACGACCTCATGGGCTTCGCGGACCTCGCACCCGGCGAGGGCGGCATGCACATCGAGATGCTGTACGACATGTTCCAGGAGATCGGCGGCGTCCGTACGTCGGTCGACGAGGGTGACGCCACCCGCGCCGACGTCCTGGACTTCTACAACGAGCTCATCCTGCACGGAGCCGACAGCTTCGACAGCCAGGGCCGTGAGGGCAACGAGGGGAACGCGGTCAGCCCCGGTTTCACTGCCATCTACCTCTTCCGCACCGTGGACATGGGCGCCCGGGCCGACGCCCAGCTCGCCCGCGCCTTCGCCACCGGTGAGCTCACCGTCGAGGACCAGCGCGAGTTCACCAGGATGATGGGTGCCTTCGAGGCGCTCCTGGACGCCAACGCCCCCTATCTCGAGGGCGACGGCCTCCTGGAGCGGTACGAGGCGGTCCGGGAGAGCCCCGAGTACGCCACCCTCACCGAGCTCTCCGACCGGATCACGGACCGGCAGGTGGAGAGCACCACGGTCACCGACCCCGTCACCCTGCTCCCGGAGACGGTCGACGACCTCTCCATGCCGGTCTCCCAGGCCGAGTGGGACGCGGCGTACGAGCACGTCCTCACCGAGCTCACCGACCTGGGCGCGCAGGAGTCGCTGTACGCCGCCGAGGTGACCCGCGACGACGCGCACGGCGCCGTGATCCTCGCCGTCAGCGGCAGCCTCGGCGTCGCGGCCGTCCTCCTCATCGCCTTCACCCTGGCCCGCCGGTCCTCCCAGAACCTCACCTCGCGTCTGCTCACCCTGCGCGAGGAGTCCCAGGACCTGGCCGAGCACAAGCTGCCCGAGATCATGGACCGCCTGCACCGGGGCGAGCGGGTGGACGCCGCGACCTCCCTGCCCGAGCTGCGGACCGAGGAGGACGAGATCGGTGACGTGGCCAAGGCGTTCAACTCCGCCCAGCGGGCCGCCGTCGAGGAGGCCGTCCAGCAGACGGAGCTGCGCCACGGCGTCAACCGCGTCTTCCTCAACATCGCCCACCGCAGCCAGACGCTGGTGCACCGCCAGCTCCGTCTCCTGGACAAGATGGAGCGCGAGCAGGAGGACCCGGACCAGCTCGCCCAGCTGTTCAAGCTGGACCACCTGGCCACCCGTTCCCGCCGCAACGCCGAGAACCTGCTGATCCTCGGCGGCGAGGCCCCGGGCCGTACCTGGCACCGGCCGATGCCGCTGATCGACGTCCTGCGCGGTGCCATCTCCGAGTCCGGCGACTACACGCGGGTCAAGCGTGAGCGCATCGCCCGGGTGAACCTCAACGGCCCCGCCGTCGCGGACGTCATCCACCTGGTCGCGGAGCTGGTGGACAACGCGGCCATGTTCTCGCCTCCGCACACCCAGGTGCGCCTCAGCAGTGACGACGTTCCCAACGGTGTGACGATCGAGATCGAGGACCGAGGTCTGGGCATGACGGAGGCCGAGTTCACCTCGACCAACGCCCTGCTGGCCGACCCGCCCGAGTTCGACGTCATGCGACTCAACCAGAAGATGCGCCTCGGCCTCTTCGTGGTCTCGCACCTGGCGCACCGCCACGGGATCAAGGTGCACCTGCGCCCGTCGCCCTACGGTGGCGTCCAGGCGATCGTGCTGCTCCCACAGGACCTGATCTCCGGTGACCGCACGCCGCTTCCCGCTGCGGAGGAGCCCGGCGACATCTGGGAGGTGCGCGAGATCGTCGACCGCACGCCGGAGGTCGCCCTGGAGGCGAGCCGGTCCGCGCGGCCCGGCAAGCCCGTGCTGACCTCGGTCTCCACGTCCCCGGACACGCGGGAGCCGGAGGCGTCCTCCGACGTCCCCGAGTCCTCGGAGAGCGACCTGCTCAGCGCACCGGTCACGGAGGACGAGTCCCGTCCCGTCCTGCCCACCCGCCAGACCCGGATCAGCGCGGTTCCGGACGCCGCCAAGGCGTCCCCCGCGAAGGAGCCCACCGCTCCCGAGACCCCCGAGCCCACAGAGGAGCCCGAGACCGTCGAGGCCGGCGGCGGCCGTCCCGCGCTGCCCAAGCGGCGCCCCCAGGAGAACCTGGCGCCGCAGCTGGCGACGGACGCCGCCGAGTCCGGAACCTTCGGCCGGTCCGCCTCCGCCGAGTCCCCCCGGGAAGGCACCGAACGGCTGGCGCGCCTGCGTCGCAACATGTCCGCGTTCCAGCAGGGAACCGACCGTGGACGACGCGAGAGCAAGCAGAACACCAACGACACCGACAAGGACGCGTAACCGTGACGAGTACCGAAAGCGCTGAGCGCGGCAGCGGAAGCGCCGCGGGCAAGAAGGACATCGACTGGCTCCTGGACGAGTTGCTCGACCGCGCCGTGGGTTCGCGCCACGCGATCGTCCTCTCCGCTGACGGCCTGCTGATCGGCCGCTCGCAGGAACTGGTCAAGGAGGACGCCGAGCACCTGTCCGCGGTCGCCTCCGCGTTCCAGAGCCTGGCTCGCGGAACCGGACGCCACTTCGGCGGCGGCGAGGTCCTCCAGACCGTCGTGGAGATGGAGAGCGCCTACCTCTTCGTCACC
The DNA here is from genome assembly GCF_042745575.1 of Nocardiopsis sp. NPDC058789. Classification (NCBI taxonomy): domain Bacteria; kingdom Bacillati; phylum Actinomycetota; class Actinomycetes; order Streptosporangiales; family Nocardiopsidaceae; genus Nocardiopsis; species Nocardiopsis sp. NPDC058789. Next base: position 124,796 of record NZ_JBHYOW010000009.1, read on the forward strand.
GGCGCGGGTCGCGGCGCCTGCCTGGCCGTCCTGGCCGAGGAGAGCGCGGACGTCGGTCTCATCGCCTACGAGATGAACGTCCTGGTCGAGCAGGTGGGCCGCTACCTCGACTCCGCTCCCCGTCACGAGGGCGCGGCCGAGGCGTCCGGGGAAGCCACGCGATAGGGGTTCGTATGCAAGCACACGACGAGTTCGATCCTGGTGAGTCCCCGCACGGTCTGCCGCAACGCGACGCCGTCGGAGGGTTCGACGCGGACACTCCCGAGGGCGAGGAGGCGGGGCCGCTGGTCCGGCCGTACGTGATCGCGCAGGGACGCGACCACGCCGACGCCGTCCAGCTGGACATGATCAGTGTGGTGATCGCGGCCAAGAGGGCCGAGGTCGACGAGATGGCCCTCGAACCGGAGCAGCTCCGCATCCTGGAGCTGTGCCGCCGTCCCCTGTCGGTGGCCGAGGTGTCGGCGCACCTGGACATCCCCGTGGCCGTCGTCAAGGTCCTGCTCAGTGACCTGCTCAACCGCGGGCTTGCCCTGGCCCGCGCCCCCTACACAGCTAAGAGCCCGGTGAGCCGGGACGTACTCCAGGCGGTTCTCGATGGCATCCAGAGACTCTGACCCGGGCCCCGAGGCCCCCGTCCCCTCGGCACTCAAGATCCTGGTCGCCGGGGGCTTCGGCGCCGGGAAGACCACCCTGGTCGGCGCGGTCAGTGAGATCGCTCCCCTGAGCACCGAGGAGGTGATGACCGAGGCCAGTTACGGCATCGACGACCTCTCCGGTGTGGAGTCCAAGACCACCACCACGGTGGCGCTGGACTTCGGCCGCATCACCATCAGCCCCTCTCTGGTGCTGTACCTGTTCGGCACACCGGGCCAGGAACGCTTCTGGTTCATGTGGGTGGAGCTGTCCGAGGGCGCCCTGGGCGCGGTCGTGATCGCGGACACCCGCCGTCTGGAGACCTGTTTCGCCGCGGTGGACTTCTTCGAGCAGCGCGGAGTCCCGTTCGTGGTCGCCGTGAACTGCTTCGACGGGGCGCACCAGTACGAGGCGGACGAGGTGCGTGAGGCACTGAGCCTGAACCCGGACATCCCGGTGACGCTCTGCGACGCGCGTGAGCGCGAGTCCGCGAAGCAGGTGCTGCTGACACTCATGAACCGGGTGTCGGAGCAGGTCGCGGCCTGATCGGTCCCGGTCACGGCCGCCACGGCCGGTCCGACGAGGGGCGGGTGGAGGGGGTGCGACACACCCCCTCCACCCGCCCCTCTCCGCGTGTCGCGCGGCGCGGTGAATCCCCCTTCCCTTGTACACGTGTAGGTTCCAGGTAAAGTGCGGGGCGGCGCGGCGCCCTCGACGGCGGGCGTTCGGAGGAGACCGGGACACACGTCCCGGGCGGTCCAGGACGAAGGTGGAGTTCCATGCAGCGTTTCCATTGGCGAGACGAGATCCGCGGCCTGGACGCGGAGGCCGACTGCGAGCGGATCGTCCGGATCCTGGGGACCCTGGAGTTCCCCTGGGACCTGGAACAGGCCCTGGGGCTGGCCCTGTACCGGACCTACGCGGTCCCGTCCATCGGTGAGCTGCTCGGAGGCACCCGCGAGTTCACCGAGCGCACCCAGCACCGCTACGACGACACGGCGCTCATCCTCAACGACATCATGGAGCACGGCTTCGGCCCCGGTCGCGGGCGGGACGCGCTGCGCCGGATGAACCAGATGCACCGGTCGTACGACATCACCAACGACGACTACCGGTACGTGCTGAGCACCTTCGTGGTCATGCCTGTGCGCTGGCTGAACGACTACGGGTACGGCTGGCGCCGCCTGAGCGACCACGAGATCGCGGCGAGCACGAACTACTACCGCAAGCTCGGCAAGCACATGGGAATCAAGGACATCCCCGAGACCTACGCCGAGTTCCGCGAGCTGATGGACTCCTACGAGGAGGAGCACTTCGCCTTCACCGAGGGCGGCCGCGCGGTCTCGGACGCCACGCTCGGTCTGATGGTGGACTTCTACCCGGCCTGGCAGCGTCCGCTGGTGCGCCCCTTCACCAAGGCCCTGCTGGACCCGCCGCTGATCAAGGCCTTCGACTACCCGGAGCCCTCGGCGTTCTGGCGCAGGGGCGGCGACCTCGCCCTGCGGCTGCGCGCGAGGGTCGTGCGGCGGATGAAGCCGCGCCAGGAGCCCCGCTGGGCCCGGATGAGCCCCAACATCCGCAGCTACCCCGACGGCTACGAGCCGGACCGCATCGGTACCTTCCCGAAGGGCTGCCCGGTCCCCCACGACATGCTGACCCGGGACGTGGCCGCGACCGGCGCGAAGGTCCCCGCCCCAGGCCAGTCCGTCGCGCCGGCTCCGCGCACGGCCGAGGACTCCGGTTCCGTCACGCCCGAGGACTCCGCTTCCGTCACGGCCGAGGCCACGTCCTCCGCGACACCCGAGCCCACGAGCGCGGTGTCCGAGGCCTCCGAGCGCTGATCCCCGCCGGGCCGGTGGGGTGCGGGGTCTCGGCTCCCGTCCCTACCGGCCCCGGCCGGGACCGTGGATGCGCAGGAAGGCGTCCACCCCGGAGCGGACCGTCGCGATCCGTTCCCCGTCCGTCAGCGGCAACGCGCCGAAGAACGACCGGCTGTTGGCGGGGCCGCGCACCAGGGCCAGGTAGTGCCCGGCGGCGGCCTCCTCTCCTCCCTCGGTGATCTCCAGCAGACCCCGGTCGGCCAGGCCGCGCAGGTGCGCGGCCAGGGCCCCCACCACCCGCTCCGAGCCGCTGTCGGACCAGGCGCGCGCCGCCTCGGGAAAGTGGGTGGCCTCCCCGATCAGCAGTCGCACCAGCGCCGTGTGGTCGGCCCTGCGCCCCAGCGGTGACAGCCACTCGTCCTCGAACCCCACCAGCGCCGTCCGTGCGTCGGTGGCCGACGCCAGGTGGCGTGCGGTGGCCTCGGCGTGGTCGGCGGCCAGGGTGGCGCTGCTCTGGGTGACGATCGTGAGGAACAGCCGCTGCTTGTCCTCGAAGTGGTTGTAGATGGTGCGCTTGGACACGCCCGCGTCGGCGGCGATGGCGTCGACGCTGGCCCGCGCGTAGCCCTCCCTGAGGAAGACGCGCAGCGCGGCCTCCGTGATGGCCTCGCGTTTGACCGCCGACCGGCGCTCCCGCCCGTCCCCGCACGTGTCGGTCATCTCTCGCCCTCTGTCCTCGTGTCCGCGCCTGCCGGGGAGAACCCTGTTTCCCCGCGAAACTGCACCGTGTAGTTTACCTACCATGGCGAAGCACGACCCCCGTTCCTCCTCTGCTGTGTCCGCCGGCCCCGCACGGTCCCCCTCGCACCCCGAGCTCCCCTCCGACGGCGCCCCGGTGTCGCATCGGCTCGACCGGCCACTGGTGAAGCTGGCCGCCGTCCTGTTGGTCGGTTCGATGGCCGCCCTGTTGGACACGACGATCGTCAACGTGGCGGTGGACCACCTCTCCCGCGCGCTGGACGCCCCGGTCTCCACCGCGCAGTGGGTGGCCAGCGCCTACCTGTTCTCCACCGCCGCCGTGATCCCGGTGACCGGCTGGGCGATCGACCGCTACGGCCAACGGGCCACGTGGATCACCGCTCTCGTGCTCTTCGGGGTCGGGTCGCTGCTGTGCTCCGTCGCCTGGTCCATCGAGAGTCTGATCGTCTTCCGGGTGTTCACCGGTCTGGGCAGCGGCATGGTCCTGCCGCTCGTCATGACGATCCTCGTGCAGGCCGCCGGGCCCCAGCGCCTCGGCCGCGCGATCGGGCTGATCAGCGTGCCCATCCAGCTGGCGCCCGCGCTCGGCCCGGTGCTGGGCGGGATCGTGCTGGACACGCTGGGGTGGCGGTGGATCTTCGTGATCTCCGTTCCGTTCATCCTGCTCGCGATCGCCCTCGCCGTGCGCGGGGTGCCCAGGGGGAACCCCCGCGCCACCGAACGGCTGGACGTGGTGGGGCTGCTCCTGCTCTCCCCCGGCATCGCGACCCTGCTGTACGGGCTGTCCGTGCTGGGGAGCTCGGCGCTGGCCCCGTTGTTCGTCGGCGCGGGGCTGGTGCTCATCGTCGGCTTCGTGGTGCACGCCCTGCGTGAGCGTCCGGGCGGCCCGCCGCCCGTGATCGACCTCCGCCTGTTCCGGAACCTGCTGTTCCGGCTGGGCGCGCTGCTCATGTTCGTGTTCGGGATCTGCGTGTGGGCGGGCATGTTCCTGCTGCCGCTCTTCTTCCAGCAGGTGCAGGGCACCTCCGCGATGACCGCCGGTCTGCTCATGGCGCCGATGGCCGCCGGGGTGGCCCTGGTGAACCTGTTCATGGGACCGGTCACGGACAGCGTCGGGCCGCGCTACCTGGTGGTGGGCGGGCTGTTCGTGGGTGCGGCCGCCACCGCGCCGTTCGTCCTCGCCGGGCCGGACACCTCCCCCGCCCTGTTGGCCGCCGCGATGTTCGTCCGGGGGCTGGGTCTGGGGGCGGCGATGGTGCCGATGCTGGCCACCGCGTACCGGGGCCTGCCCTCGGACCGGGTGCCCCGGGCGAGCAGCGCCCTGAACGTCACCCAGCGGCTGGGCGCCGCCGTCGGCACCGCCGCCCTGGCGCTGTTGCTGGCGTCCCTGCTCGCCGACACCGTGCGGCCCGAGACCGCCTTCCAGGCCACCTTCGGGTGGATGACCGGCCTGACCGCCGCCGCGATGGTGCCCGCGATGTTCCTTCCCAGCACCCGCCCCGACCTCAGCGGCGGACCCCGCTCCGGCGCCTAGGAGCCGTGTTCCTGGCCGACCTTCGGTGCAGCCCCCGGAGCGGGACCGTAGGTCACCCGTCGCACCAGGGTCTCGAACGGCCCCCGTCGTCCGGCTCGGCGCATCCGGTCGGACAGGACGACGGTGGCCAGCCAGACCCCGGTGGCCAGCAGGGCGGTCGACGTCACGGTGAGGGTGCCGGACAGGTCGAGGAGGAACGGGGTGAACACCACGGCCCACACCGGTGACTGTGCGAGGTAGCAGGTCATGGAGCGCTGGCCCGCCGAGGCCAGGGCGGTCACCACCGGGCCCGGGTCCGGTCGGCGCTCGATCCGCAGCGCCACCAGCGCGATGAGCGCCGCGTAGCCGAACCCGCCCGCGATCCCGCTCGCCCCGTGGAGGGCTCCCAGAACCGCCTGGTCCGACTCCGGGGGCACCGGGACCACGCCCGCGACGGCCAGCGCCAGCGGCTGCGCGCCCAGGACGGCGACCACCGGGCCCACCACGGCCGTGGCGACGAGGAGCCACCGGTGCCGCCCCTCCCGCTCCAGCATCCGGCGCCGCCCGGCCCACAGGCCGACCAGGAAGGGTGCCGCGAAGCCGATCGGCCCGAGCAGCGACACCAGTGCCACCGCCGCCGCGCGATCGGTGAGCATGACGACCGGGTCGGGCGGCAGGAGCACCGGGTCCGGCCCTTCGGTGCCGAACACACCGGCGTCCGGCAGTGACGTGAGCAGCAGGAACAGGGCGGCCACGGCCAGGAGCCAGCGGTCGCGCCAGAACACTGCGAAGGAGCCGACCAGCAGCAGGACGCCGTACATCGCGAGGATGTCCCCCGCGTAGAACAGGAAACCGTCCACCACACCGACGACGACCAGGACGGCCGCCCGCCGCCACAGCAGCCTGCGGGCGGCGGGCCGGTCGCCGGTCGTGGCGCGGCCGACCAGGAGGGCGACGCCGTACCCGAAGAGCAGGCCGAACATCGGGAAGGCGCGCCCGTCCACGAAGGTCGCGATCGCCCAGGAGACCGCGCGGTCCACGGAGTCGCCGTCGAGCGGGAACCCGCCGAGGTGGGCGTCCCCGCGCAGGAAGTAGTGGGAGTTGGCCAGCGCGATGCACAGCAGCATCACGCCCCGGGCCAGGTCCGGTCCGAGCGCCCGCCCCCGGGCCGCCACCGGCCCTCGTGAACTGTCCATGCGGTCAGCGTACGGCATTAATAGAGTAGGCACTACAACAATAAGGCGCTTAACTGTGCCAGGGACCAGACGCCCCCGACGAACGGAGAAGTCGCTCATGCGGACGGTCAATCCCGAGAAGCACGCGGCGCGCCGGGCCGCGATCCTCGGTGCGGCGGCCGAGGTGTTCGCCGAACGGGGGTACGACGGCGCCACCACGGCGGCGGTCTGCACACGGGCCGGCGTGGGTTCGGGCACCCTGTTCCACTACTTCCCGGACAAGCGCACCATGTTCCTGGCGATCGTCACGGACGACCTCGACACGGTCACGACGGGTCTGGAACGGATCGACCGCACCGACCCCGCGCGGGCGCTGGACGGGGTCCTCGACCTCCTCACGGCGGACCTGGGCGACCCGATCGCCCCCGGCCTGGCCGCGGCCATGATCCAGCTGGCCCAGCGCGACGCGGAGTTCGGCGCCACGGTCGTGGCCAAGGACGAGAGCACCCGGGCCACCCTCGCGGAGATCCTCGCGGCGGGACGGGAGTCGGGTGTCTTCGAGTCCGCCGTCGACCCCCGACGCGCGGCGCGCTGGATCGTCGCGCTGACCGACGCCGGGTACATGATCAGTGACGACGAGGAGTTCGACCCGGCCGAGGACGGCGCGGAGCTGCGCCGGATCGTCGCGGCCTACCTGGGACGCCGGGCCGGAACCGACTGACCGCCCCGGTCCGCGCTCCGCCGCCCGCTAACGGCTGAGGCGGCGCCAGAGGGGGCGGGGCACCAGCCGCAGGCCGGTGAACAGCGGCCGGAGCACGCGCGGAGCCCACACCGTGGCGGCGCTTCCGCGCAGGCCCCGCGACACCGACTCCGCCACCTGGGCCGGTGTGGCAGGGAAGGGCGCCGGGTCCACGTGCCGCGACATCCGGGTGGCCACGTAGCCCGGCCGCACCACCAGGACCCGGGCACCGGAACCGTGCAGGGCGTCGGCCAGCCCCTGGGCGAAACCGTCGAGCCCCGCCTTGGCGGAGCCGTACACGAAGTTGGCCCGACGCACCCGGACCCCGGCCACCGACGAGAGCACCACGAGGGTCCCGTGGCCCTGCTCGCGCAGCCGGGCGGCGACGGCCAGGCCCACGCTGACGTGCCCGGTGTAGTTCACCGCGCCCGCACGGGCGGCGGAGAGCGGGTCCGCCTCGTACGCCGACTGGTCGCCCAGCACCCCGAAGGCGTCCACCACCACGTCCAGGTCCCCCACCAGCTCCACGGCGGCGGCCACCGTGCCGACGTGGGTGTCGGGGGCCTCGGCGTCGAACTCCAGGGAGTGCGCGGTGGCGCCCAGCGAACCGAACACCTCCGGTGGCTCGGCCACCCCGCCACGGGCGGCCAGCACCACCTCGCTGGCCCCTTCGCGGACCAGCCGTTCCACGACGGCGAGGCCGATCTCGCTGCGGCCGCCGAGCAGCAGGACGGTACGTACGCTTCCCAGCGAGTCACGCATGGGCGGGTCCTTCCGGGGACGGTTGGCGCTTCGGGCGCTGAGTGGTCAGACGAGTCGCAGGCGGCGGGCCAGGTCCGAGACGAGCACGCCGTCCGGATCCACGCGGGCGCGGGTGGCCCGCCACGCGGGGAGGTCGGGGTACATGGCGTGCACGGTGTCCGGCCGGGCCCGGCTGTCCTTGGCCAGGTACACGCGCCCGCCCGCCGCGAGGACGCGCTCGTCGAACCCGTCCAGCAGGCGCGCGAGTCCGGGGAGTTCGGCGGGCAGGTCCAGGGCCAGGGTCCAGCCGGGACGGGGGAACGAGAGCGGCCCGGGGGTGGGTGCGCCCATCCGTTTGAGGACGGCCAGGAACGACGGCGCGCCCGCACGGGACAGGCCCTCCGCCACGGCGCGCAGGGTGTCCTCCTCCCCGAAGGGCACGACGAACTGGTACTGCACGAACCCGCGCGGCCCGTACATCCGGTTCCAGCCCTCCACCGCGTCCAGGGGGTGGAAGAACCCGCCGAGCGGTTGGGCCCGGCCCCGCTCCCGCAGGGGCGCGGCGCGGTGGTAGGCGGCGTTGAAGGCGCCCACCGTCCACCGGTTGAGGAGCCTCGGCGGCGCCCAGGGCGGTGCCGCCAGCGGGGTCCCGGTCCGGTGCCGGAGGGGGTCGCGGCGCTGCGGCGCGGGCAGGTCGGCGCGGAGGGCGTGGTGGGCGCGGGTCAGCACGCCGCGCCCGAGGGAACCGCCCCGGGCCAGGAGGTCCACCCAGCACACCGTGTACCGGTAGGCGTGGTCGGAGCGCGCCATGAGGTCCAGGGTGGAGTCGAGGTCCGGGGTGCGGTCGGTGTCCACCCGGGCGTAGGCGGTCTCCACCCGGTGCACGACGAGGGTCGCCTCGGTGATCACCCCGGTCAGGCCCATCCCCCCGACGGTGGCCCAGAACAGGTCCGGGTCCGGGCCGTCGGGACCGAGGCGGTGCGCCTCCCCCGTGGGGGTGAGAAGGGTCAGGGAGCGCACGTGCGCACCCAGGGAGGAGTCCGCGTGGTGGTTCTTGCCGTGCACGTCGGCCGCGATCGCCCCGCCGAGGGTGACGTGCCGGGTCCCGGGTGTGACGGGGACGAAGTACCCGCGGCCCAGCAGGTGCGCGATGATCCGCCCCATGCTGGTCCCGGCGGGCGCGGTGAGCTCCCGCCGCTCCGTGTCCAGGTGCGGCGGTCCGGTGAGTTCGGAGCAGTCCAGCACGGTCCCGCCCGCGGCCTGTGCGGCGTCCCCGTAGGACCGGCCCAGCCCCCGGGCGAGGGCGCCGCGCGGCCCGGCCCCGGCGAGCATCCGGGCGGCCTGTGCGGCGGTGCGGGGGCGCACCACGTGCGCGGCGGTGGGGGCGGTGCGGCCCCAGCCGGTGAGGAGGGTCGGGCGGCTCACAGGTAGATCCCCAGTCCGACCAGGAGGGCGAGGGTGACGAGGGCGAGCTGGAGCGGACGGTCCCGCAGCGCGATCTCCTCGGGTTCCTCGCCCGCCCCCCGGTCCACGAGAAGGTTGTAGCGCAGCACGAACATGATGAACGGAACGATACTGACCGCGTGGAACACGGACTGTGGTCCGCCGCCCTGTTCCAGGGCCCAGAGGCAGTAGGTGACGATCATGGCACCGGAGGCCATGACGCGCATGTGGGACAGGTAGGCGGGCGTGTAGCCGAGCAGCGCCGTGCGCGTGGGGTGCGCGGTGCTCCCCTCCTCGGTACCGGGGATCGGCGTGTCCCCCTCGCGGGCCGTGACGCGCAGTTCCGCCTCGCGCTTGCCGACCACCACCAGCAGCGCGGCGAGCGCCACCACGATGACGAACCACGAGGTCAACGGCACTCCGACCACGATCCCGCCCGCCATGGCGCGCAGCATGTGGCAGGAGGCGACCGCGACCAGGTCGCAGACGACGACGTCCTTGAGCCAGAGGGTGTAGGCCAGGGTGAGCAGGACGTATCCGACGAGTACCAGGGTGAGGTGCGCGTTCCCCAGGGCCAGTGAGGCCAGCGGCGCCACGGTCACGAACAGCGCGCCGACGGTCAACGCGAGCGGGGCCGGGAGGTCTCCGGAGGCGACCGGCCGGTACCGCTTGCGGGGGTGCTCGCGGTCGCGCGCCGCGTCCCGGACGTCGTTGAGCAGGTAGGTGCCGCTGGCGGCCAGGCAGAAGAGGGCGAAGGCGACCCCGCAGAGCAGCAGGGTACGCGGGTCACCGAGCGCTCCGGCGGCGGCCGGCGCGGCGAACACCAGCAGGTTCTTCAGCCACTGGCGGGGGCGGCAGGCCCGGACGAGGGCGGCGGTGCGGTGCATGCGCGCCCCCTCCTGGTGATCGCGAAGAGTGTGGCGGCCGGACCGCCCGCGGGGGGGGAGGGGCGGTCCGGCCGGTGGTGCCTGCGGTGCGGCCACGAGCGCGGCCGTCACGGTGCGGGACCGTGGGCGCCGGGGTCAGGCGGCGCGGGGTCGGCTTGCCGGGGGGTGTCGGGGGTGAGCGTTCCCGTGGGGGGTGTCAGCCGTGGTTCTCGGTGCGGCGGCCGGTGACCAGCAGGACGACCGCGATGCCGACGAACCCGGCGCCGAGCACCAGCGCGCCGAGGGGCAGCGTGGTGTGCAGCAGCGGCAGGACGGTGCGGGCCTGCTCGGAGTTCTCGATCGCGGCGGCGCGGGTGGCGTCGTCGAACCGGAGCTCACCGCTGAGCAGGGTGAGGACCTCCTCGCCGTCGACGACGACGGTGCGGTGGTGCTCCTCGCTCATGTCGATGGGGGAACCGCTGACCGGCTCGATCCAGTAGGTCCGGACGATGGAGAAGGTCTCGTCGCCGACCACGTCGCCGTCGCCCTCCAGCCCGGCGACCGAACGCGGGAGCTCGCGCTCGTCGATGACGGTCGGCTCGACGGTCTGGACGAACTTGTAGGCCTCGACGCCGTCGACCTCCTCGACGCCCTCGAACTCCATGGGAACGACTTCCTGGACGGTGGTCTCGAAGAAGTCGTGGTCACGCTGCTCGGTGAAGAAGGGGAACTTCCACCCCTGCCCGGACTGCTGGACGGCCTCGTCGTTGATCATGGCGTCGCAGCAGTCGACAAGCTCACCGGTGACGCGGTCGTGCCCGGCGCGGCGGTTCGTGGAGCTGATGCCGAAGTCGGTCTCGGCGTCCTTGATCCACGTGAACTGGTCCCACACCACCACGTCGTCGGTGCTGGAGGCCACGTCGGCCCGGATGGTCGAGTGCGCCTCCACGTCGGCGTCCTCGACGAGCTCGACGTCCTCGATGTTGAAGTAGGTGATCTCTCCGACGTTGACGGTGGGGTTGTAGTAGTCCAGTGGAGTCTTCATCAGGGAACTGGACATCCACGTGCGCATCATGGGTGCCAAGGCGAGACAGAAGACCCCCAGCGCGATGAGAACAACCGCAACGGTACGGCGCATGTGCCCTCCTGGGCGGATGAGAGTCAAGAGCTGGAACTAGGTTCAGTTCCGGGTAGAGTACTGCCCAGTAGTGAACGACGTCACCTGGGCGTGTCTGAATTTTTATAACACGTTCTAGTAGAACGCGTTTCGGCTCCCTCCCGTTCTGGAAGGCCCCATGGCGCCCATCTCCTCCGCGCCCGAGGACCCCACCTCCGGCAGCGCCCGAACCACCACCGCCGACCCCGCGCTCCTGCTGCCGCAGGTGAGCGGCCGGCACCACGCCCTCGACGGGGTCCGCGGGCTGGCCTGCCTCATGGTGCTGGTGGTCCACGTGTCGACGGAGACCGGTGACGCCCTGGCCCCCGGGCCCGTCGGAGCACTCCTCAGCGCCTCGGCCATGGCGGTGCCGCTGTTCTTCGCCCTGTCCGGCGTGCTGCTGTACCGCCCCTGGGCCCGGGCCGCGCTGGACGGCACACGAGGGCCGAACACCCGCGCCTACCTGTGGCGACGCGTCATGCGCGTCTTCCCCGCCTACTGGGTGGTGGCGGCCGTGGCCCTCGTGCTGTACGCGGGCGACCACCTGACCTCGGTCCGGCACTGGGCCGAGGTGCTCACCCTCACCTTCCCCTTCAACACCAGCCCGCACTGGGCCGGTCCGGGCCCCGAGGGGCTCGGCCAGATGTGGAGCCTGTCGGTCGAGGTGGCCTTCTACCTCACCCTCCCGCTCTTCGCGGTCTTCCTCGGCCTGTGGGCCCGGGGCGGGGCGACCGTGGACGCGCGCGGGCGCAGGATCATCGGCGGACTGGTCGTGATCACGGTGCTGTCGTACCTGGCGCTGGTCCCGCAGTACTTCCCGGAGCCCCGCGAGCTCATGCACGCCTGGCTGCCGCGCTGCATGGGCATGTTCGCGGTCGGGATGGCGCTGGCGACCCTCTCCGAGTGGGCCTGGCGGGAGAGCGGCCCGGACGGCCCGGTCCGCCGGTTCTGCCGGACCGTCGGCACCTCACCCGGGCTGTGCTGGGCGGTCGCCGCCACGTTCTACGTCCTGGAGGCCACGCCCGCCGCCGGGGGCCGGTTCTTCGAGCCCGGCAACCTGTGGGTGTCGGTCATCGAGTCGACCACCAGCATCGGTTTCGCGTTCTTCGTCATCGCGCCGGTGGCTCTCGCCCCGCCCGCGCCCGAGGGCCCGCGCCGACGGCTGCGCGCGCTCGCCACGTGGACCGACGGGGCCTGGCTCGACGGGTTGATGCGTCACCCCGTCATGGTGTTCTTCGCGCCGATCAGCTACGGGGTGTTCCTGTGGCAGTTCGTCGTGCTGTACCTGTGGCGCGACTTCACCGGGCAGGACATCTTCACCGGGTCGTTCTGGCTGGACATCGTCCCGGTACTGATCGGCAGCGTGCTGTTGGGCAAGCTCACCTACCACTTGGTCGAGGAACCCAGTCGCCGCTGGTCACGGCGGTTCTTCACCACGAGGCGCTGAGGGCGCTCAGCCCGCGTCCTCGGCCGCGTCCTCGGCGCCCTCCTCGGCCTCCGCGTCCTCCTCCGCCACCTGGCTCGCCGGGAACAGCTGACCCAGTGAGGCCCAGGTGACGCAGGTCCTCCCGGCGTCGGTGAACAGCGTGAACGTGGTGTCCCGCTCGCTCACGGGCACGTACCAGAACCCGCCGTCGGGGGCGGCGGGAAGCTCGGTCTCCACCTCCTCCTCACCGACGACCACCACGAGGTCGGCGTCCTCCTGGGAGGTGTAGCCGATGGTCGCCACCTGCTCGATCCCGCCGACCTCCCAGACGCTCCAGGACATGAGGCCGTCCCAGCTCGCCATGCACTCCTCGTCCTCCGAAGGGCGGAAGGCGTTGGCGCGCGCGGTCGGCGCGGCCTCCACCAGGTTCCCCTCGTCGTCGAAGACGTGGGCGCTGTCGGACTCCTCGGGCGCGTACATCCGGGCGGCCACCTCACGGTCGGCCAACGGGGAGAGCACGTAGGAGCTGAGCCTGCGCGGTCCGTTCCACTCCAGGACGATGTCGTCGGGGACCGCCCGGCTGTACAGGCCCGCGTCCCGGGGCACGTCCTCCAGGGAGGCCCGGACGTTGGCCAGGTACTCGCGCTGGCGGTCGCCGCTCAGCGTCCCGGCGTAGGTGTACGTGGAGTAGGAGGCGGAACCCGCGTAGACGAGCGTGACCACGACCGCCGCCACCCAGACGGTTCGCGAGGGCCCGGTCAGCTGGATCGGGCGCCGTCTCCGGCCCACCCACTCGCGGGCGCGCTCCTCCTTCGTCGCGAGGAAGGCCAGGGCCAGCACGAGAGCGAACACCAGGGCCGCGTCCGCCACGTAGCGCGGATCCGATCCCACCTCCCCGTAGACGCCGCCCCGGGCGATGGCGGTGGGGACGGCGTCCACGAACACCAGGTACCCCGCCAGGATCGCCCAGGCCCGCCAGGACGTGCGCCGCACCCACAGGCTCACGAGCACGATCACCGCGAACACCGCCCACGCGCCGACCAGCACCGGACCGAGCGGGTCCACCAGGCCGCCCGCCGGGGTGACCGGCCCCCACTCGAAGGGCCCGCCCAGGGCGCCGGTCGGGAAGACCTCGCCCAGCATCCGCCGCACCAGCTGCGCCACCACCTCGGACTCGGGCACCGACGCGCCCTCGCCGCTCGTGGAGGCCCGCTGCCGTGCCAGGTACAGGACGAGGTAGGCCGCGCTGATCCCCGCCATCGCGCACCAGTGGCCGCGGTGGCGCCGGAAGGCCTGGCGCACGCCCTCCACGAGGTTGCCGGGGTACAGGAAGGCCACCGCCACCACGAACACCAGCGACGGCAGGAAGAGCGCCTTGACCGAGAACAGCATCCCGAACACCACGGCGCCCACGGCCCACCAGGAGAACAGGAGGTTGCCGGTGCGCAGGTAGCGCACGGTCCACAGCAGCGCCAGCACGATCGCCAGCTGGAAGGGCACCGCGTTGAGCGCCGCCGACCACCAGCCCAGCACGGGGACGGTCAACGGGGCCAGCGCGTACACCGTCAGCGGGACCAGCAGCGCCCACCGGCGACCGAAGAGCTCCCAGGACAGGCGGAGGAAGGCCAGGACCGCCACCGCCTGGAGGAGGAGCATGGTGCCCGCCGCCGACGCCCAGTGGAAGGGACCGAAGGCGGTCTGCACGTACACCAGGAACAGGGCCCCCGGCATGAAGTGGCCCTTGTGCAGCTCCAGCAGGTACTCCGGCGACAGGTCCTGCGCGTGCGCGGCGGCGAAGAAGAGGAAGTCGTCCTCCACGAAGTACGACTCGCCGAGGACGTACACCCTGAGGGCCAGGGAGAACAGGACCACCACCAGCCCGACCTGGAGGATCCGGTCGCGCCACAGCCCCCGCAGCGCGGCCAGGCTCTCGCCCAGCACGTCGCCGTAGGTGGGGTCCTCGTCGGGCCCCACCTCCGCCCTGCGTACGCTGGTGGCCGCCCCGCCGCGCTCCGTGGGGGAATCAGGCGCCATGGGTACTCTCCCCGCCCTAGGTTGGCCATCCCGGAAAATGGGTGCCAGAATACAACACGTTCCACTTTCTTTCCTGACCGTTGTCGCAGGTCCTGATGGACCGCGAGCCCAGAACAGGAACAAGCTCCAGTTCCTGGGTGGTCACCAGTGCCGTGGAGGTGATGCCGGTGGGGCTCGAACAGGTCCGCCGTGACTGGACCCGGCTGGGTTCCACTGAGCCGCTGTGGGCGGTCTGCGTCGACCCGGACAAGCGCGACGGCGGGTGGAACGACGACGAGTTCCTCGCCTCGGGCCGCGCGGAGATCGACCCGGCCATCAGCCGCCTCGACGAACTCGGGCTGGCGCCCGAACGCGGCCGGGTCCTCGACTTCGGCTGCGGCGCCGGGCGGCTCTCCAACGCCCTGGCCGCCCACTTCGGTCAGGTCGTCGGCGTGGACATCTCGGCGCCCATGCTCGACGAGGCCCGTCGCCTGGACCGCTCCGGAGGCCGGATCGAGTTCGTCCTCAACGAGCGGCCCGACCTCTCCCGGTTCGAGGACGACTCCTTCGACCTGGTCTACACCGACCTCGTCCTCCAGCACCTGCCCACCGACCTGGCCGAGGGCTACCTCCGGGAGTTCGCCCGCGTGGTGCGGCCGGGCGGGGCCCTGGTGGTCGGCGTGCCCGAGTCCGAGCGGCGCACCTTCAAGGGCCTGGTGTTCCGGTACGTGCCCTGGCCCCTGGTGGCCCTGGCACAACGGGTGATCCTGCGCTACCCGGCGCCCATGAGGATGCACACCCTGAGCACCGAGCGGATCTCCCAGCTCCTCCCCCACCGGATCGCCGCCTCCGACGAGTACTGGGGCGGGGACCACTGGCGCCACCTGCGCCACTACGTCGAGGTCGGAGCATGACCGCGCCGTTCCGCGCCACCCTGGCCCGCTCCGTCCGGCTGTTCTCCGCGTTCCGCAGGGAACAGACCGATCCGGCGTTCTTCTACGGGATGCTCGCCCGCGACACCGTCGACCAGCTGCGCTCGTACACGCCACTCGACGGCAGGCTGGTCGTCGACGTCGGCGGCGGGCCGGGCTACTTCGCCGACGCCCTGCGCGCCGAGGGCGCCCGCTGCCTGTGCGTGGACTCGGACGCGCACGAGATGACGCTGCACGGGCGCGAGGCCGACGCCAACGCCGTGCAGGGCAGCGCGCTCGACCTGCCGCTGCGCACGAGGACCGTGGACGTGTGCTTCTCCTCCAACGTGCTGGAGCACGTGCCCGACCGGACGCGGATGGCGGACGAGATGGTGCGGGTCACCCGCCCGGGCGGGCTGGTGTACCTGTCGTACACGCTCTGGCTGTCGCCCTGGGGCGGCCACGAGACCTCGCCCTGGCACTACCTGGGCGGTTCCTACGCGGCCGAGCGGTTCACACGCAGGAACGGGCGACGGCCCAAGAACGACTTCGGGCGCACCATGTACGCGGCGCACGCCAAGGAGATGATCCGCTGGGTCCGGGGCCGCACCGACGTGGACGTCGTGGACCTGCGTCCGCGCTACCTGCCCACGTGGACGAAACCGATCGTCCACGTGCCGTTGCTGCGGGAGATCGTCACCTGGAACCTGCTGATCGTCCTGCGCAGGCGCTGATCGGTCTTCTCGCGGCGCCCAGCAGGGCCGCCCACTCCGCGTGCGGGAAGGCCAGCGACCCGAGCCCGCGGTTCTGGGTGTCGCGGACCAGGGCACGGGTGCGCTGGTCCGCGACCTCGACGCACTCCTTCGCGGTGGTGCTGTACGAGGACTTACGGAAGACGGGATCGTCAACGGCAAGGCGCATGAACGGGCCTTTCGCTGGGGGAAGGTACGCGGACTCAGGCGCATCCTGCCCGTGATCACCCTCCGAAATCAGAGGCGAACGTCCTGAGTGCCCGACCAGGCAAGGCCATCACACCCCAAAGCAGGTCAGACCCCAAAAAGGCCCCAGAACCCCCACCCCGAAACCCCTCACCCAGGGTGACCAACTACGCCCAATGAAGCCCCGACTCGCGCATCAGACAGGCTTCGTTCGCAGGGCTGCCGTCCCCACACGAGCCTTCACTGAGAATCAGTGACGGTTCCAACCCATAGTGGCCACACCCGGCCACCAGTGAGCCTTTACCCACCACGCCTTCTCATCCTTCCTGGAAGGCGCGGGAACGGGGTTTCGTCGAGGCTGTGCCCACCATTCGTCGAACTCCAAGAACCTCTGTAGTGTCTGCATGCATCCCCAACTCACCCAACGGAGTGCTGCATGCCCGGCGAAGTCGGAGTGAACCCCGTCACGGCGATGAACGAAGCAGAACAGGCGGAGGAACTGGCCATCAGAACAACTGCTGCGGCGCCACAGTTGGAGACCATCACTGACGAACTCAAGCCAGCGGTCTCCTCATATGTCGTCTCCGGCTTGTTCAGTTTCGAAATGAAGACGTTCGAGAACATGAGTCAGCTCGCACAGAATTCCGTCAACCTGGCCCAAGACGTCCAGGGAGCAGATCTGGGGATCGCAGTGACCGACCATGAGAGCTCTGAGGAGTTCCACGAAGGCGCCGAACTCCTCGACATC
This sequence comes from Nocardiopsis sp. NPDC058789, assembly GCF_042745575.1. Classification (NCBI taxonomy): domain Bacteria; kingdom Bacillati; phylum Actinomycetota; class Actinomycetes; order Streptosporangiales; family Nocardiopsidaceae; genus Nocardiopsis; species Nocardiopsis sp. NPDC058789. Next base: position 141,677 of record NZ_JBHYOW010000009.1, read on the forward strand.
CCCATCAATTTCTGATCTCCGAACGGACATCACTCCCATGACCACAGACTCCGACTCGGGGATCGGTCTACCCGGCGACATCGACGCCGATGTCGAGGCGATCAGAACCGGAGCGGACGAGTTGGAGCAACTCCGCCTGACTCTGACTGGGCAAACCGAAGAGACCGACACCCAGTTCCGCAGTGCCGCGGGGGAGTTCACCGATCTACTCGCCTGGGACATCGGTGCCGCGGCCGCTGACGAACTCATCCTGTGGGAGGACACCGTCCAGGCCTTGGCCTACGGTGCCGCCACGCTGAGACAGTGGGCACAGGACGTCGAGAAGTATCGCAGTGAGCGTGCCTCCATCGAACGCAGATACGACGAAGCCAGAGCCATGACACCGGCGCACAAGACCGTGCCCATGGGTACGACGAATCAGCTTCGGGAGGAGCATCAGGGGCACTGGAACACACTGATGGAGCAAGCTGTCGAAGCCCGCGAATCCCTCTCGAACGGGCCATCAGCGGATGCCTTGGCCCGCATGGCCAGTTCGGGGTTCCTGACCGGCACTCAGCTCTCCTACTTCGGTGACAGCTACCCGGGCATGCTCCCCGACGGACTGCCTGATCAGGCGGATGATCCCGCCACGGTGAACACTTGGTGGAACTCCATGACCGAGGAGGAGCAGGAGGAGATGTTGGCGGCACACCCCGAACTCCTCCGAAGCCTTGACGGGATCCCCTCAGCAGTCCGCGACCAGCTCAATCGAGACCACTTGGACGACGAGATCGAGCGCATGGAGGAGGAGATCGCGGCCCTTGAACAGGAGAACGAGGATCGGCCGAGCAGCCCCGGCGCTCGCATCTCAACCGGCGCCACGAATTTCGAGATCGAAGAACTGAATGAGGACCTCGGCGTTCTTCGGGAGCTCAAGTCCGGGCTGCAAGCTCCCCCCGAGGGCTCCCTGTACCACGAGGAGAAGTTCCTCCTCGCCCTCGACACTGAGGGCCAAGGGCGTGCCATCGTCGCTCACGGTAATCCAGACACCGCCGACAACGTGGCCACCCATGTCCCCGGGACCACTGCGACCTGGCAGAAGATCGATGAACAGATGCCGCGTGGCGAACAACTCGCCCAGAACGCCTCTGACGTAGACGACGACGCCGATACCTCAGCGATCACCTGGATCGGGTACGACGCTCCGCAGAGCCTGGGCGCCGCTTCGTCGCACCACGCCACCAACGCCGCCGAGGAACTCAGCGGCTTCCAAGAGGGGCTGCGTGCCACCCACCAGAAAGGCTCACCCTCGCACAACACCGTCATCGGCCACAGTTACGGCAGCACCGTCATAGGCCACACCGCCCAGAGCGAGCACGGCCTGGACGCCGACAACTATGTATTCGTTGGCAGCCCAGGAGTCGGGGCCAGTCACTCCGATAAACTCGGCATACCCAGCGAGAACATCTATGCCACCCAGGCTGAGAATGACCGTATCGACAGGGCCACAGGCAAGAGTCACGACATCGATCCGACCTCGGAGGAGTTCGGAGCGACCGTCTTCGACGCGAAATCCGGGACCAAGGGGGAATCATTCCCCTTTGGGAAGGCGCACAGCGAGTACTTCAAGGAAGGAAACCACTCAGTCGTCAATATGGGGTACATCATCGCCGGGGTCGAACCTCCCGAAGGATGGAGTGCTCGGTGAACACAAGGAACCACATTCTTCTCCCTATCGCGGCACTTACCATGGCACTCGCCTCGTGCGCGACCGAAGCTGACAGGACAGGTGACACCATCGACCGCCATCAAGCCGAGGAGAGGGTCGAGGAACACCTCCAGAACTCGACCGGGGCCTTCGCGGAGGACATCACGCTGGAAAACGCGGGAGCGGTCAACACCCCGCCCTGCGACGACGCCAGATCCGGTGTGCCCGAAGGTCTCGTGCAAGTATCCAAGGGTTACAGGCTCCGTGACCTGCCCCATGAGGACAACGGGGAGAACGTCAGGGTCCTCATAGAGCACTGGGAAAGCAACGGGTACGCCGTCCGGGAGGACGCTCGGGGGGAGACGAACTTCGTCTCAGTCGAACACGAGGATGACGGCTTCGTGCTCTCGCTACGGGAGAGCGTCCAGGGCACCGTCACCCTGCGGGCCGCCTCTCCGTGCATCTGGCCCGAGGGCACACCCGACTGACCGGTGTCATCCCCTCTGACCTGTGCGGGGGCCGGGCACCATACCGCCCTCACCTCGGTCCAGCCGGGCCAGCGCCCGGCGCGGCGACCGCGCGTGCCTGCGTATCCCGGCGAAGGGGCACTCCTCGCGCTCCATCTCGATGGTGAGGTCCCGCGACGTACTGAGCCGGTCCAGTTCCTCCCAGGTCACCGGGGCCGCCACCGGGGCTCCCGGCTTGGGTCGGACCGAGTAGGGCACCACGGCGAGCTGACCGGTCCCGTTGCGCAGGTAGTCCACGAACATCCGTCCGTGCCGGGCCGCCTTGCGCACCCGGGTGGTCCACTCGTCGGGCGCCCGGGCCGCCACCCGGTCCGCGACCGCCTTGGCCAGCTTCCGGACCTCCATGTCGTCCACCTCGGGGCGCAGCGGGGAGTGGACGTGCAGCCCCCGGGAACCGGTGGTCATGACATAGGCGGCCAGACCGAGCTCGGACAGCACCTCGCGCACGTTCCACGCGGCGTCGCGGCAGGAGTCGAAGGACTCCTCCGAGCCGTCCAGGGGGTCGAGGTCGATGACCATCCGGTCGGGAACCCCCAGCCGGGGGGTGCGCGAGGACCACGAGTGCAGGGTGATGGCGTCCTGGTCCGCGCACCACACGAGGGTGGCCGCCTCGTGGCACTCCATCATCCTCCCGGACGCGGTCCAGAGGGTGCGGATCCACTTGGGGTGGGCCGGGTGCTGCACCAGGAAGCCCGGGGACTCGATCCCCTCGACGTACCGCTCCAGCGCCACGGGACGGCCCTTGACCAACGGAAGCATGAGCGGCGCGATCCGCGCGTAGTAGTCGGCCAGGTCGGCCTTGGTCGCCCCGCCGGGCCCGAAGAGCGACTTGTCGGAGTGGCGGACCTCCACCTTGCGTCGTCCCGCGCGCACCGTCGTTCGCATGAACGCTCCTCAGGGTCGTCGTGCGCGGGATCTACCCGAACACTTCCCCTGAAAACCACACCAAACCTTTCATATAGCGCAAACCACCTGGCACTTCTCCCCTCGGGGCGCCGACGGTGACGGGGTGAATCCGCCGAGTGCGGACCATCCCGCTCCCTGGAACCCCTGCCCCCCTGAGGAGTGCCGTATCAGACACGTTCGACCGGCCCTGGGGGCACTGCTCCGCTCCCTGGGGACGTCCGGCGAACTCCCCACGAGGACCCACGAGCTGGCCGCCCTCTACCGGCAGGAGCTGAGGAACGCCGCCGACGCCCGGGGCGGCCCGGTCCTGGTGGGCGGTCGCGACCCGGAGTTGAGGCTCCTCATCGGGGCGCTCCTCGACCAGTGTCTCGCGGACTGACTGGGAAAGCCGACGCCCGGCCGGAGTCTCCTCCGGCCGGGCGTCGGCTCGAATCAGCGAAGCGCGGTTACTTGCGCTTGTTGATCTCCTCGGTCAGCTGCGGGGCGACCGTGTGCAGGTCACCCACGACACCGAAGTCGGCGAGCTCGAAGATCGGCGCCTCGGGGTCCTTGTTGACCGCGACGATGTTCTTCGAGGTCTGCATGCCCGCCCGGTGCTGGATCGCGCCGGAGATGCCCAGGGCGACGTACAGGTTCGGGCTGACCGTCTTACCGGTCTGACCGACCTGGAACTGGTTCGGGTACCAGCCGGAGTCGACGACGGCGCGCGAGGCACCGACGGCGGCACCGAGGGAGTCGGCCAGGTTCTCCACGACACTGAAGTCGTCCGAACCCACACCGCGACCACCGGAGACCACGATGGCGGCCTCGGTGAGCTCGGGGCGCGCGCCCTTCTCCTGGGCGACGCGCTCGACCACCCTGGCGGTCTTGGCGGCGTCGGAGATCTCGACCGCCACGGCCTCCTCGGCGGCGGCGCCGGCGGCGGCCTCCGGCACGACGGAGTTCGGGCGGACCGCGACGACCGGGACACCGGTGGTGACGCGGGCGTGCGTGACGGTGGCGCCACCGAAGACGCTGTGCTCGGTGACGACCTCCGCGTTGACGTCCACGACGTCGGTGAGCACGCCCGAGCCCAGCTTCACGGCGGTGCGACCGGCGATCTCCTTGTTCTCGGCGGTGGCCGAGACGAGGATGGCGGCGGCGCCCTTCTCCTGCGCGAGCTTGGCGAGCAGCTCGGCCTTGGGCGCGACGACGTAGTCGTTCACCTCGGCCGGAGCCACGTAGACCTTCTCGGCGCCGAACTCGGCCAGCGCGGCCCGGCCCGACTCCACACCGTCTCCGACCCACACCGCGGCGGGCTCGCCGATGCGGCGCGCAGCGGTCAGCAGCTCGGTGGTGACCTTCTTGACCTGTCCGTCGACGTGGTCGACGAGGACGAGGACCTCAGCCATAATCCTTGAACCTTCCTGAGTCTCTCGCCTGACCTACACGAACTTCTTCTCGGCGAGGAAGTCGGCGGCCTTGGTACCGCCGTCGCCCTCGTCCTTGACGATCGTGCCCGCGGCGCGCGGCGGCGCGGCGGCGAAGTCGACGGTCTCGGTGGTGGCGTTGGCCAGACCGACCCTGCCGGTGTCGATGCCCGCGTCGGCCGCGGACTTCTTGTCGACCGGCTTCTTCTTCGCCTGCATGATCAGCTTGAAGGACGGGTAGCGGGGCTCGTTGATCTTCTCCACGACGGAGACGACCGCCGGGAGCTGAGCCTCGACGACGTCGTAGCCGTAGTCGGTCTGACGCTGGATCCTGATCGCGCCGCCGTCGACGTCGACCTTGCCCGCCAGCGTGAGCTGGGGCAGGCCGAGGTACTCGGCGAGCGCGGCACCGACGACACCGGTGCGGGCGTCGGTGGACTCCGAGCCGAGGACGACGAGGTCGAACTCAAGGGTGCCCAGGGCCTGCGCGAGCGCGTAGGCGGTCTGGATCGCGTCGGAGCCGTGCAGCGCCTCGTCGTTGACGAAGACGGCCTTGTCGGCACCCATGGACAGGGCCTTGCGGATCGAGTCCGTGGCCTGGTCCGGGCCCATCGTCAGGATGGTGACCTCGCCACCGTGCTTCTCCTTGAGGAGGAGCGCCTCTTCGATGGCGTACTCGTCGAGCTCGTTGATGACGCCGTCGGACGCTGCGCGGTCCAGCGTCCTGTCATCGGCGTTGAGCTTCCGTTCGGTCGCCGTGTCCGGGACCTGCTTGACCAAAACGACAATATTCATGGCCGGTGGCCGACCTCCCTGCACTCCCATATCCGCCGTCAGGCGGGTGGGCGCTGGCGCGCCCCGATACTGCCAACAATGCCGAATGCCGTTCGGTCATCCGACGGCGGGTCCGGTGTACACGTCTACATCCGACCCGCGTGTGCTCATAGCAGAGATGTTACTCGCTAGTAGCTTGAAGGCCAACCCGCGCCCCCACAATCGACTTAGGAAACCCTAACCAGAGCCCGGACGACAGCCGCCGTCGGGCCCACCGGACGGCGGTCACCAGTGCCGACCCCGGCGGGGCGCGGAACCCCCACACCCACCTTAGTGACCGGTTCCGCGCCGTTGACGGGCACACCGCCGCCGAACGACGGACGCTCCCCCTCCCGGCGGGGAGAAGGAGCGTCCTCGGTGTGCTTCCTCGTCTAGCTGAACCAGTCGGAGGGACCGGTGAGCGGCCCGGTGGTCCAGATCGGGGCCGAGCTCAGCCCGACGGAGAGGATGAACATGGTGATGAGCACGATGGCCACCACCACGCCCACGTAGACGTACAGGTTGCTGAACCGGGCCCGCTCGACCAGCCAGACCGCCTGGTGACGAGCCTCACGCCCGCTGGGCATGATGTAGCTCAGCAGGATCATGACGAAGACCGCGAAGGCGCCCGTGTAGTTGGCGCCCTCCCCCGGCACGTCCATGATCCTCGCGTAGACCATCCCGACGAGGATGCCGCCCAGCAGGTAGATCAGGCCGAACCCGACCGTGCGCAGCGCCATGCGCCCGAACGCCCACGGGAAGCTCAGCGCCACCACCATGCTGTCGGAGCTGCGCGGCCCGCGCGTCTGGAGGCGTCGGGCGTGCTCGGACTTGACCACGTCCAGCGCTCCCAGGCCCGCGATGACCACGATGCCCAGGATGATGCCGATCCACGGGAACCACAGCGCCACACCCGCCAGCGCGACCATGACCGGGATGAGCACCAGCGGGTGCATCCGCCAGGACTCGTCGTAGTACTCGTCGTCCTCGTGCTCGTCGTACTCGTCGCCCTGGCCGTCGCCCCGGAAGTAGTCCCCGAACCGGTCGCCGCGACCGCGACGGAAGCGCCCGAGCAGGCCGCCGCGCTCCTCGAACTCCCCCTCCTCGAACTCCTGCGTGCTGTTGGCCCGGCCCTGCTGGCCGACCGGCGTCAGGATGTCCTGGAAGGCGTTCGGGTCCAGCGGGGAGTTGAAGAACTGGGTCTGCGGGGCCCCGTCCGAGTCGACCCGCCGGGGGGCCTCGTGGGGGGAGACCTCCCCCTGCTGTCCCATCATCATGGTCCCGGCGGGGTCGTCCCCGCGCGCCAGCTGCCCCGGCTCGAAGCGCTGGGTGCCGTGCACGTCGTCCCTGCGGCCCAGTTCACCCGGGTCGAAGCGCTGGGTGCCCTGCATGTCGTTCTGGCCGGGCCGGATGCGCTCCGTCCCCTGCGGGTCGTGGAGGTCGTCGGAGGAGCCCGGGGTGATCCGCTCGGTACCGGCCAGGTGGGACGAGAGGTCGTCGGTGGCCTCGTCCGGTTCACCCCAGGCCGTCGCGGCGCGGCCGCCGCTGAGGTCGTCCGTGGCCTCCGCGTCGGAGCCCCAGCCGGCGGAACGCGCGCCGTTCAGGTCGTTGGTGGCCTCGTCGTCCGCGCCCCAGCCCGACCCCGGGGCGGGCCGACCGCCGCTGAGGTCGTCCGTGGCGTCCTCGTCGGCGGTCCAGCCACCCGACCGCGCGTGGCTGGTCTGCGGCGCCGAGGGGCTGGCCCAGGCGCTGGCGGTGTTGGTGGGGTTGCCGCCGCTCGTGTGCGCGGGCCCCCAGCCGTCGGTGGCCCGGCCCGCGACGTACCCGGCGGCACCGCCGAGCGCCGCGCCCGCGGCACCGGCCGCCGCCGCTCCGCCGAACCCCCCGCCGCCGTGGCCGCCCGAGGCGGCCGGGTTCTGGGTGGGAGCGGGGGCGTGCACGGTGTGTCCGCCGGTCTGTCCGGCGTGCGGCATGCCGCCGGTCGGCTCGGTCCAGGGCAGGTCGAGGTTGAGGCGCCCCGTCTCGGCCACCAGTTCGGCGGCGGTGGGACGCGCCGACATGTCCCGGGAGACCGCGCGGTTGACGAGCGGGCGCAGCGCCTCGTGCATCCCGTCCATGTCGATCTCGCCGTTGAGGATGCGGAAGAAGATGACCTCGAACGAACCGGCACCGTAGGGCGGACGGCCGGTCGAGGCGAAGGCGACGGTGCCGCCCCAGGCGTGCACGTCGGTGGCGGGGCCCAGGTCGGTGCCCTCGATGACCTCCGGGGACAGGTAGCTGGGCGTGCCGACGAACGTGCCGGTCTGGGTCAGCTTGGCACCGTCCACGGCGTGCGCGATGCCGAAGTCGATCACGATCGGCTCGCCGTTGGAGATGATCACGTTGCCGGGCTTGAGGTCGCGGTGGATCACGTCCACCGCGTGGATGTCCTTGATCGCCCGGGCCATGCCGGTGACGAAGCGGGTCAGAGCGCGGCCGCGCAGGGGGCCGTGGTCGGTGACGGTGGCGTCCAGGGTGGGCCCGGGGATGTACTCGGTGACGACCCAGGGCAGCTCGGCCTGGGTGTCCGCGTCGATGACCTCGGCCACGTTGGGGCTCTGCACACGGCGCATCGTCTCGACCTCGCGGGCGAGCCGGGCGCGTGCGATGTGGTCACCGGCGACCTCGGGCTTGAGGACCTTCACCGCGACGAACTGGTCGGTCCGGGGGTCCTCGGCCTGGTACACCACGCCCATCCCGCCGGCGCCGATGCGGCGGCGGATGACGTAGTGGCCGATGCGCTCCGGCAGCTCTTCACCCGTGGGGAAACCTGCCGACATTGCCATCGAGAACTCATCCCCTCAAAAGACCACATACCACCACGTCCAGCATATCGGCCGGGGGGATGGGTCACCATTGGCTTGTGTGGCCCCTCCGAGGGGCCCTGCGGTCTGTTCGGTCCCGCCGGAGGGTGTGGGCGCCACATGCGCCACCGCGGACTCCGGGCGAACCGTCCGTCCTCGGACGACCATTGACGAGTATGACGGAAAAACCACGCGTGCGGTTCCCCGCGCCCCCACCCGGCTGGCCGGTTCCGGACGTCTTCCCAGGGTCCCGCGTCGCCAGTCGACGCGACGAGGGTTCGAAGTGACGACAAGGTGATGCGAACCGGGCGCGTGTCCGAGCCGGGACGCCGGGACGGACGCCCCGACACTACCCGCCTCGGACCGCACGGACGCCCCCAGGCCACCGGGGTGGCCTGGGGTGCCGGTCACAGCCGGGGCTCAGCGGCCGACGAAGGTGGCCTTGCCGGGCCCCTCCTCGACGAAGCTCCGCATCCCGGCCTTCTGGTCCTCGGTGGAGAACAGACCCGAGAAGTGCAGCCGCTCGATCTCCAGACCGGTGTCCAGGTCGGTCTCCAGCCCCCGGTCGATCGTCTCCTTCGCGGCGGCCAGCGCCACGGCGGGACCGTCCACGTACTTCGCGACCAGTGCGACCGCGGCCGTGTAGACCTCCTCGTCGGGCACGACCCGGTCCACGAGGCCGATCTCCCGCGCCTCCTCGGCCCGCACGTGACGACCGCTGAACACCAGGTCCTTGGCGCGGGCGGGACCGATCAGGCGCGGCAGGCGCTGGGTGCCGCCCGCGCCCGGGATGACGCCCAGCTGGATCTCGGGCTGGCCGAGCCTGGCCTTGGCGCCCGCCACCCGGAAGTCGGCGCACAGCGCCAGCTCGCAGCCGCCGCCCAGCGCGTATCCGCTGATCGCCGCGACCACGGGCTTGGGAATGCGGGCCACCGCCGTCAGGGCGTTCTGGAGGGCACGCGAGTACTCCAGCATCTCCGCGTGGGTGAGGTCGGCCATCTCCTTGATGTCGGCTCCGGCCACGAACGCCCGCTCGCCGCCGTAGAGCACCACCGCGCGCACGGAGGGGTCCGCGGAGACGGTGGCGGCCGCCTCCGCGATCTCCCGGGTGACCGTGCCGTTCAACGCGTTCAGCGCCTTGGGACGGTCGATCCGGATGACGGCCACACCGGGGTTCTCCGGATCGGCCTCGACGCGCACGAACTCGCTCACGTTCTCCACCTTCTTCGCTTCGACGTCAGTGTCCGCTGCTTACCTAACCACCCGGGTCAGCGGAAGAGCAGCACCAGGGTCCCCAGGCGGGCCGACACGGCGTAGGCGGTCACCAGCAGCAGTGCGGTACCCACCAGCAGGAGGGTGTCGGCCGCCCGCCAGCGGCTGTACCGCGCGTGGGTGCGGGGCCCGGTGCCGAAGGCCCGCGCGTCCATCGCGGTGGCCAGCAGCGTCCCGGTCCGGATGGACCGCACCAGCAGTGCGAACAGCCGACCGAAGAACAGCGAGACGATCCGCAGGGGGTTGCTCCCGGCCTCCAGCCCCCGTGCCCGGCGGGCCAGGGTGATGGTCCGCCACTGGTCGGCGAGCAGCGGGATGAGTCGCAGCGCCGCGAGCACGCCCATGGCGGGGCGCTCCGGCACGCGAAGCCGCTGCACGAGGCCGTCGGACATCTCCGTGGGGTCACTGCTGATCGCGGCGAGCAGCCCGGGCAGCGCGATCGCCAACAGGCGCACCGCCGCGCCCACGGCGCCCTCCAGACCGTGCTCGCCGTACAGGTAGTTGACCGCGCCGCTGCTGAGCCCCATGAGCAGGAAGGGCCCGCCCAGGACCAGCAGGGTGCGCCGGTCCACCCCGCTGAACGGCACCGTGACCAGTACCGCGAGCAGGACGAGTCCGCCGGTGACGGCGTCCACCGCCGGGATCAGCCCGATGCCGATCAGCAGCGCGGCCAGCAGCTTGGCGGCCGGGTTCAGGCCGGTCAGCCAGTACCGGGCGCCGCCGCCCTCGGGCACATCCAAGGTGAGGGTGTCCCCGCCCATGGCGCGGGGCACGTCCGGGCCGTTCGTGTGCCGGGAACTCACGCCTCCCCCTCTCGTGACGTCGCGGACCGGGCCGCCCCGACGGGTGCCGCGCGTCCCTCCGCGACCCGTACTTCCACGTCCGTCAGGCGGCGCAGCAGGAGTTCGTCGTGGGTGGCCATGACCACGGCCCGTCCCTCGGAGCGCAGGGCGCCGAGGAGCTCCACCAGCTCCGTCCAGGTACGGGTGTCCTGGCCGAAGGTGGGCTCGTCCAGCACCAGCAGGTCCGGGGCGTGCGAGGGGCCGGAGCTGAGCGCGGTCGCCACCGAGAGGCGCCGCTTCTCGCCGCCGGAGAGCGTGTACGGGTGCACCCCGGCCAGCCGGGCCAGTCGCAACCGCTCCATCAGCTCGCCCACCCAGGCGTCGGTCTCGGCCGCGCCCATCCCCGCGCGCAGCGGCGCGAAGCGGAGTTCGTCGCGGACCGTGGCGGTGACGAACTGGTCCTCCGCGTGCTGGAACACCGTGCCCACGTGGCGGGCGAGGCGGCGTGCGGGCCAGCGCACGAGCGGGCGCCGGTCGGTTCCGGCCAGCGGACCGCGCGGCAGCACCTCGCCCCGGTGCGGACGCGAGAGCCCGGCCAGCATGGTGAGGAGCGTGGACTTGCCCGCGCCGTTGGGGCCGGTGAGTGCGGTGGCGGTTCCGGCGGACAGCATGACGTTCACGTCGTCGAGCACCGTCCGCCGGGGGGCGGCGCGCACGCCCACCTGGAAGGGGGTGCGGGCGCTGACGCCGACGGTCTCCACCAGGGGCACGCCGCCGGGAGCGGGCGTGAGCTCGGGGACGGGTTCGTTCCCGGGGATCCACACGCCCTGGTCGGCCAGCGAACGGCCGTGTTCCGCGAACACCCGCGCCGGGGCGCCGTCCGCGATCACTCCCCCGCCGGGTTCGACCACCACGACCCGGTCCACCAGGTCGACGACGTCGGCCACCCGGTGCTCGACCAGCACGAGGGTGGCCTCGGTCTCCGCGAGCAGGCGGGAGAGCAGGTCGCGCACGAGCACGGCCCCGGCCGGGTCGAGGTTGGCGGTGGGTTCGTCCAGGAGCAGCAGACGCGGCCGCATGGCCAGCGCACCGGCGATGACCAGGCGCTGCTTCTCACCTCCGGAGAGGGCGCCCGTGGAGTGCCGGAGGCCGTAGGGGAAGCCGACCTCCGTCAGGGAGCGCTCGACCCGGGGCCAGATGTCCTCGGGGTCCACCCCCAGGTTCTCCAACCCGAAGGCGACGTCGTCCCCGGCCCGGGCCATCACGAGCTGGGTCTCGGGGTCCTGGCTGACCAGTCCGACCCCGCCGCGGCCCCGGTCGGCGGGGGCGCCGTCCACCAGCAGCGAGCCCTCGTGCTCCCCGCTGATGGCGCCGTCCTCGCCGGTGAGCCCGGCCAGGGAGTGCAGCAGGGTGGACTTCCCCGCGCCCGAGGCCCCGAGCAGCAGGACCCGCTCCCCCGGTTCGACGGTCAGGTCCACTCCGCGCAGGGCGTGGGTGTCACGGCCGGAGTGCTTCCATCCCCAGCCGGAGAGTTCGACGCGAGCCCCGCGCGCGTTCGGTCGTGTCACGGGTCAGCCCCTGGCCGAGGGGAAGGGGGCCAGCGCGCCGGACCTGGCCAGCGCCGTGGTGAGCAGGCGCGCGCCCACGCCCGCGATGACGGCCGCGCTGAGGACCACGATCACGCCGTAGGTGAGCTGGTACTCAAGGGGCCAGGTGACGTTGTAGGCGATGTTGTCGCGGATGGCCGGGGAGAGCCCGGCCACGGCGGCCGCGAGCACGGCCACGCCCATGTTCCAGCGCCGGTAGGCGAAGGCGAGGAAGACCAGTTCGGGCAGCAACCCCTGGAGGGTGCCGTCGACGACGACCATGACCCCCCACTGGGTGCCCAGCACGGCCGAGACGGAGGCCGCGGCGATCGAGGTGAGCAGGGCCGCGCCGGGCTTGCGGATGATGAGCCCGCCGAGCACGCCGGAGATCAGCCACATGCCGTAGACGACGGCCTGCCCGGGCGGGAACGCCACGAACAGCGGTGTGGTGACCGACCAGACGATGTTCCACAGCCAGAAGACGACGCCGACCGCGACGCCGATCACGGCGGCCACGACGATGTCGACGGTGCGCCAGCTCCGGGCCTTGGCGAGGATCTCCTGGACGCGGCCCACGGGCTCCGCGGTGGTTCCGGTGCCGGTCCCGCGGTTCTCGGTACTCATGCTGGTTGATGTCCCTTCGTCGGGGTGACGAGGGCCCATGTGGCCAAGAGCGCCGGTCGGGCGCGCGCTGGCGCACGCACGACGGCGGTTTCCTACGACTTCCTTCGCTGGCATGACCCAGATCAGGTGTGTAAGGGTCTGCGGCCGGGTGCCGCACTCTCAGCGCTCACGCGCTCCCCTGTCGGATTGCCTCCATTATGGGGCAAACAGGATGCGCGGTGAAGACCTTCCCTCGGGACACGCAGGAGCGGGGATGCGCCCGGCGGTGCTCGCCGGTCGCACCCCCGCTCGGGTGCCGCCACGGGTGCGTCGACGCACCCGGGGTCAGCAGCTCAGGTTCGACCCCGTGGTGGTGCCGAGGATCTGGGCGAACTGCGTGAAGGTGTTGATGCGGCTCTGCACCTGTCCCGGGTTGCCGCCGTTGCACTCGATGGACCCGTTGATGGAACGGATCGACTCACCGAAGCCGTGGCCGTCAACGATGGCGGTGTGCCCCGACATCGTCCCGGCACCGCTCTGGGTGTTCCAGAACCAGAGTCCGGTCCGCCAGGCGATCGCGGCGTCCTGCTCGACGAGGTAGGGGTTGTTCAGCAGGTCGATGCCGAGGGCGTCCCCGGCGGCCTTGTAGTTGTAGTTCCAGCTCAGCTGGATCGGGCCCTTGCCGTAGTAGGCGTCCTGACCGGCCGGGCAGCCGAAGGGCTGGCTCGGGTCGCAGTAGTGCGGGTAGTTGTCCTCGTTGATCTCCTTGATGTACACCAGCCCGCCGGTCTCGTGGCTGACGTTGGCCAGGAAGGCGGCGGCCTCGCGCCGCTGCACCTCGACGCTTCCGGTGTTGGTGAAGCCCGGGTAGGAGCTCAGGGCGTCGGTGAGGCCGGAGTAGGTGTAGAAGGGGTTCCGGTTCGGGAACATCTGGTTGAACTGGGCCTCGCTGACGACGAAGTCGCTGGGACCGGGCTGTTCGCCGCCCCCGTCGTTTCCGCAGGGGCCCTGGTCGGCCCAGACGTCCGAGGTTCCGGGACGCTCGTTCTGCGTCCACCACTTGGCGGTGTAGTTGCGGCCTTCGAAGGAGACCTGGCCGCCGCCGGTGTAGACGGCGGAGGAGCTCCAGGCCGTCGCGCAGGCGGTGGCCGCCGTCGCGACGGTCGCGGGGAGGGCAACGAGCACAGCCGCGATGGCGCCGAGCACCGCGAGCTGACTCAGGAGACGTCGGATCACGTGATCACACTCCTAGGGTGCGGCGCTGCGTCCGACCGCGCGCCGCAGGGGGGTGACGTCACCTAAGCAAGAGTGGTCTAGACCTGTCAAGGTCCAGACCACGGAAGGTGAGAACCGGGTGACGGTCCGGATCGGAACGGCGGCCCGCCTCCCGGCCCGGCGGCCGGTCCGCCTCGCGACGGTCTCCCGTGGTCACCGGACCGGGGGGCTGCTTCCGAAGGCGTCTAGGTGCCCCCGTCGTCTCCCGTGCCGCCTTCGCCGGTCCCGCCTCCGCCGGTGCCGTCCGCGAGATCCTCCGCGTCCTCGGCGTCCGTGTCGCTCCCGCCCTCGTCGTCATCGTCGTCGTCACCGCCCCGCTGCTCGGGAGGCTCGGTCTTCGGGTCGCCGAAGGCGCCCGGCGACCCCGCGAACGCGTCCGAGGGCAGGTGCTTGGTGGCGCCGCGCATGCTCTCCTGCCAGATCGGGCCGGGCAGGGTGCCCCCGTAGACGATCTCGAAGTGCTGCCCGCCGATCGTCACGCCCTGGAGCGGGTTCTCCTCACCGCCGCGCACGTCGCCCACGACCACGGCCGAGGAGAGGTTCGGCGTGTACCCGGCGAACCAGGCGTAGGCGGCCCCGTCGGTGGTCCCGGTCTTGCCCGCGGCCGGACGCCCCAGGTCCAGCCCGTTGGCCGTACCCCCGTCGAAGGTCTGCTGGAGCAGGTGGTTGACGCCGTCGGCGGCGTCCTGCTTGACCGTGCGCTCGCACTCCGAGGTCGTCTTGAGCTCCTCGCCGGTGCCCTCCTCGGTCACCATGCGCACCGGGCGCGGCTCGCAGTACTCGCCCCTCGCGGCGAAGGTCGCGTAGGAGGAGGCGACGGTCAGCGGGGACACCTCCTGGTCCCCGAGCGTGAAGGAGCTCCACACCCCGAGGTCGCCGCCGTCCGCGCGGTGCACCCCGGCCTTCTCCGCCATCTCCGAGGTCTCGCACAGGCCGACGCGCTTCTGGAGCTGGGCGAAGTAGGTGTTCACCGACCCCTTGGTCGCGCTGATCATGTTGTGGCTGCCGTCGTCGCTCTCCCCGGCGTTGCGGATGCTCCACGAGGACATCCTGGTGCCCTCACAGTCGGACATCCCGCTCAGGGACAGGTTCTTGGGCGAGGAGAAGCTGGTCCCGTACCCCAGGCCCTTCTCCAGGGCCGCCGCCAGCGTGTACGTCTTGAAGGTGGACCCGGCCTGGTACCCCAGGGAGCCCCCGTCCTCCTGGTCCACGGCGAGGTTGAGGGAGGTCGTCCCGACCTGTTCGTCGTCGAAGCCGTACCGCAGGTTCTGCACGAGGGCGCGCACACGGCCGGAGCCGGGCTCGACCATGGCCTGGGCGGCGAACTTCGTGGAGTCCTCGTGCGGGACCCGCTTGTCGACGGCGTCCTGGGCGGCGTCCTGAGCGGCGGTGTCGAGTGTGGTCCGCACGATCAGCCCGCCCTGGGTGATGCGCTGCTCACGCTTCTCGACGGTGTCCCCGATCAGGTCGGAGGCACGCAGCCAGCGCATCGTGTAGTCGCAGAAGAACGGGTAGTCGCTCTCCGAGCAGCTGCCGCCGCGCGGACTGGGGTCGATCCCCAGGCCCTTCTTCTTGTGGGTCTCGGCCTCGTCCGCGCCGAGGACGTCGGTGGCCACCATCCGGTCCAGCACGAGGTCGCGGCGTTCGAGCGCCTCGTCGGGGTTGTTGAGCGGGTCGTAGAAGGAGGGTGCGCGCACCAGACCGGCCAGCATGGCGGCCTGCCCGGCGTCGAGGTCGGCGGCGGGGACGGAGAAGTACCGCTGCGCGGCGACCTCGATCCCGTGCGCGCCCGCGCCGAAGTAGGACAGGTTCAGGTACCCCTCCAGGATCTCGTCCTTGGTGAGGCGTTCCTCGACGTCGATGGCGTAGCGCAGTTCGGTGAGCTTGCGGCCCAGGTTCTGTGCGCTGGCGCCGTCGACCTCCTCCTCGGTGTCGGCGGTCTCGATGAGGAGGTTCTTGACGTACTGCTGGGTGATGGTCGAACCGCCCTGGGTGTCGCCCTGGGCCGTACGCGCGGCGGCGCGGATCACACCGCGCAGGTCCAGGCCCTTGTGCTCGTAGAAACGGTCGTCCTCGATCGCCATGAGGGCCGTTCCCACCCACGGGCTGATGTCGTCGAGGTCCACCACGCGGCGTTCGCGTTCGGAGACCTCCGCGAAGGGCGTCCCGTCGTCGGCGGTGAGCAGGACCGTGGAGGACAGGCTGGGCACGTCCAGGTCGGCGGGCAGGGACATGAACCCGGCGGCCGCGTCCCTCGCGACCAGGCCGACCCCGCCGACCCAGGGCATGACCAGGGCCGCTGACAGCAACCCGGCGACGGCCCCGAGCCCGGAGAGCCTGAGCAGGGCCTCACGCCGGTCCTGCGGCTGGTCGTGCTTCAGGAACCCCCGGATCGCCTCCAGGAACGGACCTCCCTGGTTCGACTCCGCCACGTCGCCCCCCTACGGCCGTGTGCTGTCCGCTCGCCGCGCGACACGAACACTGCGACGCCCACACTCGCAGGCGCTACGCAAAGGGAGGTCCGTCAAATCAGGCGTGTTAGCGAAAACCTTCATCAATCCACGGCAAAGCTGACAGATCGTTCATGTCGCACGGATTCCGATAGAACATCCGAAACCAGCACTCTCTTTACTCGACATCAAGACGATTCGACGCCGAACTCCCGGAGTTCAGAGACGGGCCGTCCGGATATGGGGCGAATGATTCCCGTGAGACTCGTCGGGCACACGTGAATGTCCGGAATGCAGCCCCGCCACCCTTCCCTGCATTTGAACAGCCCTACCCATCACGACCCCTCCGCCAACATGTGACCTGAATTTTCCGAATTTTCATGACGGGGAATACGAAAACAACCACAGAGGCGCCTGAATCGCTTGTTGCCGTATGCCCGCGATGCGAGGTTCGCCGAGGTGAATCGCGGCAAATACCAGGTCTTGGCGCCCTCGCCTAGTGTGGCGAGGATCACATTAATACTGCGGCCTCGACACTCTGCCAAACCCCACTAGAGGGCCGACGATAGACAGCGGAGGGCACCGAAGCCGCAATCCGGACAGTTTCCGAACCGAGTCTTCGTTAACTCCGTCTTTCCTTGGATTAACTCCCGGTTATTTCTGCGCGGACCCTTGTACGCGCCATCCCATAACGCCCGAACCACGACAATTACGGTGTAGCCAGTGATCGGACGACTGCCCATCCTCGACATCTCTCCAGACAACGACCTGGGGCCGGTGAAAGCCGTTCCCGGCGAGCGCTTCACCGTGTCCGCCACCGTGATCCGTGAGGGGCACGACTCCCTCTCCGCAGGCGTGGTCGTCCACTCCCCCCGGGGCCGCCGCGAGGCGCTGGTCCCCATGCGCGAGCGGGCCCCCGGCACCGACCGGTACGAGGCCGAGATCAGCCTCCCCGGAGAGGGCGACTGGTCCTTCTCGGTCGAGTCGTGGAGCAACCCCTTCGCCACCTGGCTCCACGTCGCGCGTGTGAAGCTCCCCCTGGACACCGACACCGCACTGGTCCTGGAGGAGGGCGCCCGCCTCCTGGCCCGGGCCGGTCGGCGCACCCCCCGCACCCCCGCCCTGACCCGAGCCGCAAGGACGCTGCGCGACCCCGCCCGGACCCCGATGGAGCGTTTCGGCGCCGCCGTCACCGACGAGGTCCTCACGGAGATGGAGCGCAACCCCCTGCGCGAACTGGTCACCCGTTCCCGGCGCACCAAGGTCGTCGTCCACCGCGAACGCGCCCTCTTCGGCTCCTGGTACGAGTTCTTCCCCCGCTCGGAGGGCGCTCAGGTCGACGCCGCGCCCGGCCAGGAGGTCTCCGGCACCTTCGCCACCGCCGCCAAGCGCCTGCCCGCCATCGCGGACATGGGCTTCGACGTCGTCTACCTTCCGCCGATCCACCCCGTCGGGGACGCCCACCGCAAGGGCCGCAACAACACCCTCCAGGCCGGACCGGGCGACCCCGGCTCGGTGTGGGCGATCGGCTCCGCCGACGGCGGCCACGACGCCGTCCACCCGGACCTGGGCACCCTGGCCGACTTCGACGCCTTCGTGGCCGAGGCCCGGGAGCACGACCTGGAGATCGCCCTCGACCTGGCCCTCCAGTGCTCCCCCGACCACCCCTGGGTGGCCGAGCACCCGGAGTGGTTCAGCCGACGCGCGGACGGGTCCATCGCCTACGCCGAGAACCCGCCGAAGAAGTACCAGGACATCTACCCGCTCTGCTTCGACCACGACTTCCAGGGCCTCTACGAGGAGTGCCTGCGGGTGGTCCGGCACTGGATCGACCACGGCGTGCGGATCTTCCGCGTCGACAACCCGCACACCAAGCCGGTCGCCTTCTGGGAGCGGCTGCTGGCCGACGTCGCCCGGCGCGACCCGGACGTGCTCTTCCTCGCGGAGGCCTTCACCCGCCCCGCGATGATGCGCACCCTGGCCAAGGTCGGCTTCCACCAGTCGTACACGTACTTCACCTGGCGCAACGGCAAGGACGAGCTCACCGACTACCTCACCGAGCTCAGCCAGGAGACGGCGCACTACCTGCGCCCCAACCTCTTCACCAACACCCCGGACATCCTCAACGCCTACCTCCAGGAGGGCGGCCGCCCCGCCTTCGAGGCGCGCGCGGTGCTCGCCGCGCTCCTCTCGCCCACCTGGGGGATCTACTCGGGCTTCGAGCTGTGCGAGAACACCCCCGCCGCGCCCGGCAGCGAGGAGTACCTGGACTCGGAGAAGTTCCAGTACCGGCCGCGCGACTGGGCCGCCGCCGACAGCTCCGGGGACACCATCGCCCCGCTGATCACCCGGCTGAACGCGCTGCGCCGCGCCCATCCCGCGCTACGCGAGCTGCGCAACCTGCGCTTCCACCACGTGGACCGCCCCGAACTGGTGTGTTTCTCCAAGCACCGGCCCGGCGCCCCCGGTGAGCCCGACGACGTCGTGATCGCCGTCGTCAACCTCGACCCGCACCACGCCCGTGAGGCGACGGTGCACCTGGACCTGCCGTCGATCGGCCGCACGTGGGAGGAGGACCTCAGGGTGACCGACGAACTGACCGGCCGCACGTACACCTGGCGAGCGGACAACTACGTCCGGCTCGACCCGGGGACCGGGCCAGCGCACGTGTTCACCGTCCACGGCAGATGACGGGCCCTGGCGAGGCGGGCGGGCACCCGGACCGGATGCCGCCCCCTCCATCGCGCGAAACGCCTGTTGATCCGACGTCGAACATTCTTGGTGGGAGCAGTAGATGAGCAACGACGAGTCCGGACCCGTCGCCCACGAGCACGCCGAACACGGTCCGCTCGCCCCGGCCACCGGGGCCGCCACCGGCCCGCTCATGTCCACGGGCGGCACCAGTGATCCCCACTGGTTCAAGCACGCCGTCTTCTACGAGGTGCTCGCACGCGGGTTCTTCGACTCCAACGGAGACGGCACCGGTGACCTCTCCGGGCTCGTGCGGAAGCTGGACTACCTCCAGTGGCTGGGCATCGACTGCATGTGGCTGCTGCCGATGTACGAGTCCCCGCTGCGGGACGGCGGATACGACATCTCGGACTACTTCAAGATCCTCCCCGAGTTCGGCACCACCGCCGACTTCGTGGAGCTCCTGGACGAGGCGCACCGTCGCGGCATCCGGGTCATCACCGACCTGGTCATGAACCACACCAGCGACCAGCACCCCTGGTTCCGGGCGTCACGGGAGGACCCGGAGGGCCCCTACGGCGACTTCTACGTGTGGTCGGACACCGACGAGCCCTACGACGAGGCCCGGATCATCTTCGTCGACACCGAGACCTCCAACTGGACCTACGACGAGGTCCGGGGCCAGTACTACTGGCACCGCTTCTTCTCGCACCAGCCCGACCTCAACTTCGAGAACCCGGCGGTCCAGGAGGCGATCCTGGAGGTCCTGCGTTACTGGCTGGACCTGGGCATCGACGGGTTCCGTCTGGACGCCGTTCCGTACCTGTACGAGCGCGAGGGCACCAACTGCGAGAACCTCAAGGAGACCCACGAGTTCCTCAAGCGGGTGCGCGCCGAGGTGGACCGCCTGTACCCGGACCGCGTGCTGTTGAGCGAGGCCAACCAGTGGCCGTCGGAGGTCGTCGACTACTTCGGTGACTTCGAGTCCGGCGGCGACGAGTGCCACATGAACTTCCACTTCCCGCTGATGCCGCGCATGTTCATGGCGGTGCGTCAGGAGCAGCGGTTCCCGATCTCGGAGATCCTCGCCCAGACCCCGGAGATCCCCCGCAACTGCCAGTGGGCGATCTTCCTGCGCAACCACGACGAGCTGACCCTGGAGATGGTCACCGACGAGGAGCGCGACTACATGTACTCCGAGTACGCCAAGGAACCCCGCATGCGCGCGAACGTGGGGATCCGTCGGCGGCTCGCGCCCCTGCTCGACAACGACCGCAACCAGATCCAGCTCTTCACCGCGCTGCTGCTCTCCCTGCCCGGGTCGCCGGTCCTGTACTACGGCGACGAGATCGGGATGGGCGACAACATCTGGCTGGGCGACCGGGACGCCGTTCGCACTCCCATGCAGTGGAACTCCGACCTCAACGCCGGGTTCTCCCGGAGCGACCCCGCGCGCCTGTACCTCCCGATGATCATGGACCCGGTCTACGGCTACCAGGCGGTCAACGTGGAGTCCCAGCGCGTGAACCCGGGGTCGCTGCTGAACTGGACGCGCCGGATGATCCAGATCCGCAAGCGCCACCCCGTGTTCGGCACCGGGGAGTTCACGGAACTGAACGCCACCAACCCCAGCGTGCTGGCGTTCATCCGGGAGCACGGCGACGACCGCATGCTGTGCGTGAACAACCTGTCCCGGCACCCGCAGCCCGTGGAGCTCGACCTGTCCCGCTACGCCGGGGTGAGCCCCGTCGAGTGCGTGGGCGGGGTGAGCTTCCCGGAGATCGGCGAGCTGCCGTACCTGCTCACCCTCCCCGGCCACGGCTTCTACTGGTTCCAGCTTCCGGCCGAGCACGCCGCCGAAACCGATGCCGGTGGCCACGAGGGCGCCCCCACCTACGGGCTGCCCTCGGCGGGGGTCAGCGCGCGGGACGCCTTCGACACCGGCCACCGAGCCGCGTCCACCGCCGCGTCCGGCGCGCGGCCCGGGGACGGTGGCGGGAAGGGACACGGGCCCTACTGAGATGTCGCAGCTAGAAGAACTCCTGGCGGTGTGGCTTCCCCGGCAACGATGGTTCTCCGGTAAGGGGATCCCGATCCAGCGGGTCCGGATCGAGAGCAGGTACACCCTGGTCTCGGCCGGTCCCGGCGGACCCGACCTGAACGTCCTCGTCGTGCAGGCGGGCCAGCGCGGCCTCAGCTCCCGCTACCAGGTGCTGCTCGGCTCGCGCCCGCCCCGGTCGCTGCCGCCCGACCTGGCCCGCGCCGCCATCGGCGTGTGCCAGGTCTCGGGCAGCCGCCCACGGGTGGTGTACGACGCCGCGTACGACCCGCAGCTCACGGCGCTGCTACTGGAGCGGTTCACCCGTGGCGGGGACGCGGAGCGACGCGGCCGGGTGCGGTTCCGTACCCTGCCGGGCACCACGGTGGAGGCCATCGGCCCGGGGCGGCTGCTCACCGGGGAACAGTCCAACACCTCCCTGGTGTACGGGCGGGACTACGTCCTCAAGACCTTCCGCAGACTCTGGCCGGGCCGCAACCCGGACCTGGAACTCAACATGGCGCTGTCCGGTTCCCCGTACGTGGCGCGCCCGTGCGGGTGGATCGAGGCGGACCTGTCCGGTCACTCGACCCCGACCACGCTCGCCCTGCTCCAGACCTTCGTCCCGGACGCCACGGACGGGTGGGTGATGGCCACGGCCAACGTCCGCACGCTGCTGGACGGCACGGAGGCCGACTTCGGCGACGAGTCCGCCCGGCTGGGACGGACGACGGCGGCGGTGCACAGTTCCCTGGCCTCGGCGCTGCCGACCGACGTGCTGTCACCGAGCGCGGCGGGCGAGTTGGCCGACGCCATGGTGGAGCGCCTGGCCATGGCCAGCGCGGAGGTCCCCGAGCTGGCGGAGCACGCTCCCCGGGTGATGGAGGCCTACGCGGACTTCGCCGGGTTGGACGAACCGCTGCCGATCCAGCGCGTGCACGGCGACTATCACCTGGGGCAGGTCATCCGGCCCGCTTCGGGGTGGGTCCTGCTCGACTTCGAGGGTGAGCCGACCGTGCCGGTGCGCGAGCGGCAGCGGCTGTCCAGTCCTCTGCGGGACGTGGCCGGGATGCTGCGCTCCTTCGACTACGCGGCCGGATTCCTGCTGGTCGAACAGGACGACGACCCCGATCTCGCGTGGGCCGCGCGTGACTGGGCGCGGCGCAACAGGGAGGCCTTCTGCCGGGGCTACGCCGAGGGGGGCGGCGCCGACCCGGAGAAGCACCTCACCGTGTTGCGGGCCTTCGAGTTCGACAAGGCCGTCTACGAGGTCCTGTACGAGGCCCGGAACCGGCCGAACTGGCTCCGGGTGCCGCTGGAGTCCATCGCCGCCGCGGCCGGGGCGCCACGGGTGCCCGGCTGACCACCGGGGCGGCGGCCGTGCGAGCACGGCCGCCGCCCTTCCGCTTTCCCGATCGAACCATCGATTCACCGCCTCCCGCCATCCGACCATCACGAGTCATCACGGAGTCGAATTGTCACCGCGTACGACCAGGAAACCCGCGACAGCCGACGAGCAGCCGGTGGAGACGCCGGAGAAGTCCGCCTCCCCGAGCACGGGGGCGAAGGGCACGGCGTCCAGGAGCACGAAGGCGAAGGCGTCGGCCGCGAAGAAGGAGACGGCGGCGCGGAGCACGAAGGCGAAGCCCGCGGAGAAGAAGGTTCCGGCGGCCCGGAAGGGATCGGCCTCGGGGGGCACCGAGAAGAAGACCACCGCGAAGGGCGCGGCCGGAAGGGGCACGACGGCGAAGGGTGCGGCCGGGAAGGGCTCGGCGGCGAAGGGTGTGAAGAAGCCCGCGGCCGGGCGAACCCGCACACCCGCCGCGCTCTCCGCCGAACTGGCCGCCGAACTCGACCGGGTCGTGGACGGCTGGCACCACGACCCGCACTCCGTTCTCGGCCTGCACGGCCGTGACCTGCGGGTCCTGCGTCCCGGAGCGGTCGAGGTGGACGCCGTCCTGCCCGACGGCTCCAGGGTCGGGCTCACGCACCGCCACCGAGGGGTCTTCTCCGCCCGGCTCCCCGCCCGCACCGCCGACTACCGGATCGCCGTGCGCTACGAGGAGGGCGGCCCCGAACGGGTGGAGGCCGACGCCTACCGGGTGGGCCCCACCCTGGGCGAGCTCGACCTGCACCTGATCGGTGAGGGCCGCCACGAGGAGCTGTGGCGGGCGCTCGGCGCGCACACGACCACCGTCGAGAGCCCGATGGGCGAGGTCCCGGGCACGCGCTTCGCCGTCTGGGCTCCGGACGCGCGCGGCGTGCGGGTGATCGGGGACGTCAACTACTGGGACGGGACCGCGCACCCCATGCGCAGCCTGGGCGCCAACGGCGTGTGGGAGCTGTTCGTGCCGGGGATGGGCGACGGCGACCTGTACAAGTTCCAGGTCCTGGGCGCCGACGGGCACTGGCGGGACAAGGCCGATCCCATGGCGCGCCGCACCCAGGTGCCCCCGGCGACGGCGTCGGTGGTCACCACCTCCGAGCACGTGTGGACCGACGAGCAGTGGATGGCCGAGCGCAAGGGCGTGGAGCCGCACCGCGCCCCGATGAGCGTGTACGAGGTACACCTGGGCTCCTGGCGGCCGGGGCTGGACTACCGGGAGCTGGCCGAGCAGCTGGTGGAGTACGTCGTCGACCTCGGCTTCACCCACGTGGAGTTCCTGCCGGTGGCGGGGCACCCCTTCGACGGGTCGTGGGGCTACCAGGTCACGTCGTACTACGCGCCGACGCCGCGTTTCGGGAGCCCCGACGAGTTCCGGCACCTGGTGGACTCGCTGCACCGGGCCGGGGTCGGGGTGTTCCTGGACTGGGTGCCCGCGCACTTCCCCAAGGACGAGTGGGCGCTGGCCCGGTTCGACGGCTCGGCCCTCTACGAGCACCCGGACCCCCGGCGCGGCGAGCACCCCGACTGGGGGACGCTGATCTTCAACTACGGGCGGACCGAGGTGCGCAACTTCCTCGTCGCCAACGCCCTGTACTGGCTGGAGGAGTTCCACGTCGACGGCCTCCGGGTGGACGCGGTGGCGTCGATGATCTACCTCGACTACTCCAGGGACTCCGGACAGTGGGAGCCGAACGCGTTCGGCGGCCGGGAGAACCTGGAGGCGATCGACTTCCTCAAGGAGCTCAACAGCACGGTCTACCGGCGCAACCCGAACGTGGCGATGATCGCGGAGGAGTCCACGGCCTACACCGGCGTGACGCGGCCGGTGGACCAGGGCGGGCTCGGGTTCGGGCTGAAGTGGAACATGGGCTGGATGCACGACTCACTGGAGTACGTGAAGAAGGAGCCGATCCACCGGAAGTACCACCACGACGACATCACCTTCTCGATGGTCTACGCCTACAGCGAGAACTACGTGCTCCCGCTGTCGCACGACGAGGTGGTGCACGGCAAGCAGGCGCTGTTCAACAAGCCGCCCGGCGACGAGTGGCAGCGGGCCGCGACGCTGCGGGCGCTGCTCGCGTTCATGTGGTCCCACCCGGGCAAGCAGCTGCTGTTCATGGGCGGCGAGATCGCCCAGGGAGACGAGTGGTCCCACGAGGAGGGGGTGCCGTGGTGGCTGCTCCAGTTCGAGCACCACGCGGGGGCGCAGAAGCTGGTCAGGGCGCTCAACCACGCCTACCGGCCGCGCCCGGCGCTGTGGTCCCTGGACACGGACCCGGCGGGCTTCCGCTGGCTGGACGGCGGTGACCACGAGGGCAACACGCTGAGCTACCTGCGCCACGGCGAGGACGGCTCCGTGCTGGCGTGCGCGGTGAACTTCTCGCCGGTGCCCCGCACGAACTGGCGCGTGGGCCTGCCCTCCGAGGGCCGCTGGACGTCGGTGCTCAACTCCGACGAGCCGCGCTTCGGGGGTTCGGGCCACGAGGCGCCCACGTCCGTCGAGGCCCAGCCCCAGGAGTGGCACGGTCAGCCCTTCTCCGCCGAGATCACCCTGCCTCCGCTGGGCGCGGTCTGGTTCGAGCCCCAGCGCTGACCCGACCGTAGGGCCACGTGCCCCGGGGAGTTGTCCACAGGCAGCGCCCCGGGGCTTTCGTGTGCCCCGGATTCCGGTTCTACTGGAAGTCCTGCCCCGCCCGACACAGGTCCCGTCAACCCACCACCAGCCAGTCTGTACAACCCCGCCGAGCCACCTGGCCAGCACGGCACTTCCCGTGGGGACCGCCACGTGTTCTCTTGTCCCCCACACATGTGTCCCCCGACACAGGCACGACCGTTGGGAGCCCCCCATGTCCAACACGAGTCCGGGTTTCGTCAGGGTCCTGGGCAGGACCGACGTCCTCGCCCTGGCCTTCGGCGCGATGATCGGCTTCGGCTGGATCGTCCTCACCGGCGACTTCGTCGACGCGGCGGGCAGCGGCGGCGCCGCCCTGGCCTTCGTCATCGGCGGCGTGGTGATGGCCTTCGTCGGCCTCACCTACGCCGAGCTGGTCTCCGCCATGCCGCACGCGGGCGGTGAGCACCACTACGCCATGCGCGCGATCGGTCCCAAGGGCGCCTTCGTCGCCTCCTGGGCCATGGTCCTGGGATACGTCTCGGTGGTCGCCTTCGAGGCGGTCGCCGTCCCCCAGACCCTCGTCTACCTCTTCCCGGACATCGAGGTCGGCCACCTGTGGACGATCGCCGGGTACGACGTCCACGCCAGCCTCGTCGCCATCGGGGTGCTGAGCGCCGTGGCCATGACGGCCCTCAACTACGTCGGGATCCGACCGGCCAGCGTCTTCCAGGGCGTCACCGTCCTGTTCCTGCTCGCGGCGGGCGCGGCGATGCTCACCGGCGCCTTCGTGGGCGGCTCCACCGCGAACATGGAACCCCTCTTCACCGGCGGGGTGTCCGGGATGTTCGTGGTGCTGGTCGCTGTCCCGTTCCTGTTCGTGGGCTTCGACGTCATCCCCCAGTCCGCCTCGGAGATCAGGCTGCCCCACCGCCTGGTCGGCTCGCTCCTGGTGGTCTCGGTCTTCTGCGCCACCGCCTGGTACGTGATGGTGATGCTGACCGCCGGCGCCGGGATGCCCGCCGCCGACCTCCTGGGCTCCGAGCTCGCCTCGGCCGACTCCATGGCCGCCATGTGGAACAGCGCCGCCATGGGCAACCTCCTGGTCCTGGGCGGCGTGGCCGGGCTGCTCACCAGCTGGAACGCCTTCCTGATCGGGGGCAGCCGCCTCATCTACGCCATGGCCCGGTCGCGGATGCTCCCCTCCTGGTTCGGGGAGCTGCACCCGCGCTTCCGCACCCCCGCCAACGCGGTGCTGTTCATCGGAGCGCTCTCGGTCCTGGCCCCGCTCTTCGGCCGCCCGATGCTCGTGTGGCTGGTCAACGCCGGCGGGCTGAACATCGTCATCGCCTACCTGACGGTGGTGCTGTGCTTCCTGGTGCTGCGCCGCCGCGAACCGGAGATGGAGCGCCCGTTCCGGGTCCGCGCGGGGACCCCCGTGGGCGTCACCGCCTTCGTGCTGGCCTTCGGCCTCTTCCTGCTCTACCTGCCCGGCATGCCCGCCGCCCTGGGCTGGCCCCACGAGTGGGTCATGGTCCTGGCCTGGTGGATCGGCGGCGCCGTCCTCATGTGGCGCCTCCCCCGAGTCGCTCCCGGCCCGGACGCCGAGGAACGCCTCATCGAGATCATGGACGCCCGGGACGGAAGGAGATCCCCCGCCCTCTGAACCGCCCGGCCCGGGACCTCCCCGCGCCCTCCGGCCCCGTCGACGCGGACCGGAGGGGCCGCGCCCGTCGGGCTCAGTTCACCCAGCCGTGCCAGGAGGCCAGGCGCCGGACCGCCTCGTCCAGCACCTCGTCCTTCTTGCAGAAGGCGAAGCGCAGCAGGTGCCGCCCCTCGTCCTGCCGGTCGTAGAACACCTTGGCGGGGACCGCCGCCACCCCCGCCTGACGGGGCAGTGCCCGGGCGACGTCCACGCCGTCCGCGTACCCGAGCGGGCGGATGTCCGTCATCAGGAAGTAGGTGCCCTCACAGACGTTCACCTCGAACCCGGCCCGGGTCAGGCCCTCCGCGAGCCGGTCCCGCTTGCCCTGGAGCGCGAGCCGCTGCCGTTCGATCCACTCCCCCTCGTTGTCGAGGGCGTCGGCGATGGCCAGCTGGAGCGCGCCGTTGGCGGAGAAGGTGAGGAACTGGTTGACCGTGCGCACGGCGCGGACGAGGGGTTCGGGGCCGGTGACCCAGCCGGTCTTCCACGCGGTGACGGCGAACGTCTTGCCCACCGAGGAGATGGACAGGGTCCGCTCGCGCATGCCCGGCAGCGTGGCCAACGGCACGTGTCGACGGTCGTCGAAGGTGAGGAACTCGTACACCTCGTCGGTGACCGCGATGAGGTCGTTCTCACGGCAGACCGCGGCGATCTCCTCCAGCTCGGCGGGCGTGAACACCGTGCCGGTGGGGTTGTGCGGGCTGTTGACCATGATCAGCCTGGTGCGCGGGGTCACCGCCGCGCGGAGCTCGGCGGGATCGAACGTGAAACGGCCGCTCAGCGACTCGCGGCGCAGCGTCACCGGGCGCCGCACCCCTCCGGCGAGGGA
Organism: Nocardiopsis sp. NPDC058789; assembly: GCF_042745575.1. NCBI lineage: Bacteria > Bacillati > Actinomycetota > Actinomycetes > Streptosporangiales > Nocardiopsidaceae > Nocardiopsis > Nocardiopsis sp. NPDC058789. The sequence goes on from NZ_JBHYOW010000009.1 coordinate 169,094, forward strand.
GATCGTCGCGGCGTAGGAGTCGTACATCGGCTCGAAGACGATCACCTCGTCCCCGGCCTCCACAAGCGCCAGCATCGAGGCGGCGATCCCGGCCGTCGCGCCGACCGTCACGTACACCTCGGCCTCGGGGTCGAACTCCAGGCCGTAGTGACGGGCACGGTAGCGGCTCACGGCGTCGCGCAGCTCCGGGCGGCCCGGCCCCGGCGGGTACTGGTTCACCCCCGCCAAGATGTTGCGGGAGGCGCCCTCCAGGAGGGAGCGCGGTCCGTCGGTGTCGGGGAAACCCTGTCCGAGGTTCACGGACTCGGTCTCCACGGCCAGGCGCGTCATCTCGGCGAAGATCGTCTCACCGTACTGGCGCATGCGTTCGATCAGAGGTTCATCCACCCGTCGAGCGTATCCACCCGGCACCCCTTCGTCGCCCCCGGGCACGACGAAGGCCCCCGATCTCGTCGCGCCCGGTCCGTCACTGGGTGCCACGAGGTCGGGGGCCCACCCGTTCGCTACGGGAGGAGGAGGCTCAGCACGATCCAGACCACCGGACCCGCGATGAGCAGCGAGTCGATGCGGTCCATCAGACCGCCGTGGCCCGGCATGAACCGGCCCATGTCCTTGACACCGAGGTCGCGCTTGAAGAGCGACTCGATGAGGTCACCGACCGTGGCCGCCAGGACCACGGCCAGGCCCAGGACCACACCGACCCACCAGGGGCCGCCCAGCAGGAGGGTCACGCACAGCGCGCCCGCCACCGCGCAGCCCACCACGGAGCCGCCGAAACCCTCCCAGGTCTTGTTCGGGCTGATGACCGGCGCCATCTTGTGCCGCCCCAGCAGGATCCCGGCGAAGTACCCGCCGATGTCGCTGGAGATCGTCACGAGGATGAACACCACGAGCCGGTACTGGCCGTCCTCGGGATGCGCGATGAGCAGCATCCACGTGGCCAGCATGAACGGCAGGTACACCAGGACGAACAGGTTCGCCGACGCGTCGGCGACGAACCCCTCGGCCCCGCCCCTCAACCGCCAGGCCAGGCAGGCGATCGCCGTGAGGGCGGCGATGCCCGCCAACCAGTCCGCGCCACCGAAGTAGGCTCCGGCCTGCATGGCCACCCCGCCCACGGCCAACGGGACCACGGCCAGGGTCATGCCCTTGCCGCCGAAGGCCCGGTTGAGCTCGCGCAGGCCGATCAGCACCCCCAGCGAGGTGATGATCGTGAACAGCTGCGGCCACGGGAAGACCGAGAAGAACACGAGCGCGCCCAGGGCGCACCCGCTGGCGATGGCCACCGGGAGGTTGCGACCGGTCCTGACCGGTTCACCCCCCGGCTTGTGCAGCACGAAGCGCTGCCCGGCGGCCGTGTCCGAGGCGGGGTCGTCCGCCCCGGACGGGGGAATGTCGTCGGGTCTGTGCTCCGGTGAGTGGTCATCGCCTCCGGAACCCTTGGAAGGTGTGCTCACCGGCTAAACCTCGAGAAGATCAGATTCCTTGTGCTTCAACAGCTCGTCGATGGCGGCGACGTACTTCTGGGAGAGCTCGTCCAGCTCGGCCTGGGCGCGGTGCGCCTCGTCCTCACCGAGGTCGCCGGCCTTGACGGCCTTCTCGAAGCTGTCCTTGGCACGACGGCGCACGTTGCGGATCGAGACCTTGCTGTCCTCGGCCTTGGTGCGCGCGACCTTCACGTACTCCTTGCGGCGCTCCTCGGACAGGTCCGGGAACACCACGCGGATGACCTGACCGTCGTCCGAGGGGTTGACGCCGAGGTCGCTGTTGCGGATCGCGTTGATGATCTCGGTCCGCGCGTTCACGTCGAACGGGGAGATGACGACCATCCGCGGCTCGGGCACCGAGAAGGACGCCAGCTGGTTGATCGGCGTGCGGGCACCGTAGTAGTCGACGGTGATCTTGTTGAAGGTGGCCGGGGTGGGACGGCCGGTCCGGATCGTGGAGAAGTCCTCCTTCGCCACGGCCACGGCCTTCTCCATCTTCTCCTCGGCCTCAAGGAGGGTTTCTTCGGTCATTGTGGACGCTCCCGGGTTCTCGGCTGGGTGTTCGTGGCTTGTGTTCGCGGCCGACCGTCCGCTAGGCGGAGACGGGGCCGACGATGGTGCCGATCTTCTCACCGCGGACGGCGCGCAGGATGTTGCCCTGGCTCATGAGGTCGAAAACGACGATGGGCAGCCCGTTGTCCATGCACAGGCTGACGGCCGTGGCGTCCATGACCTTGAGGCCGCGGGTGAGGACCTCGTTGTAGTTGAGCTTGTCGAACTTGACCGCGTCCGGGTTGCGCTGCGGGTCGGAGTCGTAGACCCCGTCGACCTGGGTGCCCTTGAGGACCGCCTGGGCGCCGATCTCCAGCGCGCGCTGGGCGGCGGTGGTGTCGGTGGAGAAGAACGGCGCGCCGAGACCGGCACCGAAGATGACCACGCGGCCCTTCTCCAGGTGGCGGATGGCGCGGCGCGGAATGTAGGCCTCGGCGACCTGGCTCATGTGGATCGCGGTCTGTACGCGGGTGTCCACACCCAGACGCTCCAGGAAGTCCTGGAGGGCGAGGCAGTTGATGACGGTGCCGAGCATCCCCATGTAGTCGGCGCGGCCGCGCTCGATCCCGCCCTCGGTGAGCTGCGCGCCGCGGAACATGTTGCCGCCACCGACGACGACGGCGACCTGGATGCCCTCGGAGACCGCCTCCGCGATGGACTCCGCCACGTACTGGACGACCTCGGGCTCGATGCCGAGACCGCCACCTCCGGCGAACGCCTCCCCCGAGAGCTTGAGCATCACACGTTTCCAACCGGAGTCGTGCATGGCGGGTTCGGTGGTCATCGCTTCGTTCTCCGACACGGCCTGTGGCCTCCCTTGTTCTCCCCGAGTGGCACAGGGTCCCCCGAGTGCTCCTGCTGCGGGCGGCGGGGGCGAAGGTCGCCCCAAATCCACCCATATCCACCAGAAGGTGCCGGGGAGAGAAGTCTCCCCGGCACCTCCATCATGTCAAAACCCCAGGGTGTGTGCGGTGGACGCCTTCTCGGAACGCCCCACCGGACAACTCCCTAGGCCTGGCCGACCTTGAAGCGAACGAAGCGCTTGACGGTGACCCCGGCCTCGTCGACGACCTTCTGGACTGACTTCTTGTTCTCCTTGACGAACGGCTGGCCGAGCAGCGTCACGTCCTTGAAGTAACCGTTGAGGCGGCCCTCCACGATCTTGGGGATCGCCTGCTCGGGCTTGCCCTCCTCGCGGGTGGTCTCCTCGGCGATGCGGCGCTCGTTGGCGACGACCTCGGCGGGGACCTCGTCCTTGCTGACGTACTGCGGGGCCAGCGCGGCGATCTGCTGGGCGAGGTCCTTGCCGACCTCTTCGTCCTTCTTGTCCAGCTCGACCAGGACGCCCATGCTCGGGGGCAGGTCCGGGTCGGACTTGTGCAGGTAGCTCGCGACGTAGGCGCCGTCGAACTTCGCGATGCGGCGGAACTCGAGCTTCTCCCCGATGATCGCGCTCTTGCCCTCGATGTACGCCTGGAGGCTCTTGCCCGGCTCGATCTCGGCGGCGGCGATGGCGGCGATGTCGTCGCCGTCCTGGGCGGCGACGAAGTCCGCGACCTGGTTGGCCAGCTCGATGAAACCGGCGTTCTTGGCGACGAAGTCGGTCTCGCAGTTGAGCTCGATGAGGGTGGCCTTACCCTCGCTCTCCTGCTTGAGGACGACCATGCCCTGGGCGGCGGTGCGGTCGGCGCGCTTGTCGACGGACTTGGCGCCCTTGATGCGCAGGGCCTCGACGGCCTTGTCGTAGTCGCCGTCGGCCTCGGTCAGGGCCTTCTTGCAGTCCATCATGCCGGCGCCGGTCGCGTCGCGCAGCTTCTTGACGTCCGCGGCGGTGAAGTTCGCCATGCCTGTTCTCGGATTCCCTTGGAGTGAAGTCGGATCTGGAAGTGACCGGGTGAGCACCGCACGGGCCGCCCCGCCCACGAGGGGCGAGGCGGCGCACGGGAGACGGTGTCCCCGGAAGGGACCGCTGACTACTCGGCGGTCTTGTCCTCAGCGGGGGCCTGCTCGGGGGCGTCCACCGGGGAGTCCTCGGAGGTGACCTCGGCCGGAGCCTCGGCGGCGACCTCGTCGGCCGGGGCGACGGTCGGGGTCTCGGCCGGGGCCTGCTCGGCGGCGGCCTCGGCGGCGGCCGTCTCGCTCTTGCCCTCGAGGAGCTCGCGCTCCCACTCGGCCAGGGGCTCCTCGGCGGCCTTCTCCTCGGTCGCGCCGGAGGCACCGGAGCGGACCAGCAGACCGTCGGCGACGGCGTCGGCGACGACGCGGGTGAGGAGGCTGACGCTGCGGATGGCGTCGTCGTTACCCGGGATCGGGTAGTCGACCTCGTCCGGGTCGCAGTTGGTGTCGAGGATCGCGACGACCGGGATGTTCAGCTTGCGAGCCTCGCTGATCGCGATGTGCTCCTTCTTGGTGTCCACGATCCACACGGCGCTGGGCACGCGGGACATGTCGCGGATACCACCGAGGGTGCGCTCCAGCTTGTCCTTCTCACGGCGAAGGTTCAGCAGCTCCTTCTTGGTGAGCGCGGAGCCGGCGACGTCGTCGAAGTCGATCTCCTCCAGCTCCTTGAGACGCTGGAGCCGCTTGTGCACGGTGGAGAAGTTGGTGAGCATGCCGCCCAGCCAGCGCTGGTTGACGAAGGGCATGCCGACGCGGCGGGCCTGCTCGTCGATGGCCTCCTGCGCCTGCTTCTTCGTGCCGACGAACAGGATGGTGCCACCGTGGGCGACCGTCTGCTTGACGAACTCGTAGGCACGGTCGATGTACGCCAGCGACTTCTGGAGGTCGATGATGTAGATGCCGTTGCGCTCGGTGAAGATGAAGCGCTTCATCTTGGGGTTCCAGCGACGGGTCTGGTGCCCGAAGTGGACGCCGCTCTCCAGGAGCTGGCGAATCGTCACGACTGTGGCCATGACCTGGTCCTCCTTGCGGTGGCGGAGGGATGCTCCGCCGTCGGTTGATCCTGACGCCCCGGCCGTACCGCCACCCCGCCGAAGCGGTGTGGACCGTGGGTGCGGCCCCTCCCGGAGGAGGCGGGTGGGCGTGCGTATTGTTGGTTGGTCCAGCGGACCACAGACAATTCTATCCTCCGCCGGGCACACCCCGGAACAGCTCCGTGCCCAGGCAGATCGCTCGGGCGCCGACGCCTCTTCAGGGGCGGTTCCCCGACCTCCGGGGAGTTGTCCACAGATCCCGATCAGCGGTGGCGGATCCGGACCGCCGAGCGCACGCTGGAAGCATGTGTCCTCGCCGCCTCTGGCACGTCCTCCTCTCGCTCTCCCTCCTGCTTCTGCCCGTCCTCTCCCACCGGGCCACGCCCTCCTGGCGCTGGCCGGTGGACCCTCCCGCCGAGGTCCTGCGCGGCTTCGACCCGCCCGAACAGCCCTGGCTTCCCGGGCACCGGGGCGTGGACCTGGCCGCCGAACCGGGGCAGCCGATCCACCCGGCGGGCCCTGGTGTGGTGCACTACGCCGGCCGGATCGCGGGGGTGGGAGTGGTGAGCGTCTCCCACGGGGACCTGCGCACCACCTACCTCCCTGTGGACGCCACCGTCGCCCGGGGCGACCCGGTGGGCGACGGTCCCCTGGGCACGCTGTCCGCCGAGCCCCGGCACTGTCCGGACCGTCCCTGCCTCCACTGGGGTCTGCTCCGCGCCTCCGACTACCTGGACCCCCTCGGCCTCCTGGGCCGAGGCGGGATCCGCCTGCTGCCCCTCCACCGGGCGGCGGGGGTCGAACTGGGTGCGGGCCAGCGGCCGGGCCACTGCCCCGGCCAGGCCCCCGGGAGCCCGCATGTCCGCTGTCCCGATCACCGGGGCCACACCGCAGCGGCTGTCAGGCACGGACCCGTCACCCCGACCGGGAAGCCCCGAGCAGGAACCATGCGCAGAGGCCTCCGCTCTCAGCCGCCGCGACCCGACCACCGAGGCCACGCACCGAAGCGGACCGCACCTGGCGGGGAACGCCCCAGATCGGGGCCCAGCGCAGGAACCATGGCGGACGGAGGGGACTCACTGTCGCGGACCGACCACCGGGGCCGCGCACCGGTGCGGCCAGCACCTGGCGGGACCCGTCACCCCAGTCGGGGAAACCCCGAGCAGGAACCATGGCGGACGGAGTGGCTTCCCTGCGTACGGAAGTCGCAGCGGTGCCAGGTGGAGGCGCGCCCCGCCCCCGGTTCGGTGCCGTGCGCGCTCAGGCGCGGGGGTGGGCCTGTTGGTAGGCGGTGCGCAGGCGCTCCACGGAGACGTGGGTGTAGATCTGCGTGCTGCGCGGGCTGGAGTGGCCGAGGAACTCCTGGACGCTGCGCAGGTCGGCTCCGCCGTTGAGGAGGTGGGTGGCGGCGGTGTGGCGCAGGCCGTGCGGGGCGGAGTCCACCCCGGCGGCGCGCAGGTGGGCGTGGACGTCCTCACGGGCCTGGCGGACGCCCAGGCGGCCACCCCGGGCGCCCAGGAGGAGGGCTCCGGTGGGGGTCGGGGACACGAATTCGGGACGTCCCCGGGTGGTCCAGGCGTCCACGGCGTCCAGGGCCGGGGCTCCCACCGGGACCGTGCGCTCCTTGTCGCCCTTGCCCAGCACCCGGACGGTGTTCCGGGCGCGGTCGAGGTCGGCCAGGTCCAGTGCGCAGAGTTCGGCCACCCGGATGCCGGTGGCGTAGAGCAGTTCCACCACCGCGTGGCGGCGCAGCTCGACCGGGGTGGTGGGAGCGGGGCCCTCCAGGGCGGAGGCCGCCTGCTCCTCGTCCAGGACGGTGGGCAGGGAGCGCTGTTGGCGGGGGGTGGCCAGGCGGGGGCCGGGGTCGGTGGCCAGGACCCCCTCGCGGTGCAGGTAGCGGGTGAGGGCGCGGACCGCCGCCACCCGTCGGGCGATGGTGGACCGGCTGGCTCCGGCGGATCGGGCACGGGAGAGCCAGGCGCGGATCAGGGGGACGTCGAGGTCGGCCGGGCCGTGGCCGCACGCGTCGAGGTGCTCCAGAAGGGAGGTGAGGTCGGCCAGGTAGCCGCGCACGGTGTGCGGGGAGCGACCCAGTTCGCCGGACAGGTGGGCGGCGAAGCCCTCCAGCGGGCCGGCGGTCACGCGCGCTCCCGGGGCAGGCAGGCGACGGCGTCGATCTCCACGTGGAAGCGCGGGTCCACCAGACCGCTCACCTCGACCAGCGTGGCCGCGGGCCGGTGGTCTCCGGGCAGGGAGTCCAGGAGGGCGGAGCGGAACTCGTCGAGGTCGGTGATGTGGCGGAGGTAGTAGGTCAGCTTCACCACGTGGGTCAGGTCGGCCCCGTGCCGGGCCAGCACGGCCTCCATGTTGCGGAAGATCTGCCGGGTCTGTCCGCCCGCGTCGCCCGCGACGTCACCGTCGGGGGCCACCGGGACCTGACCGGAGACGAAGAGGAGCGGGCCGTCGGCCAACAGGGCGTCACTGTACGTTCTGGCCATGGTCGAACCCTACCCAGCGGCGGGCTCCGGCACCCCTCGGTGCGTCGTGCCCGGCGCCCCGGGCCCGTGCCCGTGGGCCTCGGTCGGCGTACCGCCGCCGGGGACACGGTGTCCGTCGCGGAGGCGGACCCGTGTCCCCGTGGCGGTGTCGTGTGGCTGGTCAGGTCTGCTCGCGGAGGTGATCCGGGACGACCCTCCGAGGGAACCCTCCTACGCGGCGCTCGGTTCCCACTGTGTGTCCAGGTCGTCGGCGGTGATCCGCAGGAGCTGACCGTCGGCCCGCAGGATCGCCTCGTGGAGTCGCCGCAGGGGCATGGTGGGCTCCACACCGAGCTCGTGGGCGAGGCGGAGCCGGGTTCCCCGATAGATCCCCAGTGCCTCGGCCTGGCGGCCCGACCTGTAGAGCGCGAGCATCAACAGGGCGAGCAGTCTCTCCCGATACGGGTGCAGGGCGGCGAGCTCGGTGAGTTCGGGCACCAGACGGGCGTGGTGCCCACGGTCGAGGTCGATCTCGATCCTTTCCTGGTTGGTCAACAGCCTGAGTTCCTCCAGCCGCCGAATCTCGTTCGCCACCACACCACTGTTGGGAATATCCGAATACGGTCTTCCCCGCCACAGCCCCAGGGCGTGGCAGTACATTTCGGAGGCCTGCTGGAGCTCGCTCCGGCTCCGTGCCCTGCGCGCGAGGACGACCGTCGTCTCGAACCTCTTCGCGTCGACCTCCGCACTACACAACTCCATGCGATATCCCGGGCCGTCCCGCACCAGACGGCCGCTGTCGTCCAGCACCTTCCGCAGCCGGTGGACGTACACCTGCAGGGTGCTGCGGGCCCCGTCCGGCGGCGCGCCCTCCCAGAGGGCCTCCGCCAGTTCGTCCAGCGAGAGCCGGTGCCCTCCCTGACTCAGCAGCACGGCCAACAGACGGCGCAACATGGGGGCCCTGAGCACAACCGGAACGCCGTCCCGATAAATGACCAGCGGACCCAGAATCCCGAACTCAATCACGTCGCCTCCTGTTCGGGAAGTGCTCTACCCAACTCCGTGCGTCTGGAACGGGCCAGCTTTATCACTACTTCACGTGGCAAATCATTGCCGACGGTTACCTTCAGCACGTGTTGAAAGTAGGTCGAAAGACCTGTTCGGCGCAACCGGACAGTAATCGAGGTGTAAGCGACTTCCCCCAAGCTGGGACCAGCGCCGACCGAAGCCTGCCAAGAAAGTGCCAGATGAACTCTGACGGGCGATCCCCCGCGCCGACGGGAACCTCGGGAGCCTCGCCCCTGTGGCTGCCGATGACCTCGATGTCCATGTTCGAGCGGGGCGGGACGACCCTCGTGGAGGGCGACGGCGTCCGGGTACGGGACGAGGCCGGGAACAGTTACCTGTCCGCCACGTCCGGCCTGTGGAACGTGACCTGCGGTTGGAACCACCCCCGGATCGTCGACGCCGTCACCGAGCAGCTGCGCCGGTTCTCCTACGGAACGCTGTTCCGCTACGGCCACGACGTCGCCCGCGACCTCGCCGCCCGACTGCTGGAGATCGCGCCCGGGCGCTTCGACCGCGTCTACTTCTCCTCCTCCGGCTCCTCCGCCAACGAGGCGGCCGTCAAGGTGCTGCGCCGGTACCGGAGCCTGGTCGGGCAGCCCGAGCGCCGCCTGGTGGTCTCCTTCGACGCCCACTCCTGGCACGGGACCGGGATCGGTGCCATGGCCCTGACCGGCGAGGAGCTCGACCAGGAGGAGTACGGGGTGGACCGCCGGTGGAACCGGCTGCTCCCCTACCCCGACCCCTTCGCCGCCGAACGCGGCCTGGGCCCCGACGAGCGGACCTGCCGCGAGGCCCTGGCCGAACTCGAACGCACCGAGGGCGACCAGGTGGCCGCCGTCATCGTCGAACCCGTCCTCTGCTCGGGCGGTGTGCTGATGCCGCCGAAGGGCTTCCTGGAGGAGGTCGCCGCCGCCACCGAGCGCATGGGGGCCCACCTGATCGTCGACGAGGTGGCCACCGGGTTCGGACGCACCGGGAGGATGTTCGCGAGCGAGCACACCGGTGTCCGGCCCGACGTGGTGACCATGTCCAAGGGCATCAACAGCGGGTACCTCCCGCTGGCGGCCACGCTCTTCCCCGCCGAGGTGTTCGAGGCCTACGAGTCCTCGGGGACCTACCTGACGCACGGGGAGACCCAGTCCGGCAACCCCGCCGCCTGCGCCGCCGCCCTCGCCACCCTGGACGTCATGGAGGACGAGAACCTGGTGGAGCGCTCCGCCAAGGCCGGGGCCCGGCTGCGGCAGCACCTGGACGCGCTCCTCGAACTCGACATCGTCGGTGAGGTGCGCGGCGAGGGCCTGGCCCTGGCCGTCGAACTGGTCCGTGACCAGGAGAGCCGAGCGCCGCTCTCCCCCATGGACATGGCGATGATCAGCCACCTGTGCCAGCGCAACGGGCTCCTGGTGCACCTGAGCCGCCGTTGCCTGCTCCTGTTCCCCCCACTGGTCGTCACCGACGCCGAAGTGGACGAGATCGCGGCCCGGCTGACCGGCGCGTTGAAGGCGGTGAGGTCACGATGACCGACACGGGTTCCACCATCAACCCCCACTGGTGGGTGCCCACCAGGGTCGACTTCGGCGCGGGCCGTCTGCGTGACGTGCCGCTGGAGATCGAGCGGACGGGCCGCCCGGTGGCGGTCGTGGTGGACGAGTACGCCGCGACCTCCGTGCCCGGTGTGGCCGCGCTGCTGGAACGGCTCGCCCCCGAGGTGATCGTCCGCCGCGCCCCCTCCACGCCCACCCGGCAGGAGGCCGTGGAGCTGGCCGACCGCCTGCGCGCGGAGGGTGTCCGCTCCGTCTGCGCGATCGGCGGCGGAACCGTGATGGACCTGGCCAAGGCGGCTGCCGCGGCGGTGGCCCTACCCGGCCTGCTCACCGGGTGGAAGCCCGGCGGCGGGTTCGTCATGCCCGAGCCCGTCACGCGGGGCGGTCTGCCCGTGGTGGCGGTGCCCACCACGGCGGCGACCGGTAGCGAGGTCAACGCCAAGGCGAGCCTGGCCGACGGGACCGACCGCCGTTTCCTGGTCCACTGGTCCCTGTTCCCCAGGGTCGCGGTGATCGACCCGATGCTGCACACGTCGCTGCCGCCCGCCCTGACCGCCGAGGGCGCCCTGGAGACGGTCGCGCGGCTCCTGGTCCCCATGGTGTCGGACCCGCCCACCACGGCCCTGCCCGACGAGGTCGCGATCGGCCAGATCAGGGCGGTGATCCCGGCCGCAGAACGGGCCCTCGCCGACGGTGACGACCTGGAGGCGCGCGGCACCGTCGCGCTGGCCGCCAGCGTCAGCACGTTCACGCTGCACCAGATCGGCCGCCACCTGCACTCGTTCTGGGTCTGGTACCCGACCAACACGCTCACCGCCCAGGGTCTGCGCAAGGGACCGGCCCTCGGCGTCCTGCTGACCCGGTGGGCGCGGATGGTGGTGGACGGCGACAAACTGGCCGGGCACGCGGACCGGCTGGCCGAGCTGGGCGGTCGGGCGCTGGGCCTGACGGGCACGTCGGTGACCCCGGTCGAGGTCGCGGACGCGCTGGGCGACCTCCTGCGCCGCTGGGGCTTCCCCACCGAGTTCGAGGAGCTGGGCCTGGACGTCACCGCCGAGGAGCTGACCGAGCAGACCTGGCGTGCCTGGTCCGAGCCGCTGCGGCCGAGGACCAGGGAGCAGGTGCGTTCCCTCTTCGAGGGCGTCTAGGCGGAGCATCCCCATCCGTCTCCCGCGACCACCCCCAAGGGTCGCCTCGGGCACGGAGTCCTGGCGTGACCACCGGGCTCCCTCGCGCCCACACGTGAGCCGGGCAGGTGAGGGCCGGGCCGGTCGGGGGGTTCCCGACCGGCCCGGCCCCACGTGCGCCCGGTCCCGACGGCATCCCCCACCACCGGGACCGGGCCGTATCGCGGCGCCGCCGCCTACAACGGCACCTCCAACGAGGCGCCCACGTGGGCGGCCACGCCGATGGGCGCCACGCACATCGTGGAGGCGTCCGGCAGTCCCAGGTTGCTCTCGATCCCCGGGCCGTCGTAGGCGCAGAGCGGGAAGGTACCGAACCCGCGGTCGGCGGCGACGAGGGCCGCCGCCTGGAGGGAGACGCCGATCGCCACGGCGCCGACCCGGAAGGCGCCGGGCCCGTGCTCACGCACCAGTTCCGACAGCTCCAGGACCGGGACCACCACACCGGCGAGCGACAGGTTGAGCCGGTGCCCGGGAGCCCCGATCCGGGTGGCCACCGCCGGGTCCTTGGGCGGGACCAATCTGCCGTGCCCGCCCAACGGGGCCAGCACGGAGTCGACCGCCTCGGCCACGGGCGCCAGGTCCTCGGCGGAGGGCGGGGGCGCCACGAAGCCGCCGACGGGGCTGCGTCGGCGCAGCATCGCCCGCTCCGGGTCGCGGGGCATGGTGATCTCGCCGAACTCCAGCTCCGGCCCGGGCTCGGACCGGCGGGCCGCGCACAGGACGTCCTGCGGGTAGCGGTCCGGGACCGGCGGCACCCGGACGGGGGCGGGGTCGCTGGCGGGCGTGACCGTGCGGGTCGGCCCGACCGTGACGACCGCGAAGGCGATCTCGGTCTCGTCGCCCAGGTCCAGGATGTGCTCGATCTCGTCGTCGACGAAGGCCAGCCGGGGTGTGCACTCCCAGTCGAGGCTCCGCCCGGCGATCAGCAACTGCGCCAGCGTGTGGCCGGTGTCCAGCAGGTGCAGCCGGTGGGCGAACTTGCCGTACCGGCCGGTGGTGCGCTCCAACCGGGTCGTCAGCACGATGGTCAGGTCGGAGACCGCGCCGCCCAGGGCCCGGGCCAGCCGGGGCCGGGGGTCCTCGGTGGTGACCTGGGTCAGTCCGTGGTGGACCGGGTTGTAGCGGTGGGCGCCGACCGGCAGCCCGGACTCCCCGCCCGAGAGCAGCCACAGGTCCACCGGGTAGGCCGCGCCGCCGCTGGCGACGAGCCGGAGCAGGGTGGTCATCACGTGCTGCTCGTCGAACCCCCATCCGGGGGCGCCGGTGGGCAGGAAGGCCCTCGCCCCCGAGACGGTCAGGAACCGGTGCCGCGCGAGCCCGTTGCCGGTGGCCAGCATGCGGGAGATGCGGTCGACCGGCCCGTCGGGGCCACTTCCGGGGCGGGGCAGGGCGTGCTCGGCCACGCCGGGCCGTCCCGCCCGCGTCGGGTACAGCTGGTAGGCCCCCGACACCTGCGGCAGTTCGCGGTCGGCCAGGTACGCCAGGACGGTGTCCCGGTCGGCGTCGGTCGCTGTCGTGCGCTCGGCCGTGCTCATGAGTGCCCTTCTACGAGTTCGGTCGCGCCCGAGGCCACCATCGCCACGGCGTCGACCCCACAGGCCTGCTCCACCGCGTCAGCGACGACGTGGCAGTACAGGAATCGGTCCACCGGGCGCACGCCGATCCGCGCCAGGTGCAGGTACAGGAGGTTCAGCGCCACCCGGTAGCGGAGGAACCAGGCCGCCCCGCGCAGGGTCCGTTCGAAGTCACCGGAGCCGCGAAGCGCCTGGTGGAAGGCGCTGTGGCGGGTCTGCTCCTCGGTCGCGTCGCCGCCCTCGGCGCCCCCGCCGTTGGCGACGGGACCGTCGAGGTCGAGGCGTCCGTCCGCGAGCAGCGGCCGGGCGTCGTCGGCGGCCCGCACGAGTTCGCGGCCCACGGCGGCGGTGAGGTCGTCCAGGTGCGCGGCGGCCCCCTCGGCGTGGGCCCGCACCCGCCGCACGAGGGGTTCCCGCAGCCGGGCGGAGCGTTCGTCGAAGAGCGCGCGGACGGCCCCGGGGTCGGGACTGCCCATGATGTGCGCCTCGGCGTGGGAACGGTAGGAGACGAACCCGCGTTCGAGGTAGCCGCCCACCTCCTGTGCCATGAGCAGCATGAGGTCCACGACGTGGGTGCTCAGGGAGGGCCCCTCGCCCACGGCCATGGCGAGCGCGGCGTCGGCGGTGCGTTCGTGGAAGCCCTCGAACAGCGCCACGGCGTCGGGCGTGCCGAGCACGTGCAGCCGGGGGTCGTGCGGCTCCTCCTCGACGGTGTTGTCGGGCTGCTGCGGCTCCAGCGGCCCGTACTCCCGTTCGCGTGCGGCCAGCTGCCGGTAGGTCTCCCGGAGCGCCTCGGGGTCGAGCACCGTGGTGGACGGGTGGGCGGCCAGGGCGGCGCCCAGGTGGCGCTCCGCGGCGGGACGCACGATCCGTTCCCAGGCGGCTTCGTCGGCGTCCACGATGATCCGCAGGTGCGGTCCCCGGCGCCAGTGCCGGGCCCAGTGGGCGGACAGCCCCTCGGCGGCCAGCTCAGCGAGCAGGGGGCGCACCCCGGCCCGCAGCAGGGGCGCGGGGTCGGGGTCGTGGTAGGCGACCCGGAGCCGTCGGGCGGCCGTCACGGCCGCACCGACGCGGTCTCGGCCAGGGCCAACCTGAGCAGTTCCATCACGAGTGCCTCCCGTTCCATGTGGACCCCGAGTCGGTTGTTGTGCATGTGCAGCGCGGACAGGGTCACCATCCCCCGGTCCAGGTGGGCGAGACCGTCCGGGGCCGCGTCCTCGGGCGGCTCCAGCTGGCCCCGCGCCTCCACGGCGGTGAGCCCCTCCTGGAGCCGTTCGCAGGCCCGCAGCCACTCGCCCTCGCCGCCGCTCGGGGACGCCGTCAGGGCGTGGCGGACGAGGTGGCGGACGCGTTCCCCGGACCGCTGCCAGGACTGGTCGACGAGCCGCTGCCACTGGGCGCCGATCCGTTCACCGATCCAGCGGCCGACCATGTGGTCCACGAACCGGTTCACCCAGTCCGCGTCACCGACCGTCGCCAGACCGCTGGCCATGCACCACACGGCGCGGGCCACCGGGTCGGTCGGGGTGCCCACGTAGGCCAGGGCGTCGCGGCTTGAGGCGGTGAAGAACTCCTCGACGTGCTCCATCGCCTCGGGGCCGCCGTACATCCCGGTCTCGGGCCGGTACGACTCCCACGTGAGGGTGTTGTCCGGCAGGATGTCGGCTCCGGCCTCCTCGCCGGGGTTGCCGATGAGGTCGGCGAGGCGCTGGAAGTCCGCCGGGTCGGCCTCCACACGGGAGGGGCGTCGCGCCACGAGGTCCTCGAACCGGCTCCGGACCTCCTCGTGCGCGGTCGCGCGGTCGGCGGGGTCGGGCACCCACATGCGGAACCTGACGTGCGGGCCGCCGGACCAGTAGCGGACGTAGAACCAGCGCGGCGCGCGGTCACCCAGCGTCCGCGCGGTCGGCGCGACGACGGAGGTGACCACCTCCGCGAGGTCCTCGTGGTAGTAGCAGTGGGCCGTGATCCAGCTCATGCGCGGTCCCCCGGTAGTTCGACGGCGTACTCCACGACCCGGTCGGCGCCGAACACGTTCGGCTCCGCCTCCTGGAACAGCAGCAGGTCCCGTCCCCTGGACATCCGGGCCAACTCCTCGATCCCCCACCAGGAGCACAGGTCCAGCGGGCGCGGTTTGCGGTCCTTGGCCTTCTCCATGACCCGTTCGGTGGAGTCGACCACGTCGGCGGCCCGCGCGAAGACGACGTCGGGCAGGCCCAGGTCCCGGACCCGGCGGCGCGCGCGGGTGAACCGGTCGAAGTCGTCCCCCTCGTCCAGGTCCAGTTCGGCGCGGGGCACGATCCAGCTCCGGCGTTCCATCACGACCGCGCCGACGCTCAGACGCGGCAGCACCGACACCTCGGACGGCTTCGGATTGGTGTACAGCGCGCGGGCCCGGCCCACGAGAGCCCACGCCTCGGCCATGGGGGTGGTCAGGTCGAGGAGGAAGCGCAGCACGGGCGGGAACCAGTAGCGGCCCATGGTGCCCCGGTGGACGAGCCGCACCGCCCGGTCGGCTGACCGCCACCAGAGGGTGGGGAGTCCGGCCGGGTCCAGGCGGATCTCCAGGTCGGCCGGGCGGACCCGCCGCTCCGGCGGCCGTGAGGGGACGCATCCCGGCCAGACGAGTTCGTGCCCGGCGTAGGGCGCCACCCGGTTGAGCGAGCTGCGGAACAGGCCCGCCACCTCGACGAGGAGAGGGCCGTCGCCGTCGTCGTGCGGGACCGGCGGCTCCGACCAGCGGCGGACCCGCGAGCCCGCGGTCTCGTGCCCGGGGGCGGCCGCGTTGAAGGCCACGGACCCGCCCGGGAGTGGTTGGAGGAACAGGGTGGTGGGGTGGTCGCCGGGCAGCCAGGCGGGCCCGGCGTCCAACAGCCGGTCCAGGGCGTCGGTGTCCGCGTCGAAGGCGGGGCCGCCACCGTCCGGCGGGGTGAGCAGCCCGAGCAGCCCGGTCTGGAACCGGCGCAGCTCCTCGATCCTGGGCACCCCGGTGTCCGCCAGGTGGAAGGGGTTGTCGCGCAGACCGTGGAGGCCGATGGTGCCGGGGGCACCGTCCGGAGTGTTCCCGGGGTCGGCGGCCTCGTTCCATGCCAGCCAGGCCTCCAGCAGCCCCACGCGGGCCCCGGTCCCGAAGCGGCGTCCGAGCAGCTCCGCGATGGCCAGGCGGCCGGGCAGGGCACCGTCGAACACCGACACCAGGCGCCGGACGCGGTGCAGGTCGCGGTCGAGCGCGGACCAGTCGGGGGTCCGGGGCGGGGTGGACCATCCGGGGAGGACGTCCTCGTAGCAGAGGTACTTGCCCGGGATCAGGGACGGGTCTCCGCCGGCCTCGGTCAGCGCCGCGCCGACCGCCGCGCGCAGGCGCCCCAGTGACAGCCACCGGTCGCCCGGAGCGTCGGCGGCCTCGACCTCACGCACCGCCTCGCCGACCCGCCTGACCGGGGACCCCTCGGGGAGTCCGAGCCGGTCGGCCACGTCGGTCAGCCGGTCCGGGACCTGGTCCGGCACACCGAGGTCACTCTGGAGGAGCCCCGCCGTGACCAGCTGTCCGAGCATGGACTCGGCCTCGGCGGCGGACGCACCGAACCCGGACGTGAGGAAACCGGCCAGGTCGGCTGGGGAGGCGCCCTCCTCGGCCCGCCGGGCGAGCGCGAGCAGCCACGGGCGGGCGGGGACGCCCACACAGCGGCCGTCCGCGTGCACGACCATGGCCCGCTCCCCCAGGACGGTCAGGGTGGGGTTGGTCCGCAGTACCAGCGGCCCGTGCGCGGTCGCCAGCAGGCGCTCCAGCTGGAACTCGACCTCGGCGTTGAGTTCGAGGTGGCGGGAGAACCCGTCCGGCGCCGGGACCTGGACCGCCTCCGCGGCCCCCTTCACCGCCCCGTCTCCCGGCGCGGGCCCGTCCCCTGCGGGGAGCGGTCCGGCGGTGGTCAGGGTGGAGAAGGGACTGGTCTTCAGCGCGGTCCGCAGCGCGTAGTTGACCACGCGCCTGCGGGTGTTGAGGTGCTCGGGGGCACCCGGCGGCCCGGAGAGCCAGGCCTCGACGTCGGGGAACAGGGCGTCACTGGACATCGCGAGGGCGCGCCGGAAGTCCTCGTCCAGGACGAGGTCGGCCAGGCGCCGTTCGGCGGCCGACGTCTCGGCACGGAAGGCCTCGCGGGCCTCCTCCCAGCCCCGGTCCAGCGCCTCGTGGTCGGCGACCAGCCGGGCGTGGAGTTCGCGGGCGGACGCCGACAGCCGTGCCAGCGCCTCCTCCGACAACGCCTTGGGGGGCCGTCCGTTGTGGACGGCCCGACGGCAGGCCAGCAGCGCGCGGCGGACGGCGCGGTCCTCGCATCCGCCCACCGCCGTGTGGATGAGGTCCGCCAGCTCACCACCCCTGCGGTCGAGGTCCTCCCGGGACGCGTCGAGGGCACCGAGGCGGCGGGCGGTCCCGGAGAGCTCTCCGACCCGTGCGCCGCCACTGGGCAGCCCCGCTACACGTGCGACGATCAAGGCCGCACCCTCGTCCCCAGGTGCCAGGGCGCGTTGGGCTCACCCAGTACCAGAAGAAACACCGGAATCTCCCGTTCACCGTCGAGGCCCAGCAGGCGGGCGCACTCGTCGGCGTCGTAGCTGTTGGTCACCCGGGCGGAGAGCCCGTGCGCGGCCGCGGCCAGGGAGATCCGCTGCGTCACCACTCCGGTGAGCAGCTGGGTCGCGCGGAAGGCACGCCTCGGGTGGTGTTCGAGCAGCCGCTCCGTGTCGGCGGTGACGACCACCATCAGCGGCGCGGTCCGCGCGTTGATCTCCGTCCGCCACACGTCCATGGCCTGGAACGGGGGGCGCAGGTCGCCGTGGCTCACGGTGCGCAGCGCACCGTCCACGAGGCGGTGGTGCCCCTGCGGCAGGTCCGTGACCGCGCCCGCGATCACGTGCACCCCCACCTCGGGCGGCGCCGTCTCGTGCCAGAGGTCGTCGGCGGTCGGCCGGACCGCGTCGAGCAGGAGGTCGGCCACGACCCCCAGCGACACCGGCTTCGCATTGGGCAGGAACACGTCCGGCCCGGAGTCGCGGCGGACCACCGCCGTCCCCGTGTCCGTACCGCTCTCCCGCCGGGACGACGCCAGCGGCAGATCGGATCCCGAGCCCGGGGCCGCGGGTTCGGCGCCGACCAGCGGGGTGCTGGCCAGGGCCTTCACCGGTTCCAGTTCGGCCGGGTCGTTCAGCCGTGAGGCGCGCTCCACGGCCAGGGTCCGGTGGCTGAGCGCGGGCTCGATGCCGTTGCCGCCCGCCACGGGAACCACGGTCCGCCTCGGCGGCACCGGTGCGGCCGTGCGGTGGCCGGGCTCCGTCGGCACGTCCGCGCCGTCCCAGAGGGGCAGGAGCGCCAGCACCGACTCCGAGTCGTCGTCCGGCAGCGCGAGCAGCCGGGCCACGGCCTCGTCGAGGAACCGGAGCCGCGCATGGCCGCCCAGGCCCAGGGCGGAGGCCACCACCTGGAGGTTGCCGAGAACCAGCCCGGCCTCCTGGGTGGCCAGCCGGTAGGCGTAGTTCCGGTACCGGAAGGCGGTCTTGCCCAGCCGGGCTGTGACGATCAGGACGGTGCGCGCGCCGTCGAGCTCAGCCGCCGACGCGGCGGCCAGTTCGGACAGCCCGACGTCGTCGCGCAGCTCGGAGAGCTCGTGGTGGGCCGGGTCGTAGCGGTGGACGCCTTCGGGCGCCGCGTCCGACCACACCGCCAACTCGACCGGGTAGAAGCAGCGGGCCGAGGCCACCGTGCGGTGCCACGGCCACTCCACCTGCGGGCCGATGTCCATCCGGGAGAAGCCGTACCCGTAGAAGAGGAGCTCGCCGAGCCGCTCCAGGTCCGACCCGTGGTCGGGGCCGGACCGGCCGGGGCCGGCTCCGGGACGCGTGTGCTCGTCCCGGAGCGCGGCCCCGAGCGGACCGATCCGGTGACGCGGACCGGAGGGGAGTCCGAACCTGCGCCGGGGCACGGCCGGGCGGGTGAACAGCGGGGGGCGGGCGGGGTCGTCGAGCCCGCCCTGCCCCTCCGCGTGGATCGCCTGCCACCGGTAGTGCACGTCGTACAGGTACTCCCGCACCAGGGTCGCGTCATCGTCGCCGGTCACGGGTACCGCCGTCGTGTTCGGGTCCGTGTCCGTCATGGGAACGGGTGCGGGTCGGGGTTCACGTCGTCGAAGCCCTGCTCCGCCGCCGCCGCGAACACCCGGTCCAGGCCGCGCACACGACGGAACCTGTTGCCGAAGGTCATCGGCAGCATCCCAGGAACGATCACCTTCACGCAGAACAGACCGCCCGCACGGTGCTCGGGGGTGGTCTGGTCGACCACCAGCACCTCCAGACCGTGCTGTCGGAGCCGCTCCACGGTGTCGTTGAGCAGCGCCTCCAGGTCGGTCGGCCCGTCGGCGTGCAGCCGCGGGTCGGGCGGGGCCATCTCCCGCTTGGGACCGTCGAACAGGAACGCGAGCCGGTCCTGGGCCTCGGGCCTGCCGTTGAGCTGGCTGTGGTGCAGCATCGACGTGCACAGGTCGGGGTCGTCGACCATGCGCCGGGCGAGGTCCTGCACGTCGGCGGGCTCATCCTGGTGCTGGGCGATGATCGGCGCCAGCTCCAGGAGCCCGGCGGCCACAGCGTCCTCCATGTCGAAGTGGGAGGCGGCCGCGCACAGGAAGCGGGCGTAGCCGTCCCGCTCCTGCTCGTCGACGACGCCCACCCACACGCTGGGGATTCCGTGCTCGGTGGTGGTGTCCCAGGCGTGCGCCGTGTATCCGGTCAGCCGCTCGATGCGCTCCAGCAGGAGCGGCACCGTGGGCCCCTTGGCGGTGCTGAGGTCGATCTCGGCCGGGGTGCGGCGCGAGTACCAGGTCATCAGGAACGCGTCGCGCTCGATGACCTCCATCAGCCCGTGCAGGATCGTCTCCGGCATCGAGCCGCCGACGGCGCAGCCGTTGGACACCTCGTACAGGAACCGGGGGCGGTCCGGGCGGACCAGCCGGGTGCGGTAGTAGGCGTAGGTCTCCGGCACGAGGACCGGTGCGTCACGCGTGAGGGAACGGCCCCAGACCCAGTCCAGCTCCGACTCCTCGGTCCACCGCTGGCACGGGAACCCCTCCTCGTCGTAGCGGTGCTCGTCGTGCAGACCGAGCCGACGCAGGTCGAGGGCCTCGGGCAGGTCCTTGTAGGCGCCCGTGACCACGCTGCGGTGGCCGGACGGGCTCATCCCGCCCCAGCGCTCGACCGCCTCCGCGACGGCGGCGGTACCCGACTCCCGGTAGGAGGGGGTGCGGCCGATGCCCTGCTCGATGTCGGTCGAGTTCCGCAGGCCCAGCGGCGCGGTCATGTTCGGGAACACGCCGCCGCCGTACTTGAAGAGGGTGCGGACGAGGCCGACGTCCCGGTCCACGTAGGTGGGGAGGAACGACGCGTCGTCCACCAGGGACTTGGTCCGCATCGAACCGGGCTTGTGGGACAACGAGGCGCTCGGCACGAGCGTCTCGGTGTCCTCGGGGTTGTCCTCGGGCAGCGCACCGCACACGGCGCACAGCGGGTCGGGCAGGAGCACCGCGCGCCGCACACCGAGGCCGATCAGCCGCACCACCATGACCGAACGCCGCTCGGACGTGTCCTGGTCCCGGTCCAGCTCGACCAGACGGCCAGCGACCTCGGCGGCGAACTCGGCGTGCAGGTGGGTCAGCGCGGGCGGCGCCCACCGGCGCAGCCGCTCCGGGTCACGGCGGTCGATCTCGGCCATCGGCTCCGGGAACTCCCGGGCCAGCAGCAGGCGCGACTCCAGGCACTCGGGGCAACCGGGGACGTCCTCCCGCACCACGGGACCGATGTAGAGCCGGTCCCGTCGCGCGAGCACGGGCAGCACCGGCCCGCTTCCGGCGGGGATCTCGGGGAGGACACCGTCCTCACCGACCAGCACCGTGTACTCCGGGGGGACCACGGCCCTGAGGGCCTCGGCCAGCGCTCCGGTGCCCACCACGGTGGGCGTGGTCGTCAGCGACTCGGTCACAGCTCCACCACCCTGAGCAGGTGCGGCGTGGCCGTGCGCAGCGCGGGCTCGCCGTCCAGTTCCACGACCCCGAGCCGATGCCCGCGCGCGGCCAGCAGCTTCACCGCGTCCTCGGACGTCAACAGGTGGCCCGTCAGCGGAGCGGCCGAACCCTCGGGTTCGGGTACGCGGTCCGGTCGCGGAGGCATCGTCACGGGGTCCTGCCCGCACTGCGCGGAGGTCGTGGCGCGGATGACCGCCGACGAGGCGGCGGACGCCAGGTCACGGCCGGAGGCCCGGGCCAGCGGCTCGGAGTCGGTGGCGACGAGGACGGTGGGCAGCTCGGCGTCCAGCTGGAAGAGGCGGGCACTCGACCCGACGAGCAGTTCCAGGCGGTTCAGCTGCTCCCCGACGAGCTCGGGGAGGTCGGCCCGGTCGATCAGCGGGGCCCGCTGCGGAACGGGCACAGCCCGCTCGGCGGCGTAGTCCAGCACCGCCTGGGAGAGCGCGGACTCACGGTCCAGCGCCGCTCCGACACCCGGGACGTGGGCGTCCGTGATACCCACCGGTGCGACCACCGGGCCGGGCTCACCGCTGACGAGGTCGTGGGCGGGACCGCTCGCCGGACGGGCGGCGGCCAGGCGGCCGAGCGCCGCCAACGTGGCGCCGTGGCGTGCCTCGACGAAGGCGTCGGCCACGCCGAGGACGTCGCTGGTCGCGCCGTCCTTGGCCAGGCGGGCCACGGCGACGCGCAGCGGCAGCTGCTCCGGGTGCTCCTCGATCTCCAGCAGGGGGCCGGTGAGCGGGTCGAACAGCTCGGCCGCGGCGAGGGAGAACGCCTCGCTGTCGATCTCGGACCCCGGGTCGGCGGCGGGTTCGCTGCCCCCGCCGACCGGCAGTACGCGCCCGGTCTGGGACTCCAGGGTCTCCAGGTCGATGCGTTCCACCTCACCGGAGACCGGTGCGGGGTAGGCACCGGTCACGGCGCGGAAGGCCGCGAAGAGCGCGGTGTTGGCGGGCACGCCCACGGCGGGACCGCGCAGCCAGGTCGAGGGGCCGACGGGCAGGGTGCCGGTGTCGGTCAGGCGCGCCTTGGCGTCCGCCCAGTCGGCGGCGCCGCCCGGGATCGGCCCCACCCAGGCCGCGTCACGGGTCACCAGGACCGGCAGCAGCGGCGCCGTGCAGGCCTCCGCGACGGAGTCGATCAGCGCCGGGTCCTCGGTCAGCACGACCACGAAGTCGGCGGCGGACACGCTCGCGGCGAGGTCGGCGGCCGGGGTCTCGACGAGTTCGAGGGCCGGGTCCTCCTCCTTCGCCGCGGCGAGGTCGGCGGTGCGCGCGGCGCGGGCGTCGGCGTCACCCGAGGGGTCGACGACCTCCACGCGGGCACAGCCCAGGTGCCAGGCGGCTCGCGCGGCGGAGTCCGCCAGCGGGGCCTCGCCCACGATCACCATGCGGGTGCCACGCCAGGTCTGGAACCGGGCCGGTCCGGAGTCGCACCGGAAGTCGACGTAGGCGATCTCCGCCTGGTAGCGCCGGAGCTCCGCGTCGGTCAGCGAGTGCGGCAGGTCCTCACTGACGTCGCGGACGAACCCGTTGCGTTCGAGCAGCCCCACCAGGTCGGTGGCCATCTTCTGGTGGGCGGGCGACAACCCCGAGGTCAGGTCCTCAAGCGGAACGGAGCCGTCCAGGCTCGGCGCGAGCAGTTCCACCCACTGATAGATCGATCCACCGCGCAGCGTCACCGACCGCGCGCTGTCGATGATGAAGGCCCCGTCCGCGGTCGGGACGTAGTAGACATCTGGCCGGAGTTTCGGTCGCATCCGCGCCCCTCTCTTCTCTCTCACCGTTACGAGGGGACGGCCCCGGCACGGTCACCGCGCCGGGCCCGCCCCGCCGGATCAGCTGCAGCAGCAGCAGGGGCAGCAGCTACAGCAGCTGCAGCAGCCGCCGCCACTGCCAGACGCGCCGATCTCCATCATGGCCAGCGTGGAACCGAGGGACTCGATACCACCGGGCTGGTCCGAACCGAAGCCGAGAACACCCTCACTGCTGGTGCTGAATTCCTCGACCGGAAGGTCTCCGAGACCAGCGGAAATCTGGTCAGCCTTCATCGACATGGGAACCTCCTCTCCTTC
This sequence comes from Nocardiopsis sp. NPDC058789, assembly GCF_042745575.1. NCBI lineage: Bacteria > Bacillati > Actinomycetota > Actinomycetes > Streptosporangiales > Nocardiopsidaceae > Nocardiopsis > Nocardiopsis sp. NPDC058789. Next base: position 192,056 of record NZ_JBHYOW010000009.1, read on the forward strand.
TTCGTAGTAACGCCGAGGCACTTCCGCCCCGGCGTCGCACCATCATCCCCGCCGGTGCTTACAGCGCACCTACAGCAGGTTTGCACCCAAATGCATTCACGGACCCGGGAACTCCCGGGAAAGGTGAAACGTTCCGGGGATCGGGCGTCGGGCCGGTCGTGAACCGTCGTCCGACCGGCCCGCGCACCCCGGGTTCCGGTGGTCCGGCCGGCCGCCCGCAGGCGGGCCGACCGGGCAGGTCACCGACTCAGCTGCAGCAGCAGCACGGGCAGCAGCTGCAGCAGCTGCAGCACTCGCCACCGCCGGAGGCACCGATCTCCATCATGGCCAGCGAGGAACCGAGGGACTCGATACCGCCGGGCTGGTGGGAACCGAAGCCGACGACACCCTCACCACTCGAACTGAATTCCTCGACCGGAAGGTCTCCGAGGCTTGCCGAGAGGTGACCGGACTCGATAGACATACGATCTCACTCCTTTCTTCGTCCAAGGTTTGACAACGCGTCGAATAATCGACACCCACCACTGTGGCCAATCGCAGTTACATCTCGACTACATCGCGTTTTACCGCCCCCGCAGTTCGGTGCGGCGACCACTACCCGCACGGCCGCGGGGGGTGCGACCGCGGCCCGGGTCGCCTCCGGGGCCAGGGCAGACGCCAGCCCGCCTCACAGCGCTCCACCAGCCCCGCCGCCGCCAGCATCCCCAGGGCACGGATCGTGTGCTCCAGGTCCCCGGTGCTGTTCGTGGCCACCACGGCGGTTCCCACACCACGGCGGGTGACCGCCGAGAGCACCCGGGCGGTCTCCCGGTCCAGTTCGGCCTCGGGCACCAGGGGCCCCGCCTGCCCGGGGACGGCCTCCCCCAGCGGCACGATCAGCTCCACCACGTCGTCCGCCCTGGTCACGCAGTTCGCGCGGCCCTCCCGGAGCAGACGGTGACAGCCCACCGACATCGCGGAGGTCACCGGACCCGGGACGGCCATGAGCACCCGGTGGAGGTCGGTGGCGTGGGCGGCGGTGTTCAGGGCCCCGCTGCGGGCCCCCGCCTCCACCACCACCGTGCCGGGGGTGAGCGCGGCGATCAGCCGGTTGCGCACCAGGAAGTCCGGGGTACGCGGAGTACGGCCGACCGGCCACTCGCTGACCAGCACCCCCGTACGCGCCACGTCCGCGAACAGCCCCGCGTGACCGCGCGGGTAGTCCGTGTCCAGACCGCAGGCCAGGACCACCACGGTGCTCCCCGTGGTGAGGGCCGCCCGGTGCGCGGCGCCGTCCACCCCGTAGGCGCCCCCGGAGACCACGGAGAAGGAGCGGTCGGCCAGCTCGCAGGAGAGCTCGGCGGCCACGTGCGTCCCGTAGGGGGTGGCGGACCGGGCGCCCACCACCGACACCGACCGCAGGCACAGGTTGCGCAGGTCGCCCATACCCCGCACCCACAGCCCGTAGCAGACGGGCAGCTCGTCGAGGCGCCCCGGCCACTCCGGATCTCCCGGGGCGACGAACCGGACCCCGAGTTCCGCCGAGGAGTCCAGCAACCGGTCCGGGTCCACCCTCCGGGACCCCTCCGACCAGCCCCGCCAGCTCCGGACCGCCTGGGCCGAGGGCGGGCTCCCCGGGGGCGGCTTCCCCGACAGCAGGGCGTCCCAGACCGGGGCGGCCCCGTGCTCGTTCACCAGCGGCCCCAGCCAGCGGTGGCTGGGCGGCGCCACCGCCGTCAGACCGACCCGTGCGCGTGCCTCGTCGTGGTCGCCCACCCTCACCACGCCCTTCCGGCCCACAGGGCGAAGGCGTAGGAGGTCTCCTCCTCGGTGGGGCGGTCCCGCCCCGCGAGGTCGGCCAGTGTCCAGGCCACCCGCAGGGCGCGGTCCACGCCCCGGGCGCTGATCTGTCCGGCGTCCATCGCCCGGCCGAGGACCCGCAGGCCCGCCGGTTCCACCGGGAAGTCCCGGCGCAGACGCGCTCCGGGAATGACCGCGTTGGTCCGCCACGGGGTGTCCGCCAACCGTTCCCGGGCCCGCTCCCGGGCTCCCGCCACCCGTGCGGCGACGGTCGCGGAGGACTCCGCGAAGGCCCGGTCGGCCAGGAGTTCGGCCCGCGCCACGGGCTGGAGCTCCACCTTGAGGTCGATCCGGTCCAGCAGTGGTCCGGACAGCCGGGAGAGGTAGCGCCGCCGCTCACCGGAGGGGCAGGTGCAGAGGCTGCCCGGTTTCGCGCAGGGGCACGGGTTGGCCGCCATCACCAGCTGGAAGCGGGCGGGAAAGGCCACCGTGGAGGTCGAGCGGGCGATCACCACCTCTCCGCGTTCCAGGGGTTCGCGCAGCGAGTCCAGCACTCCGCGCCCGAACTGCGGGGCCTCGTCCACGAAGAGGATCCCGTGGTGTGCCTTGGAGACCCAGCCCGGCTGCGGATTGCCGTGGCCGCCCCCGATGATCGAGGCCCGGCTGGAGGTGTGGTGCGGGGCGGCGAAGGGAGGCACGGTGACCAGCGGAGCGCCCGGAGGCAGCAGCCCGGCCACCGAGTGGATGGCGGTGGCCTCCAGCGCCTCGGTGGAGGAGAGGGTGGGCAGCACCGTGGGCAGGCGCTCCGCGAGCAGGCTCTTCCCCGTTCCGGGCGGGCCGAGCATCATCAGGTTGTGCCCTCCGGCCGCGGCGATCTCCACCGCCCGGCGGGCCACCGGCTGACCCAGGACGTCCGCGAGGTCGGGGCTCCCCCGGTCCGGGGCGACCGCCGACGCGGGCGGCTCGTGGGGCCGCTCGGGCTCCTCCTCCCCGCGCAACCAGCCGCACAGCTCCGCGAGGTCGGTCACGGCGGTGACCGCCACGTCGGGGACCAGCCGGGCCTCCGCCAGGTTGCCCGCCGCCACCACGAACCGGGTGAACCCCTGGTCCGCGGCGGACACCATGGCGGGGAGCACCCCGCGCACCGGGCGGGCCCGACCGTCGAGTCCGAGTTCCCCGAGGAGTACGGTGCCGAGCAGCCGGTCCGACGGGACCTCACCGGCGGCGGCCAGCACCGCACCGGCGATGGCCAGGTCGAAGAGGCTGCCGGACTTGGGCAGGCTGGCCGGGGACAGGCTGATGGTGATCTGCCCGCTGGGCCAGGCCTCGGAGCTGTTGGCCACCGCCGCGCGGATCCGGTCCCGGGCCTCCCGCAGGGCGGCGTCCGGCAGCCCCACCAGGGTCACCCCGGGCTCCCCGCCGCCCAGGTGCACCTCCACCTCGACGATGTGTCCCTGGACGCCCAGCAGCGTGACGCAGTGGGTGAGGGCGAGCGACATCAGGCCATCCCCCGTTCGTGGGAGACGAACACGCGCCCGTCCGTGACCAGCAGGCAGACCCCGTCGACCCGCAGCGGCCACGGCGGGCACCCGTGCAGACGGGCCCAGGACCGGCCCAGCTGGCGCAGCCTGCGCCGCTTCCCGGCGTTGATGGCCTCCACCGGGTGGCCGTACCGCAGCGAACCACGGGTTTTGACCTCCGCGACCACCAGGAAGGGTCCGTCCCGGCCCACGATGTCGATCTCCCCGGCACCGCCCGGGGCCCGCCAGTTACGGGCCACCACCCGTATCCCGGCGTGTTCGAGGTAGGCCGCGGCGAGCTCCTCGCCGCGGCGTCCCAGCTTCCTTCGGTACTCGGCCCACCGATCCACCGGCGACCACCTCCCACAACCACGTTCCGTGATCGGGGCCGGGTACGCCAGGGGTTGGTTCCTCCTGTGGAAAACCCCGTCCGGGGCGGAGGAGGGAGGGGGACACCGCGCGGGGGGCTACTCCCCCGATCCGCCGCCGTCCGCCGGAGGCATCTCCAGGTCGGACTTGGTGATCTCCTCGACGTTCACGTCCTTGAACGTCACCACGCGCACGTTGCGCACGAACCGGGCCGGGCGGTACATGTCCCAGACCCAGGCGTCCTCCATCACGACCTCGAAGTACATCTCCCCGTTCTCCGTCGAGCGGGGCTGGAGGTCCACGTGGTTGGTGAGGTAGAAACGCCGCTCGGTCTCCACCACGTAGCCGAACAGGCCGACGACGTCGCGGTACTCGCGATAGAGCTGGAGCTCCATCTCGGCCTCGTACTTCTCCAGGTCCTCAGAACTCATGTGCGCGCTCGCTTTCGTCAGCACTCTCCGGTCATGATGTGCCGGTCCCCCTGACGCGGGCACCTCCGCCGTCCGGCGTCTTCCGGCCGGAGACGGCCCCACGTGTTCGGGGAACGCCGATACGATCCGAGTTCCATCATGCGTCACGGAACGGGCTTTTGCGCCCCGTCGAGCGGAATTCCTTCGACGGATCGGTCACCCACCCCCGGGACACCGCCGCGACCTGCGACGACACCCGACGCCGTTCGGCGGGTCCGGACACCGGCTCAGCCGTCGGACGCGTTCAGCTCGTCGAACGTCGCCGGGACTCCCAGCCCTCCGGCCTGGCTGAACGGCCAGATGATGACGAAGGCCCGGCCCACGACGTGGTCGATCGGGACGGCGCCTCCCCCGGGGTTGTTCTGGTTCATGCGGGAGTCGTAGGAGATGGCCCGGTGGTCGCCCATCAGCCACAGGTACCCCTCGGGCACCTCGATGGGACCGAACTCGGTGTGGCTCTCCACGCTGCCCGGGTAGAGGTAGGCGTCCTCCTCCAGGGGAACACCGTTGACCAGGACCCGGTTCTGCTCGTCGCAGCACTCCACGGTGTCGCCGGGCAGCCCGATGACCCGCTTGATGTACTCCTTGCCCGAGGGCGCGGCGCCCAGCTGCTGCTGCACCCAGGTGAAACCGCGACTGACCGGGTTGGTCGACTCCGGGGGCTGTACGACGGTCGGGTCGTCCCACGACCCGTCGCCGTTGAACACGATGACCTCTCCGCGCTCGATGTCGCGGATCTCGTACACCACCTTGTTCACGAGGACCCGGTCACCCACGAGCAGGGTGTTCTCCATCGACGACGAGGGGATGTAGAACGCCTGCATCACCCAGGTCCTGATCACGAACGCCAGCACGAGGGCGATCACGACCAGGATGGGGAGTTCCTTCCAGAACGACCCCTTCTTCGCACTGCTCTGGGACTGGCTCATGTCGGCGTCAGCTCTCTCCTCCGCTCCCTGGCCAGCGGCGTCGGATACACCACTGGCTCCCAGGCGCTCATGCGTCTGGGAGCCAGTGGCGGAGCTGTGCTCCTCCGGGCCGGGCCGGGCGGAATCCTCGTCCGGGACCGCGTCCGAGCCGAGGTCCCTCTCGTCTTTGCTCATCGGCCGAAAGCCTATCCTGCCGCCCGGTGGGGCGGCGTGGTTCCGGCCGGATCAGCCAGGACCTACTTGGTGACGGGCTCGCGGCGCTCGCGGATGCGGGCGGCCTTGCCGCGCAGGTCGCGGAGGTAGTACAGCTTGGCGCGACGCACGCGACCGCGGGCGGCGACCTCGTACTTCTCGACGGCCGGGGTGTGGATCGGGAACGTACGCTCCACGCCCACGCCGTAGCTCACCTTGCGGATGGTGAAGGTCTCACGGTTGCCCGAGCCCTGACGACGGATGACGACGCCCTTGAAGACCTGGACACGGGTGCGGGTGCCCTCGGTCACGCGGACGTGGACGTTCAGGGTGTCGCCGGGGCGGAACTCCGGAACGTCGGTGCGAAGCTGAGCCTTCTCAAGCTCCTGAATGGCGGTGTGCATCTCGCGAATCCTCATCAATAGCGCGCCGCGTCCTGCCCCCCGGCTGTTCCGGGGAGGGGGTGCGCGGGCGAGGCCCTGTTGGGTCTGACCAGTCGAACCACCCGGTGACCGACACAGAGGCCGACGTCGTACCGCCGGCATGCGGATGCCTGGGGGTCACCAGGGGGGAACTCACCTAGTTTGCCACATGATCCCGGCCGTCCCGAACCGGCCGTTCACCACACTCGGCTCCGTCGGCGGGGTCGGCCACCTCGGCCAGGACCTCGCGGTCCCGCTTGTCGAGGCCGTCGGCGGGGGTGGCGGCGACCAGGTCCGGCCGGTTGCGGGCGGTCTTGCGCAGCGCCTGGTCGCGGCGCCAGCGGTCCACCGCCCCGTGGTTGCCGGAGAGCAGCACCGGGGGGACCTCCTGGCCCCGCCACGTGCCGGGCTTGGTGTACACCGGCCCCTCCACCAGGTGTTCCATCCCACCGGAGGCGAAGGAGTCCTGGACGTGCGACTCCCGGTTGCCGAGCACACCGGGCAGCAGCCGGGTGATGGCCTCCACCATCACCAGCGTGGCCGACTCGCCCCCGTTGAGGACGTAGTCACCGATGCTGACCTCCTCGACCGGCATCCGCTGGGCGGCGTCCACGGCCACCCGGGAGTCGATGCCCTCGTACCGGCCGCATCCGAACACCAGGTGCTCCTCGCCCGCGAGCCGCTCGGCGTCGGCCTGGGTGAAGGGGCGTCCGCTGGGGGTCGGCAGGACCAGCCGCGCGGGCCGCTCCGCCACGACGGCGTCCAGGGCCTCGCCCCACGGCTCGGGCTTCATCACCATGCCGGGACCGCCGCCGTAGGGGGTGTCGTCGACGGTGTTGTGCCGGTCGTGGGTCCAGTCGCGCAGGTCGTGGACGTGCACGTCCAGCAGACCGGCCTCGCGCGCCTTACCGATCAGCGAGAGCTCCAGCGGAGCGAAGTAGTCGGGGAAGATGCTGATGATGTCGATGCGCACTGCGTACTCGTTCAGTCGGTGTTCTGGAGGTCGAGCAGGCCGGGCGGCGGGTCGAGCACGATCCGGCCGCCCGCGACGTCGACCTCGGGGACCAGCGGGGCGACGAACGGCACCAGGATCTCGTGGCCGCCAGTCTCGGCGGTGATGACCAGGACGTCCTGCGCGTGGTGGAGGACGTCCTCGACCTCGCCCACGGTGGTGCCCTCGGTGGTGACGGCGGTCAGGCCGATCAGTTCGTGGTCGTGGAACTCGTCGGGGTCGTCCAGGGGGGCGATGTCCTCGGAGTCCACCATGAGGAGGGTGCCGCGCAGCGTCTCGGCGGCGTCGCGGTCGGCCGTTCCCTCGAAGCGGACGAGCATCCTGCCGCTGTGGCGGCGCGTCGAGGCCACCTTCAGCGGACCGGTCGCGGCGGGGTCGGTCTGGAGGACGGCGCCGACGGCGAACCGGGCGTCGGGGTCGTCGGTGCGCACGTCGACGGCGACGTCGCCGCGGATACCGTGCGCTCGGCCGATCCGGCCCACCACGAGTCGCATGAGCAGTGCTTTCCTTCGGGTCGTTCTTCGGTTCCCGGACGTCACACGGGGTCTCCCGGCGTCCGGGTCCCCTCGGTGTCCCCGGGCCGGGAACGGCCCCGGGGAAGGCCGTGCCCGGGGCCGTTCACACGGTCCCCGGGCACGAGTGCGGGGCGCCGACCGTCAGCGGTCGGCGCCCCCAGAGGCGCGTCAGCGCACTTCGTTCAGGTCCAACAGGTCCACGCGGACGTACCGGCCGCCTGCGAGGGAGCCGACGACCGTCCGGAGTGCCTTGGCGGTCCGGCCGTTGCGGCCGATGACCTTGCCGAGGTCGTCCGGGTGGACCCGGACCTCCAGGACCTTGCCCTTGCGGAGCCGCTTGGCTCTCACCTGGACGTCGTCGGAGTTCGAGACGATCCCCTTCACGAGGTGCTCAAGCGCCTCTTCCAGCACGATTAGGCCTCGCCCTCGGACTTCTTCTCAGCCTCGGCGGTCTCGGCGGGCTTGTCGGCCGCCTTGTCCGTCTTCTTCTCGGCCTTCTTGGTCTTCTTCTCCTGACCGGGAAGGACGAGCTCCTTCAGCGCGGCCTGGAAGGCGGCTTCCTGGGCCTCGGGGTCCTTGGCCTCGGCGACCTGGAGCGGAGCCGGGGCGGCGAGGCCCTTGAACTTCTGCCAGTCGCCGGTCTTGCGCAGGAGGACCTTCACCGCGTCGGTCGGCTGGGCGCCGACGGACAGCCAGTACTGGGCCCGCTCGGAGTCGACCTCGATGAGGCTCGGGTGCTCCTTGGGGTGGTACTTGCCGATCTCCTCGATCGCCTTGCCGTCACGCTTGTTGCGGGCGTCGGCGACGATGACACGGTACTGGGGCGTACGGATCTTGCCCATACGCTTGAGCTTCAGTTTGACAGCCACTGGAGTGGTCTTCTCCCGTATAACGGTGTTAGCGCCTGATGGGCGACCCACGTGGGGTTGTGGAACCCGTCGAGGCATGACGTGGGCGGCGGGCTAGTTAGAGGGCTGACCCGGCCACCGTTAGTCGACTACTCATTGTGCCAGACGCGGACGTGTTCCTTGGACAGGACACCACGGTGCGCGCGGCCCGGTTCGGGAACGGCCGCGGCCCGCCGGGAATCTCCCCGGCGGGCCGTGGTGGGTGTCACCGTCGCGGTGTCGAACCGCTACTTCTTCGGCAGCTTGAAGTTGGACAGGTCCGGCATGTTCGGGCCACCGAAACCGGGCGGGAGGGTGGGCTGGCCGCCGCCACCGCCGCCGAGGCCCGGGGGCAGCTGGGGCATCTCCTGGCCGCCCTCCTCCTGGCGCCGCTTGCGCTCGGCCTCGCGGTCGGCCTCCTGCTGGCGGGCCTTCATCGGGTTACCGCTGCGCTGCTTGCCCTTCTTCGCCTTCTTGGCCTGGGCCTTGGCCTTCTTCTTGTTGCCGCCCACGCCCGGCATGCCGGGCATCCCCGGCATGCCGCCGCCGCTCTTCATCTTGCGCATCATCTTCTGCGCCTCGAAGAAGCGGGTGACCAGGCCGTTGACGTCGCTGACCTGCGTACCGGAACCGTTGGCGATGCGCAGTCGGCGGGAGCCGTTGATCATCTTCGGGTTGGCGCGCTCGCCGGGGGTCATCGACTGGATGATGGCCTGGATGCGGTCCAGGTCCTTGTCGTCGATGCCGTCGATCTGCTCGCGCATCTGCCCCATGCCGGGCATCATGCCGAGCAGGTTGCCGATCGGGCCGAGCTTGCGGACCATCGCCATCTGCTGGAGGAAGTCGTCCAGCGTGAAGTCGTCGTCCGAGGCCATGGTCGAGGCCATCTTCTCGACCTCGGCCTCGTCGAACGTGCGCTGGGCCTGTTCGATGAGGGTGAGGACGTCACCCATGTCCAGGATGCGCGAGGCCATCCGGTCCGGGTGGAAGAGGTCGAAGTCCTCGAGCTTCTCGCCGGTGGAGGCGAACATGATCGGGCGGCCGGTGATGTGCCGGATGGACAGGGCCGCGCCGCCGCGGGCGTCACCGTCGAGCTTGGTGAGCGCGACCGCGTCGTAGCCGACGCCGTCCAGGAAGGCCTGGGCGGTGTTGACCGCGTCCTGACCGATCATGGCGTCGACGACGAAGAGGATCTCGTCGGGGTTGACCGCGTCGCGGATGTCCGCGGCCTGCCGCATCATCTCGGTGTCCACGCCGAGGCGTCCGGCGGTGTCGATGATGACGACGTTGTGGTTGTTGCGCTTCGCGTGCTCGATGGACTCGCGGGCCACGTCGACGGGGTCGCCCACGCCGTTGCCGGGCTCGGGAGCGAACACGGGCGTGCCCGCGCGCTCACCGACCACCTGGAGCTGGGTGACGGCGTTGGGGCGCTGGAGGTCGGCGGCGACCAGCAGCGGGGTGTTGCGGTCGGCGGCCAGCCACTTGGCGAGCTTGCCCGCGAGGGTGGTCTTACCGGCGCCCTGGAGACCGGCGAGCATGATCACGGTGGGCGGCGTCTTGCCGAAGCGGATCTGCCGGGTCTCGCCACCGAGGATCTCGACCAGTTCCTCGTTGACGATCTTGATGACCTGCTGGGCGGGGTTGAGGGCCTTGGAGACCTCCTCACCGCGGGCGCGCTCCTTGATCCGCGCGATGAACTCGCGGACCACGGGCAGCGCCACGTCCGCCTCGAGCAGCGCGAGACGGATCTCGCGCGCGGTCGCGTTGATGTCCTCCTCGGACAGCCGCCCCTTGCCGCGCAGCGAGGAGAAGACCGATGTCAGCCGGTCGGAAAGCGTCTCGAACACGAGTGTGGCCAGTCCTTCGTCGTCGGGTTTGACTTCCTAGCCTACCGCCCCGCCGTCACCGGGCACGAAGCCCAGGTCCGGCCGGGGTCTCCCGGCGCGGAAGGGGCGGGGGACGCGCCCCCGCCCGGTTCCCGTTCTCGGGTCCCCGAGCCCGCACGCGGGTGCTGGTCGGGTGTGCGGAGCCGGGGGCTACTCGCCCTCGGTCCCCTCCGCCTCGGCGCCGTCGGTCTCCTCGGCGCCCTCGGACTCCTCGGTGTCGCCGGCGAGGGTGGCCTCGCGCTGCTCGGCCAGGGCCGCGAGCATCTCCTCCTGCTGGCCGCCGCTCAGACCCCGGGTGGACAGGCGGGCCTCACCCTGGATGTCCTCGTAGGTCTTGGGCTCGGTGGTGACGATGTTGTAGTTGGCGTCGCAGGACAGGTCAAGCGAGCCGCCCGCCTCCAGGGAGCCGCTGTCGGTGCACTCCTCGTCACCGATCTGCTCCTGGGTGAAGGTGACGTCCATGCGCACCAGGACCGTGCCGCTGCCCGAGGCCCCGGAGTCGCGGACGGTGCCGGACCAGGTGCAGTGCGGGCCGTCGACGCACTCCATCGCGGGCTGACCGTCCCAGCTCACCTCGATGCGGGCGTCGCGGGAGCCGGTCAGCTCCTCCTCGGTGACGGTCGTCAGGTTGTCGTAGAGCTCCTCGGCGGCGGCCTCGTCGGCCTGGGCGATGTCCAGGCGCACCTGGGGGCCCGTCTCCCCGCCCTCGGGAACCAGTTCCTCGACCTCGACCCGGAGGATCTGCTCGGTCTCCGCGTCGATCCACAGCTGGTTGCGCTCGCCGTTGAGGTCGACCTTGTAGGCGCGGGTGTCGTCGAGGGTCTCCTCGACGGCCTCGTCGCCCTCCAGGCCGATCTCCTCCAGGATCGCCGCCAGCGCGGGCGGGGCCAGGGTGTTCTGCGGGTTGATGCCCGCCTGCGCGGTGGAGCTGCGCACCCAGGAGCCGTCGAACTGGTCGCTGTCCGGTCCGAAGACGTTCTTGTCGAGCCAGAACTCCTCACCGGCGCGCAGGAAGATCTTGCTGTCGGCGGCGATCATCTCCGCCTCGACGCCGTTGGCGCGGACGGTGCCGCTGGTCGCGCCGCCGTCGGCGACGGTCAGGGTGGTCTCCTGGATGTCCCCGCCCACGCTGGGGGCGACCTGCCCGTTCGCGGTGAGCGCCGGGTACTCGGCCAGGTCCGCCAGGGCGTTCTCCAGCAGGGGCGCCGCGTCGACCGGTTCGGCCGCGTCCTCGGTGGGGGCGGGTTCTTCGTCACCGCCGCCGAAGCCGCATCCGGCCAGTCCCAGTGCGGTGATCGTGCCCACCGCGGCGAGGGCGAGCCGTCCGCGTCCGCGACCCCTGTTGTGAGTAACCGGCGCCATCTTGCCTCCTGACCCCGACCTGTGGGGTGCTGATTCGAATGCGCGTGAAGGAAGTCGTCGGGAGGTGTCCCGGGCGTCGTCACCGCCCCGCCTCTCCGCGACATGGGATGCGGGCGCGGACCTGCCGGTCGCGTCCGGTGGACCCCCGTGGGTCGGTCCCTCCGGCGCTCCTCGCCGTTCCCCCGGAACCGGGCTGGCCGCCGCACCGCCCCGAAAGGGTATCGAACGCGAGCACGCGCCACTGCCAACACCACTCCATGAACACGCACAAATCAGTGGAATCCGAGAGGCGTGGGCGGGGCGAACAGCCAGAACGCGAACGGGGCCGACGGGGGAGAAATCCCCCGTCGGCCCCTGTGTCCGCCCCACCGTGTCGGTGGTTCGGGACCGGTCGCCTCGACGTTGAGTGCTAGGACCCGATCCGCGGTGGGGCGGCCTCCTCACCCGGAGGCGTCGGTGAGGAGGCCGTCGCTCCCTCCAGTTCGTCGAGCTCGTCGAAGGCGTAGGCCGACTCCGCGTGGAGCTCGTGGTCCAGGCCGTTGGTCTCGACCTCCTCGGCGATACGGAAGCCGATGAGCAGGTCGATGACCTTGGCGATGACCCACGTGACGATGAAGGTGTAGACCATGACGCCGATCACGGAGATCGCCTGCGCCGCGAGGAGGCCGAGGCCACCACCGAAGAACAGGCCCGCGTCCCCGCCGCCGGGCACGGCGGCGGAGGCGATGAACCCGAGGGCGAGGCAGCCGACGATGCCGCCGACCATGTGGATGCCCACGACGTCCAGGGCGTCGTCGTACTTGAAGCGGAACTTCCAGCTGATGGCGTAGGCGCAGATCGCGCCGGACAGGGCGCCGACGATGATCGCGCCGACCGGGGTGACGTTGGCCGCGGAGGGTGTGATGGCGACGAGCCCGGCGATGGCGCCGGAGGCGAAGCCCAGGGCGCTGACCTTGCCGTAACGGAGGCGCTCGACCAGCATCCAGGCGGCGGTCGCGGCGGCGGTGGCGACCTGGGTGTTGACCAGGGCCAGGGCGGCCTGCTCGTTGGCCGCGTAGGCGGAGCCGCCGTTGAAGCCGAACCAGCCGAACCACAGCAGGGCGGCGCCGAGCAGGACGAACGGCAGGTTGTGCGGGCGCATCGACTCGGAGCCGAAGCCCTTGCGGCGGCCGAGGACGAGGACCAGGGCCAGGGCCGCGGCCCCGGCGTTGATGTGCACCGCGGTGCCGCCCGCGAAGTCGATGACCTCGGGCAGGCCGGTGAACTCGTGCATGCTGGCGATCCAGCCGCCGCCCCAGACCCAGTGGGCGACGGGGAAGTACACGAGGAGCGCCCAGATCGGGGCGAACAGCAGCCAGGCGCCGAACTTGGCGCGGTCGGCGATGGCGCCGCTGATCAGGGCCACGGTGATGACCGCGAACATCAGCTGGAAGCCCGCGTCGACGAGCAGCGGGTAGCCGCCGTCGGTGCCGTCCATCGGCTCGACCTCGGTCATGATGCTGCTGAGGCCGACGTAGTCGAAGCCTCCGACGAACATCTCCAGGGCGCCGTGGCCGGGCGCGTAGGTCAGTGAGTGGCCGACCAGGACCCACAGGACGCTGATGATGGCGATGCTGCCGAAGCTCATCAGCATCATGTTGAGGACGCTCTTGGCCCGCGACATGCCTCCGTAGAAGAAGGCCAGGCCCGGGGTCATGAGCATCACCAGCGCGGCGCTCATCAGCAGCCACGCGGTGTTGCCTGAGTCAATCATTTCGTCGCCTCCGTTGCACGGACGGGGGATGGTCGTGAGATGCGGCGGTCAGCGAGCGCGTCTTCGGGCCCGATGCGCTGGCCACGGCGACCACTGTCCGACCCGGGTGTTTCCCGACCGGACCCGACGTGTTGCGGAGGCGTAAAAGGGCGGCTCGGAGTGTTAAGCCGTCATGAACGAACCGTGCTCAAGGGGCGAACGACGAACGGCCGGACCCCCGTGTCGGGTGTCCGGCCGCTTGGTGCAGGTGGTGCCCCCGGGTCAGCCGAGGATGGCGTCCACGAACACCTCGGGGTCGAAGGGGGCGAGGTCGTCGGGACCCTCCCCGAGTCCGACGAGCTTGACGGGCACGCCCAGCTCGCGCTGGACCTGGACGATGATGCCGCCCTTGGCGGTGCCGTCGAGCTTGGTCAGGGCGATGCCGGTGACGTTGACGACCTCCGCGAACACGCGCGCCTGGCGCAGTCCGTTCTGGCCGGTGGTGGCGTCCAGGACGAGCAGGACCTCGTCGACCCGGGACTTCTTCTCCACCACGCGCTTGACCTTGCCCAGCTCGTCCATCAGGCCGGTCTTGGTGTGCAGGCGTCCGGCGGTGTCGATGATCACGGTGTCCGCGCCGTCGTCGATGCCCCGGGCGACGGCGTCGAAGGCCACGCTCGCGGGGTCGGCGCCCTCCTCCTTGCGGACGACCGGCGCGCCCACCCGGCTGCCCCAGGTCTGGAGCTGCTCGGTGGCGGCGGCGCGGAAGGTGTCGGCGGCGCCGAGCACGACGCTGCGGCCGTCACCGACCAGGACGCGGGCGAGCTTGCCGGTGGTGGTGGTCTTGCCGGTGCCGTTGACGCCCACGATCATGATGACCGCCGGACGGTCGCCGTGGGGTTCGGTGCGCACGGCGCGGTCGGCCTCGGTGGTGATCTGCTTGAGGAGTTCCTCGCGGAGCAGGGCGCGGACCTCGTCGGTCTCGCGGGTGCCGAGCACCTTGACGCGGGTGCGCAGGTTCTCGACGATCTGGGTGGCCGAGGCGACACCGATGTCGGCGGTGATGAGGGTGTCCTCGATCTCCTCCCAGGTGTCCTCGTCCAGGTTCTTCGAGGAGAGCAGGCTGAGCAGCCCCTGGCCGAAGGAGCTCTGTGAGCGGGCCAGGCGGGCGCGCAGGCGGACCATGCGCCCGGCGGACGGGGGCGGGGTCTCGATCTCGGGGGCGGTGGGTTCGGCTGGGGCCGTGGCGGCGGCGTCCTCGGCCGGAGGCGCGTGGGCGGGGGGCGTCTGGGCCGCTCCCCCGTCCTTCTCACGGTCCTCTTCGAGGGCGGTGGCCCCGGTTTCCCCGGTGACCTCGGGCTTGGCTTCTTCCTCACCCGGCTTGACCGAGCGTCCGGCCCTGACCAGGAAGAACCCACCAACCGCCAGGAGGGCGACGACGACGATGATGCTTACGAGCAAGGTGATGTCCATAGCGTTCACCAGTCTCCCAGAGTGTCCGACGCGTTCGCGTCACGCCCCGGTGGCGTGCCGGGAACGATGCCGGTGGGGGCTTCCGGGCCCTCGGTGGCCCGGTCAGGTGCCCCGGTGGCGGGTGGTGCGCAGGATGAGGACGAAGAAGGGTGCCCCGAGGAAGGCGGTGACCACGCCGATGGGTAGTTCGGCCGGGGCGACGATGGTCCGCGCCACGACGTCCACCAGGACGAGGAACGCGCCGCCCATGAGCACGGTGACGGGCAGGATCGCCCGGTAGTTGGAGCCCACGAGGCGGCGCACGATGTGCGGGACGACGATGCCGACGAACCCGATCAGCCCGCTCACGGAGACGGCGGCGGCGGTGGCCAGGGAGGCGGCGGCGATCACGACCATCCGCACGACGGCGGGGTTGAGGCCGAGGCTGACCGCCTTGTCGTCGCCCAGGGCGAGCATGTCCAGCAGGTAGCCGCAGAGCAGCAGGACGACGAGCGCGACGACCGCGTACGGGGCGACGAGGCGGACGTCGTCCCAGCCGCCGCGACCGAGCCCGCCCAGCAGCCACGCGTAGATGCGCTGGAGCTGGTCCACGCCCATCTGCTGGACGAGGGTCTGGGCCGCGGACAGGAACGAGGAGACCGCCACCCCGGCCAGGACCAGCGCGGCGGTGCCCCCTCCCCCGGCGGTGGCGCCGAGGAGGTAGGCGGCGGCCACCCCGGCCAGCGCTCCGGCGAAGGCGGCCACGGGGACGAGGGCGCGCGGGTCGGCCAGGACCTCGTGGCCGAAGACCATGACCATGGTGGCGCCCAGTCCGGCCCCTGCGGCGGCGCCGAGCAGGAAGGGGTCGGCCAGCGGGTTGCGGAAGACGCCCTGGTAGGCGCCGCCCGCCGTGGCCAGCAGGGCGCCGACGACGGCGCCCATCACCACGCGCGGCAGGCGCAGTTCCATGAGGAGCGCCTCCTGCCGTTCGGTGAGCGGTGTCTCCACCCCGAACGGCAGGAGGCTGAGCAGGTGGCGGAGGATGTCGTCGGCGGAGATCGAGGCGGCCCCCGCCGCGACGCCGAAGACCCCGGCGGCGAACAGGGCGACCGCGCCGCCCAGCACCCAGACCAGGGGAACCCCGAAGCCCTTCACGTCCTGCTCTCCTCGCTCTCGTCCCCCTCCGCCCGGGCCGCGCGGCCCGGGCGGGGGTCACGGACCTACTGCTGGGCGGTCTCGACGACCGCGTCGCCCACGGACTGCGCGAAGTCGACCACGCGCGGGCCCCAGCGGGAGGCGATGTCGGTGTCCAGGACGTGGACCGAGCCGGTCTCGACGGCGGAGACGGTGTCGTAGGCCGGACGCTCCTCCACGGCCTCGACGGCGGACTCGTCACCGTAGGAGAGGAAGATGAGGTCGGGGTCCTCCTCCACCACGAACTCCGGGGACAGCTGCGGGTAGCCACCGCTCTCGCCGTCGTCCGCCTGGTCCGCGATGTTCACCAGACCGAAGGCGTCGTAGATCTGGCCGACGAAGGTGCCGGAGGTGGCGGAGAAGAGGGTGTCGTCGAGTTCCTGGTAGAAGGTGAGCCCGCTGTCACCGATCTCGGCGCAGACGGACTCGACGATCCCGTTGAACTCGTCCTCGATCCGGTCGGCCTCGGCGTCGGCCTCCTCCGTCTTCCCGGTGACGTCCCCGAGCAGGCGGATCTGGGCGTAGACGTCCTCCAGGCCGGTGGCGCCGGGCAGCACCAGGGTGGGGATGTCGACGGCGCCGAGCTGGTCGGCGGTGTCGACGGCGCTGTCGGCGAGGATCACCAGGTCGGGGTCGTACTCGCTGATCGCCTCGACGTTGGGTGTGAAGCCGCTGAGGTCCGTGGTGGGGGCCTCGGCGGGGTAGTCGGAGTAGTCGTCGGCCGCCTCGACCTGGTCACCGGCGCCGATGGCGAAGAGCATCTCGGTGTTGCTGGGCGAGAGCGAGACGATGCGCTCGGGGGCGGCGTCGACGGTGACCTCTCCGACCATGTCGTCCACGGTGACGGGGAAGGTCCCGTCACCGACGGTCGCGCGGTCGGCCGCGGGCTCGGGGGCTCCGCACTCGGCGGAGGCGGTCCCGGTCTCCTGCGCGGGCTCGGAATCGGGTTCGGTGGTGCCACAGGCGGTGAGGGCGAGGGTGGCGCCCAGGAGTGCGACGGGGAGTTGGCGGGCGATCCGCACGGTGCGGTGCTCCTTCGGTGAACAGGGGAAAGAGCACGACCCGGTCGGGGACGGCCGGTCCTTCCCACGAGGACGGGGTTCGTCGGTGCCGAGGAGGCGACCTGGCTCGTCCCCGCGCACGCGCGGGGCATCACAGTTGCGGGGCAGCGCCGGGTTGCGCGGGCCGTGGTGGCGCCGCGGGACCGGACTTCGCTCGTTCGACACCCGTCGCACCGCCGGAGGGCGGCACGACCCCCTCACTCTACTCGGCGGTACTCGCGCGGGCCGGGGGCACCTCTCCGGCCCCCGGATGGGTGCACGCACCGCTCCCACCTGCGCTTTTCGTGGGACCGTGCCGGAAACGGAACTCGACACCGTGGCTCACCCGTGGGATTGACGATGCCCTTTCAGCCCGAAGGTGCTTTATGTCCCCTTTATGTGGAGATGTGACGCCAGGGGCATTTGAACCCCACGAATCCATTGTGTGGCCATATTGATCCTCGCAGCACATTGACACCTTTATCGCACAAGGCAATGATCTCGTTGCCATGCGCGCCGAACATCCGATCACGGACGACATGCGGCGTATCCCCCCGTGCGCGATCCCTCGCACCCGGCGGGGTGCCGTTCCCCCTGTTTCCTGAGGCGCGCACGAGAAGGGATGTGTTGACAAGGTGGCACGCAACCTGTCACGTCTGGCTTCGATCGCCGGGCTGACAATGATCGCGGGACTCGTCGCGGTCACACCGGCAGGCGCCGACGAGGGTGCGGAACTCGCACCTCTGCACCCGGCGCCCACCGCGGAGAACGGCGAACTGACCCACCAGGTCCAGGACCTGTGGTTCATCGAACTGGAGAGCCCGCCCACCTCCGAGGGCACGGCCTCCGCGCGCGTCGAGGACGAGCACGCCGAGTTCCGCGACGAGGCCGACGAACTCGGTCTCCAGTACACCGAGCGGCTGTCCTTCAACGAACTGTGGAACGGCCTGTCCGTGGAGATGGACGACGCCCAGGTGAGCACGGCCCGGGAGATCTCCGGCGTCGCCGCGATCCACCCGGTCGTCCGCCACGAGCTCCCCGACCACGACGAGAGCTCACCCGACATGGACACCGCCCTCGGCATGACCGGGGCGGACATCGCGCAGAGCGAGCTCGGACTGACCGGTGAGGGCCTCCGCGTGGCCGTCATGGACACCGGCGTCGACTACACCCACCCCGACCTCGGCGGCCCGGGCGGCTTCCCGTCCGAGCGCGTGGTCGCCGGACACGACTTCGTCGGTGACGACTTCAACGCCAGCGACCCGGCGAAGAGCACGCCGGTCCCCGACGGCGACCCGCAGGACTGCAACGGCCACGGCACCCACGTCGCGGGCATCATCGGGGCCCAGGGAGAGGTCACCGGCGTGGCGCCCGACGTCGTCTTCGGCGCCTACAAGGTGTTCGGCTGCGCGGGGTCCACGACCTCCGACGTCATGATCGCCGCCATGGAGCAGGCGCTCGCGGACGACATGGACGTGCTCAACATGAGCGTGGGGTCGGCCCACTCCTGGCCGCAGTACCCGACCGCCGTCGCCTCGGACAACCTGGTCGACGAGGGCATGGTCGTCGTGGCCTCCATCGGCAACGAGGGGGCCTCCGGCCTCTACTCCGCGGGAGCCCCCGGGCTGGGCGCCGACGTGATCGGTGTCGCCGCCTACGACAACACGCACATCCGCGCCGACGCCGCCGAGGTCAGCCCGAGCGGCGAGACCATCGCCTACATGGAGATGGACGACGCGACGCCGCCGCCCGCCTCCGGCGAGACCGACGAACTCGTCTACGTCGGCCGGGGCTGCCTGGCCGCGGGCGACGAGCTGGAGGGCGACCCCGAGGGCCGGACCGCGCTCATGGTGCGCGGCGAGTGCACCTTCGGTGAGAAGTACGACGCCGCGCTGGCCGCCGGTGCCACCGGTGTCGTCATCCACAACAACCTGCCCGGCATGTTCGCGGGCGGCGGCATCGTCGACCAGGGCGCTTTCGCGGTGGGCGTCTCCGACGAGGCCGGGGCGCACCTGCGCGAGCTCCTGGAGGGCGGCGAGTCCGTCACCCTCACCTGGAGCGGGGAGGAGACCACGATCCCCAACCCGACCGGCGGGCTGATCAGCAGCTTCAGCTCCTACGGCATGTCGGCCGACCTGGACATCAAGCCGGACCTGGGCGCGCCCGGCGGGCTGATCAACTCCACGTACCCGATGGCCAAGGGCGGCTACGCCACCATCAGCGGCACCTCGATGTCGTCCCCGCACGTCGCGGGCGGCGTCGCCCTGCTGCTGGAGGCCCGTCCGGACCTGGCCGCGCACGACGTGCGCGACGTCCTCCAGAACACCGCCGACCCGACGGCCTGGTGGGGCAACCCGGACCTGGGGATCCTGGACAACGTCCACCGTCAGGGCGCCGGGATGCTCGACGTCCCCGGGTCGGTCCTGACCACCACCGGCCTGTCCCCCGCGAAGCTGCCCCTGGGTGCCACCGAGGGGCCGGTCACCGAGACCGTCACCGTGACCAACCACGGCGACGAGGAGGCCACCTACGAGATCGGCCACACGCCCGCGCTGGGCACGCACGGCAACACGTTCGCTCCGTCCTTCAACGACTCCTACGCTCAGGCCGACCTCAGCGAGGACAAGGTGACCCTGGCTCCCGGCGAGTCCGCCGAGGTCGAGGTGACCGTCACGCCGCCCGCCCGTGAGTACGCGCAGATGCTGTACGGCGGGTACGTCGAGGTCACCGAGGTCGGGGGTGCGGCGGAGACCGGTACCGTCCGCGTCCCGTACGCCGCCTACAACGGTGACTACCAGGAGATCGAGGCCATGACCCCGATCACCGACGCCAACGGGAACGTGCACGAGCTGCCGTGGCTGACCCGCATCACCCAGTGCGAGGTCTTCACCGGTCTGGAGTGCGCCGACACCAACGGCGGCACTTTCCAGAACCAGCCCGACGGTGCCGCCTTCTCGATGGACTGGGTGGACGGTCTGCCGGACGTGCCGTACGTGATCGCGCACTTCGACCACCACGTCACCCGGTTGGAGATGACCGTCGTGGACGAGCGCACCGGCCGTCCGGTCCACCCGGACCGGAACCTGGCGGTCGCCGTCGACCACGTCAACCGCAGTGCCACGAGTACCGCCTTCTTCAGCTACGTCTGGGACGGCACCGTGGTGGACTCGCGCAACCGCGTGACCGACGTCCGTGACGGTGACTACCGTCTGCGGGCCAAGGCGCTGAAGGCGCTCGGTGACCCGGCGAACCCGGACCACTGGGAGAGCTGGACCTCTCCGGTCATCACCATCGACCGGGGCTGACTCCGGTACCCACCGGTGAGCAGTCGCGGGGCCGTCCTCCTTCGGGGGGGCGGCCCCGTCCGCGTGCGGGTGTGGGTGCGGTGCGGGTGCGCCACCGGCCGGGCGTACACTGCGGGACCCGGACGGATCACCCCGTTTCTCCCGCGCTGAAAGGACCCACCCATGGCCGGATTCTTCGACCGCTTCCGTAGTCCCGAGCCGGAGCCCGTTCGCGCGGAGCTCACCCGGGAGGGGTACGAGGAGGTGCTGGGTCTCCTGAGGACCGACAACAAGATCCTGGCGATCAAGCGGATCCGGGAGCTCACGGGCATGGGGTTGTTGGAGGCCAAGAACCTCTCCGAGGCCATCGAGGCGGGGCGGTGGGCACCCGCTCCGGACGGGAGCCTGGCCGACCGGGTGCGTGAGCTGGTGGCGGAGGACCGTGTGGCGGACGCGGTTCGGATGGTGGCTCAGGAGACCGGGATGACCGAGGACGAGGCGTCCCGGTTCATCGGAAGCCTCGACCAGGGCTAGGTGTACTGATCACTGAGGGTGGATCCCGGCTGATCCGACGCGGGTCTCCTGCGCCCTAGAGGCGCACGGCCGCCACGAACGCGTCCCACTCACGGGCGGACGCGTCGAGCTGGCCGAGGTGGCGGTTCTGCGTGTCCCGCACGGCAGCGCCCTGCTCCGTGGCGCGAGCCTCCACACAGTTCCCACCTTGACCATTGCTGTAGCTGGACTTCTTCCAACCATCGATCATCATGTGATGCCTCGATCCCTTCCACTTGGTACGGAACTTCAAGCTGGCGGGCTGCGGTTCGCCTCGCCTTAGAGGCGTACGGCGGCCATGAACGCCTCCCACTCACGCACGGACGCGTCCAGGCGACCCAAGTGGGGGTACTGGGTGTCACGCACCGCAGCACCCAACAGCGTGACACGCGCCTCCACGCAGTTCCCACCTTCGCCATTGCTGTACGACGACTTGTGCCAGTCCGTCATCGGTATTCCTCCGCTTTCTCCCTCAGCAGGATCGGCGTTGCGCCCGAGATCGACCTCCCGACCACATCTCCCCCAACAGCGTCGGGACCTCGAACGCCACTCCACGATCTCACCCCTTCGGGCACCATCCAGAAAGAGGGCTCTCCGCAGGTCGTCAAGCATCACGATCCGGAGGGGACCCTGGGGCCAGTGTTGCGAATGGCCCCCTAAGGCCTTTGGCCCTGGAGATGTGTTCTTCTCCAGGTATCCTGATCAGGCACAACTCAAACCGGCCCCCGCCAATTACCCTGGCGGGGGCCGGTCGCGCCTGTGGCTAGGAAATTGAGGCCTTCAAGAAGGCCGCCCACTCCACCGCTTGAGCTTCCAGATAGCCAAATTCGCGGTTCTGGGTATCGCGGATGTACGTGACTGGCCCTTCTGCCACCTCCACGCAGTTACCTCCGCCACCGTCGCTGTAGCTCGACTTGTGCCACTCGTTCATGCGGCCCGACGCTCCTTAATCTGGCTGATCAGCTCAAGAGTCGCCCGCGTCGACAAGGCCTCGGCCTGCATCGCGCTGAACAGGTCGAAGGCCTCCCGCACGGTCTTCTCGGTGTCTACGATCTCACCCCCCATAGCGTTCTCCAGATAGAGGGCCTGCCTACGTGGCCCTAGGTCCACAACACGGTACGGAGCGCACAACCCCGGAGCTCCGTCGAGGGGGATCGCTTGGAACCGGATCGTACCGGCTTTGACCAGAGCATCAATCCACGCCAACTGCGCAATCAGTACTGCCCGCGAACCGATCTGGCGAGTAAGAACCACTTCGTCGACTAGGAACCACATCCTGACGCCGCGTTCCCGGAGGGCCTCCAGGCGAACCACCCTGGCGCGTACGATCTCGTCAACTTCGTCTTCGGTCGCTTCAGGCGTCCGCGCCTTGACCAACGCGCGAGCATAGTCGGCAGTCTGGATGACGCCAGGGAAGATGATGGACTGGTACTCGCGGAGCTGGGTGGCCTTCCGCTCGAGTGACAGCGCACTCTTCAGCTGTTCTGGAATGGCCCCCTCAAGGTGGGTGTCCCTCCAAAAACTCAGCAAAGCACCTTCAGTCGCGAACAGCGCTTCCATTTTGTCCACATGGTGGCGTTTTGCTACTCGTGTCGCGCGTTCGATCGACCCGACCATCGCCCCACTCACACCCAGGCGCGCCCCAACGTCAGGGAGTGACAATCCTCGGTCAGTGCGGTGTTTACGCACAGCCGCACCAAAAGGAACCCACTTCCGAATCTGATCTTTCGGTCCGTCCTTCGACATGGCAACAGTCAACAACAGATCGCAACTACTCGCCACTCCCAGAACCAGGAAAAAACAGTTGCCCTGTTTCCATGGCGCCCTGACCAGCACATGTGTCAAGTTATGGCCAGTCGCTTCAGAACGCCAGAACCGGCTTGAGGCGCAACTGGAGCACGACTTCAGCCCACTGCCCTTTATCGGGCCAAATAGGGGTTTTGGGCTGGATTCCTGACTGGGGGAGACACGGCCAGTGGTCGATCCCCAGGTCATGAAAACCCCAGTGGCCGATGTCGAGAGCAGTCGACTGGGCTCAAGACCCACCCCGAAGCACCCGAGGTGAGACAGATGCGGGCTATTAAGAACCACTCCAGAACACCAAACACCCACGTCGGACGCTATCCCCGCGCCCTCCGATTCTCCGAGCCCGCACGTCACGGAATCCTGCTCGGACCCACTCGCGAGTACCGAGCCCTTTCCGCCTGGTGTCGGAACATGCTTCCCGTTCAGGGGACCCGTCTGGCCCGCATCACGCGGATCCTCGTCACCAACTCCCACCAGCACTCCCGGTCGGGCCTGCCCGGCGGAACCGTCCGCGTGGTCCTGGACCAGTCCCGACCGCTACTCCCCCACCTCTACGTCACGGATCAGGGACCGCGAGACACCGTCCAGCCGCAGTACCCGCAGCTCAACCCCCGAGAAAGCGCCTCCGGACTGGCGGTCCTCAACCGCCTCGCCCTGTCCTGGAACCCCTCCTGGACCTGGGACGGCAACCGCATCCAGCAGACCACGGTCGAGGTTGTCCTCGACCTCGGCTGACCCACCACCCTCACCCCGCCACACCCGGGAGCCGAACCGCATTTCCCGGCGGGACGCCCACCTTTTACACCCGTGCATCACCAACCACTCTCAAGAGAACTGGACGAATATGAGCGCTGACCGCCTGCCGCCTCGACCTGGGTGGTTCACCCGAGTACTCACCAACCCCCGCTGCACCACTGCTTGCTCTCGGGGTCCGTTGGTCCCCGCGCCCAGGAGGCCAATCGACTCCATCCCCTTGCAGGTCCTGGGAGCCGCCCTGGCCGGGCTGCGGCGGTTGGCGGTGGCCACGTGAGCGTGTTCTCTCCTGAGCTGACCTCCCGCGAGGCCACAGTCCCTTTGGCGAGCTTCATCAAGCCGTTCCACGCTCACTACTTCTCCCGGACCGTGGGCACCCCGTTCCGTAAGCGCAAGTACGCCTTCGCCGGACTCCCCAGCCTCATGCCCCTGGTCCGGGCGTTCCTGGACACCAGCGCCGCCGAACGCTCCACCGACTACCGATACCTGTTCACCCTGCTCGGCTCGGAGCTGGCCAACAACGCCATCGCGCACTCGCTGTCGAGTGAGCACGGACAGACCTACTCACTCACCGTCGACCGAGGCGCGAACGGCATGACGTTGACCTGCCAGGACCAGGGCACCCGGAACCCCATGGCCCCCGGGCCCCTCACCGCTACCGACCTCACCACCCTGGCCCCCGACGCGGGTCCGGGCAGTGGCCGAGGCCTCGGGCTGGTCAGCGCGTTGGCGGATCGGTGGGGCGACAACGGCAACCCGAAGTTCCGGCAGGTCTGGTTCCACCTCTCCTACGACCTCACCCACAACCCATGGACCCAGATCGAGGGAGAGCAGTGATGCTGGACATCGACACCAGGGACCTGCTCGCGACCGCAGAGGACGCGTTGGCCGCCCCCACTCATCTGACTCCCGCGCAGGTGGACGTGTGGCACAACCACACCCTGCGCAACCGCATCCCGGTGATTCTGGAAGCCCTACGGATCGCGCGGGAGAAGAGCGATGGGGAACTGGCGGTCCGGTTGATCGACCAGGCCATCCACGACCACCCCGCACCCACCCGGGTACCCGGCAACCGGCCCGTAGCGGGCAAGGTTCCGAAGCAGAACAACCCCCATCCGGAGTCGCTGCCGGTCCCCGAACACGTCCTCTGCACCCTGCTGCACAAGCACTGGAACATGACCGTGGAGGGCCACGTTCCCAGCGAAACCTTCGTGGCCCGCCGCCCCCTCGGGTGGACCGGTGACGGCGACCCCTACGAGCGCATCACCGCACCCACCCGCACCGAACTCCTCCGGCTGCTCGCTCACCGCCACCTGGGTGTTCACAGGAGTGACCCGGAACCTCCGCCCGCTGCCTGAGTGGGCCCGAAGCCGTTCCATGAAAAAGCTCTGGCGGGTGCACCAACACCCCCAGAGCAGGCCGACAAGTACCAACCCCTTGAAGAGAAAGCGATTGCCGACATGGCCATTGTGCCGCACACCCCTGCCCGCGACCACACGAACAGCCCGCCTGAGAACCAGTCTCGGTGGGAGTGCCGGGTCTACCCCGGGCAGCTCTCCCAGACCAGCCAGGTCCGAGCGGACCTGGACGCCGACCTCCACCGTCTGTTCTCCCCCACCGCCGAGGTGAAGGAGGAGATGGTGTTGTGCGTGAGCGAGATGTTCGCCAACGCCTGCGAACACTCCCGCTCCGGACAGGACCCCGACGGACGGGTGGTCCGCACCCTGGACCTGCCCCGTCCGGGAACGGTGCGGATCTCGATCATCGATGACGGCACCCGCACCAACTCCACCACGGACACCGTTCCGAAGGTCCCTCGCAGGCGCACCAGGCAGCAGCAGGAGCGCGCCGAACGCGGACGCGGCCTGCTCCTACTCGACCACCTCTCCACCCGATGGGGATTTCGGCCGGTGCTGGACTTTCCGTTCTGCGCCGGGCTGGGCACCGTCATCTGGGCCGAGTTCACCCTCCCCGCCCTGGTCGCTGGAAGGTGTGCTCGATGACCAGTCACCAGCTCAGCCCGGGGGTGCGGTCCGTCCTGGTCGCTCCCCGAGGCCACCGCTTCCCCCGCCCGGCGCGCCCACAGCGGACCGGGCCGTCCCGGGTCGTTCCGGCTACGGCAACGGCTCCTCGCGCGAAGTCGCCCCAGATCGAACGGGCTCACACCGAGCTGCCCTGGTCCGAGTCACACCAGGACCGTCAGGAACGCCTCCTGCGCCAGATGCAGGGCAATCCGCGAGTGGCCTACATGCTCGAGCACGGACCCCTCCCGCACTGGGTGCATGTCGCCCGCCAACAGCGCGAACGGCAGGCACGGGAGGCCGCCACGACCAGGGCCGAGCCGGAACGCGTCCTTCTCCGGGGGCGCCACCGAGCACCCCGCCGGTGGTGGGGATGGCCCGCCACCGCCATCAGCTCCACGCTCCTCCTGGGCCTGACCACCCTGGAGACCGTGGGCCAGCCCCTCAGCCACAACATCGGCATCCCGACCTAGCCGAACACCAAACCGGGGCCCGGCAAGTGTCGGGCCCCACCCAACCCCGCAAACGCGGGGAGCAGGCGATCGGTATCGGCGCGTTCGTCTCCGGTGTGGGTCCATCCCCGCGTACGCGGGGAGCAGTAGAAGCTGCGGTCCAGGTGAGCCTCGACGGTGGGTCCATCCCCGCGTGCGCGGGGAGCAGCTCCGCGAGCGAGCCGACGCCGGGCGTTCCGTGGGTCCATCCCCGCGTGCGCGGGGAGCAGCCGGAGGAGGTGCGGGCAGTGAGCTCCTGGACGGGTCCATCCCCGCGTGCGCGGGGAGCAGATGCGCGAGCAGGCCGAGGCGCGCGTCGCCACGGGTCCATCCCCGCGTGCGCGGGGAGCAGCGGGTGAAGCGCAGAATCTCCTGCGCGAGCTTGGGTCCATCCCCGCGTGCGCGGGGAGCAGCGCTTTCCCGCCGGGATGCGGTTCCCTGGTCGGGGTCCATCCCCGCGTGCGCGGGGAGCAGGCCGCCACGGTCGACGGGCGCCTCGTGGGGTGGGGTCCATCCCCGCGTGCGCGGGGAGCAGGGGGCCGGTCGCTGTAGGTCGTCCGACATCGTGGGTCCATCCCCGCGTGCGCGGGGAGCAGGGGACTCCACTCCCGGCCCGCAGCCGCGCCCTGGGTCCATCCCCGCGTGCGCGGGGAGCAGACCGCTGGCGACGAGGAGATCCTCGGGCAGGCGGGTCCATCCCCGCGTGCGCGGGGAGCAGCACTCTGAGGGCTGGAGCGGGTGGTCGGCCACGGGTCCATCCCCGCGTGCGCGGGGAGCAGCTCCGTGGCTACAACACCTCCAACGAGCTGGTGGGTCCATCCCCGCGTGCGCGGGGAGCAGCGGTAGAACGCAGCCAGTCCCTGGTCGGCGGCGGGTCCATCCCCGCGTGCGCGGGGAGCAGAGCAGGTCGCGGCGGAGCGGTGCTTCGGGGACGGGTCCATCCCCGCGTGCGCGGGGAGCAGCGTCGTGGCGCTGATCGGGAGCAAGACCGCACGGGTCCATCCCCGCGTGCGCGGGGAGCAGGCCACAGCCCCCCAATCGCCACGAGGAATAATGGGTCCATCCCCGCGTGCGCGGGGAGCAGTCTCATTGACCTGCACGTTTGTCAGCGGAAAGACGCCAAATCTGCAAGTTGTTGAGAAACAGACATTTCACCCATCCTCCTGGCGATCTCCTTTGCTCTTTCTACCTCCCACCCGACGCTCACGGCTACTCCGTTCCGCAATCAGCGATTTCATAAGCCGGGCAGTCCCAGCCGGGACCTCCAGCGGGTACTGCCCGTTCCGGGCTAGCGAACTCAGCCACCGTGGGTGGAGGAGCTCTTGTAGTCGGTGTAGGAGTACGGGTTGTCGAGCAGGGTGGGCTCGGGCACGTCCGGGTTCATGCCCTTGACCCACTCCTCATCGCCGAGCGCGCCCCGCAGGTGATCCAGGGTCGACTCAACGTTCCTGCGGATCGTGCCCAGGTCGACACCGACCAGGCGGTGCTCGTGCTTGACGACCCTGCCGTCGACCAGGACCGTGTGCACGTCACCACGCTGAGCCTGGAAGACCACGTGGCCGTAGGGGTTGAGCAACGGGAACGAGACCGGGGAGTGCTCGTTCTTGATCAGCACCAGGTCGGCCTTGGCCCCGGGGCGCACCCGACCCAGGTCGGCGCGGCCCAGCGCGTCGGCGCCACCGCGAGTCGCCCACTCCACGACCTGGTCCGCGCGCAGGGACGCGTGCGTGACCGTTTCCCCGCGCGCGTGCGCCTCCAGGTGCTCGCGGGAACGGTCGGCGCCCAGGGTGGTGCGCATGGCCGAGAACAGATCGCCGCTCCACCAGGCACTGGAATCCATCGACAGCGACACCGGGATGCCGTGTTCGCGCAGCCTCCAGGTGGGCGGGTAGCCCTGCCCGGCGCTCTGCTCGCTCTCGGTGGAGACCGAGACGCTGCCGCCGGTCGCGGCGATGCGGTGGTAGGAGTCGGTGGACAGCGAGGCGGCGTGCACGTACACCGTCTCCGGTGTCATGAACCCGTGGTCGTGCATGAGCCTGATGGAGTCGTCGCCGGTGGCGCCCCACACGCCCGCGTGCGTGGTCACCGGCAGCCCCAGTTCGCGGGCCACCTCGAACGCGCGCTTCTCGGGGAAGTCCGGATCGCCGGTGACGTCGAAGGCGATCTGCACGTCGAGCATGTCGCGGTCGCCGTCGAAGCGGCGGCGCACGAAGTCACGGAAGGCCGGGTCGGTGGCCCACTCGCCGGGCTGGGCCTGGATGTTGCCGTAGGCCAGGACGAACCGGCCCGGAACGGACTTCAGAGCGTCCACGGCCGCGTCGGCGTGGTCCACCGTGCTCAGTCCGTGCGACCAGTCCACGACCGTGGTCACCCCGGCATCGAGGGCCTCGGCCGCGGCCAGTGCGTTGCCCGCGTGCACGTCCTCGGGGCGGAAGAGCTTGCCGCCCTCCAGGTAGTACCAGACGAAGTACTGGGTCAGGGTCCAGTCGGCCCCGTAACCGCGCATCGCGGTCTGCCACATGTGGCGGTGGGTGTCGACCATGCCCGGCATGACGATGCCGTCGGTGGCGTCGACAACCGCGGCGCCGTCGGGTACGGCCAGGTCGCGGCCGACCTGCGCGACGCGGTCATCGACCACGAGCACGTCGGTGTCGGGCAGGACGGTGCGGGCGTCGTCCATCGGCAGCACCGTTCCACCGCGCAGGACGACGGGGCGTCCGCGCTCGAACCGGGTGTTCTCACTCATCCGGGGAAGCTCCTCGGCGGGTTGTTCGACGTTCGGGCTTTCTTTCCGTAGTCGAACGTATACGCGGATTCAGGGCGTTCGGTGACGAAAGGTGCACCTGTGCTCCCCGGGGCCGTTCCACGGGGCCGCAGCGACCTGCCGGTGTCCTGGAATCAGTCCCAACCTGGTCGCCTCGCGCGAACACACGCGCCCGGCTGTTCCACTCCCCGCGTGCGCGGAGAGCAGACACGCGCAGCAGCTTCCGCCTCGCGCACCTTGCGTCCATCCCCGCGTGCGCGGGGAGCAGAGTGGGCGGAGAAGAAGGCCGAGCCGTCCTTCGTGGGTCCATCCCCACGTGCGCGAGGAGCAGACGAGCAGGTCCACGAAGGGCTCGCCGTCCTCGGGTCCATCCCCGCGTGCGCGGGGAGCAGCTCCGCCTGCCGACCTCCTGGCCCGGCCACGTGGGTCCATCCCCACGTGCGCGAGGAGCAGGGTCCTGGAGGTGGGCTAGGCCCCCCGGCGTGGTGGGTCCATCCCCGCGTGCGCGGGGAGCAGCGTCGGGAATCGGCCCTGGTCCCTCCTGCCCTGGGTCCATCCCCGCGTGCGCGGGGAGCAGTGCTCACCTAAGACGCTCGCACGCCCACTCGGGGGTCCATCCCCGCGTGCGCGGGGAGCAGGAGTCGGGTAAAGAATTTGTTGACGAAACCTAGGGTCCATCCCCGCGTGCGCGGGGAGCAGATCCGTGACTATGTGGTGCCGACCATTCTCTGGGGTCCATCCCCGCGTGCGCGGGGAGCAGTCTCACTGACCTGCACGTTTGTCAGCGGAAAAAAGCCAAATCTGCAAGTTGTTGAGAAACAGACAATTCACCCCAAACTCGCCACGATCCTCTGCCTCCACTGCCCGTGCAACGCGTACAGCCACCGTTCCCGATGCTAGGCCCGATCAGGAATCCCCGTCCTTCGCCCTGGGAAGTGTACGAGGGCGTAGCCAAAGCACAGGCTGGAGGGCAGGCCAGCGCCAACGACAGGATGGCGCGGCTGTCCGCAGCCAGGAGTGGGCCATCTTCTCCGTGAAACGCCGATTCCTCGTCGCGGTTACCGATTACCAACTTCGGTTGCGTAAAGGTAAAGGAGCGCGTTCATGGAGGTGCCGCTGACAAGTTCGCGTTTATCCACCAGTTCCGGGATTCGCTCGACCGGTACCCAGTCAAGGCGTTCGGCTTCCCAGTCCTCTTCGGGTTCACCGATGTGCTCAGCGCTGTCAGCCACGAAGATGTGGTGCTCGCTGTCGGAGAGACCACTCGAGGGCTGGGTGTACAGCAGCGGACGCAAAGGGCCCGGACGCCATCCGGTCTCCTCCTCGACCTCGCGTGCGGCAGCATCCTTGGGGAGCTCACCTTCCTTGATGCCTCCGATGGGGATCTCATAGCCCCAGGTGTCGGTGATGAAGCGATGGCGCCACATGAGCAGGACGTTCCCCTGCTCATCGAGTACAGCCGCTCCGGCACCGGGAGCCGAACGGATGACCCGATGAGATAGACGTCTGCCTCCCGTGATCTCCACGTCCGCGAGGCGGATATCGAGCCACTGATCGGTGTAAAGGGGTTTCTCCGAGTGCACGGTCCAACGCATGCGTTGTCTCCCTGGGGGTCGCGGTCTGCAACCATCAGGCAATCACAGTTGCCACATGAGCTCCGCGTCCGCCTGTTCGATGAAGTCCCGTATCTCTGATCCCCTGCTGCGACGTGCGAAAGCGTCCAGGACGGACCTCACCCGGTCGTTCAGCCTGACGGATTCCATACCACCGGCACGTCTGAGCATCTTCCAAGCTGCGGGGAGCGCCTCGTCTACCCGCGACTGCTGAATCCGAATGAGGGCAAGCCCTGCGTAGCGGTGTACCTGCCCACGCGTGTGGGCGAGATTCACGGTGCGCACTGACTCGACTGCGTATCGTTCAGCGGCAGTGAGTTCATCGACCCCGCTTGCGCGGGGAGCAGTCCTTCCACCGGTCGTTGATGATCGTGTGGAGGGGTCCATCCCCGCGTGCGCGGGGAGCAGCTGGCCACCTCGGTGGGGGTCATCTCCACCGCGGGCCCATCCCCGCGTGCGCGGGGAGCAGTACCGGCTGAATGTCGGTGTCCGCCTGGAGCAGGGTCCATCCCCGCGTGCGCGGGGAGCAGAGGGGGTGGGACGAGGTGTCCTGGATCGTACTGGGTCCATCCCCGCGTGCGCGGGGAGCAGCGTGGGGCGGCGAGCAGGTAGCTCGTCGCCGCGGGGCCATCGCCGCGTGCGCGGGGAGCAGCGTGGGGCGGCGAGCAGGTAGCTCGTCGCCGCGGGGCCATCGCCGCGTGCGCGGGGAGCAGGAAGCGAGTGCCGTCGTAGGAAGCGGACCGGCGGGGCCATCCCCGCGTGCGCGGGGAGCAGTCGTCCGTCTCCAATCATCGGCCGACGCCTACCGGGGGCCATCCCCGCGTGCGCGGGGAGCAGCCGAGGCTCGCGGCGGCGATGAACAAGTTCTCGGGGCCATCCCCGCGTGCGCGGGGAGCAGATCCTGGGCACGGCGGGCGGCCATACGGACACGGGGCCATCCCCGCGTGCGCGGGGAGCAGCATCTGCACACAGAACAGGGGGCAAACCCTGGGGGGCCATCCCCGCGTGCGCGGGGAGCAGACACCGAGCCAAGATGCCAGGTCTTCGCTCGCGGGGCCATCCCCGCGTGCGCGGGGAGCAGTCGTCCGTCTCCAATCATCGGCCGACGCCTACCGGGGGCCATCCCCGCGTGCGCGGGGAGCAGCCGAGGCTCGCGGCGGCGATGAACAAGTTCTCGGGGCCATCCCCGCGTGCGCGGGGAGCAGCTGCATGGTGCACGCTCCAGCGAAGCAGGGCGGGGGCCATCCCCGCGTGCGCGGGGAGCAGGAGACCGCGTCCCCTCAGCCTGACCGGCGTGCGGGGCCATCCCCGCGTGCGCGGGGAGCAGTCTCGCTGACCTGCACGTTTGTCAGCGGAAAGACGCCAAATCTGCAAGTTGTTGAGAAACAGACAATTCACCCAAACTCGCCACGACCCTCTGCTATCTCCACTGCCCATAGAACGCTTACAGCCACCCGTTCCCGATCCTAGGCCCGATCAGGAATCCCCATCCTTCGCCCTGGGGAGCTTCACGAGGGCGTAGCCGAAGCACAGGCTGGAGGGCAGGGCCAGCGCCAATGACAGGATGGCGCGGCTCTTCTGCCGCTCCGAGCAGGACGAGTCCACCCACTCCTGGCGGATCATCTGTTCGATGTCCTCGCCCCAGTCGCGGCGGTCGTCCCACAGGGCGGGCCCCACCCACACGACCGGCGAGCAACGCACCCGGCCCTCCTCGCCCGGCGGCGGCTGCACCCGGTACGACGTCCCCAGGAGCAGCATCATGGCGAAGACACCGGTACCCCCGACCGCCACACTGGCGCGGACGACGCCGGGGAAGTGGCGCATCCGCTGTCGGGCCCACAGCACGAGGGGGATGAAGAACACGGCGTCCGTTTCGACCTGAAGGTTGGGGTTGGTACTGGCACTACAACCGCCAGGCTAGGGCTCCGACCGGTCCGCGGTCCCCCTCGAACCGAGGGGAG
Source organism: Nocardiopsis sp. NPDC058789 (assembly GCF_042745575.1). Taxonomy (NCBI): domain Bacteria; kingdom Bacillati; phylum Actinomycetota; class Actinomycetes; order Streptosporangiales; family Nocardiopsidaceae; genus Nocardiopsis; species Nocardiopsis sp. NPDC058789. The sequence continues at coordinate 224,062 of NZ_JBHYOW010000009.1, forward strand.
AGGCAGTGACCTACGCCACCCTCACTTCGCCCGGTCGGCGTCGCGGGCGAGGGTGAACAGGCTGACCGTCGCCGCCACCGACAGCACCAGGGCCCACCCCAGTCGGGAGATGGCCAGCTGGGAGCAGGTCCCTTGGCCGAGCGAGGGGCGCTCCTGCCAGAAGGAGGCACCGATCACCGGCATGCACCCCGGAGACCTCGCCTCCTCTCCCCCCGCGATCATGAGAAGGAGGGCGGGATCCGTCACCAGCAGTGCGACGGCCAGGCCGTAACCCACCCACACGACCAGCCGCAACAGGGGATCGTCCTTGTGGGGCACCCTCTCCCCGTGCTCGGTCCCCTGCTCTCCGGCCTCCTCCTTCTCGCTCTCCACGGCGACCGCTTCCGGGCCCACCGTTCTCTCCCGCTCCAGGGCCGTGGCCGTGACCCGGCTCCGATAGGCCGCGTAGACCATGGCAACGACGATCAGCGCGACGAAGACGAACAGAAAAACGGAAGCGGCGGTGTCCAAGGAAGACCTTCACAGGGGATGGAGGCGGGGGATCGGCCCCACGCCAACGCGGGAGGCCGACCGTGAGCCTACCCCGGGACACCGTCGGAGGGCGTCCGGGCGCTAGGCGGGCCGGTCGAGCTTCTGGCTGATGACCTGCGAGATCCCGTCACCCTGCATGGTGACGCCGTACAGGGCGTCCGCCGCCTCCATCGTGCGCTTCTGGTGGGTGATCACGATCAGCTGCGACGACTCCCGCAGCTCCTCGAAGATCACCAGCAGACGCTGGAGGTTGGTGTCGTCCAGTGCCGCCTCGACCTCGTCCATCACGTAGAAGGGCGACGGTCGTGCCTTGAAGATCGCCGCGAGGAAGGCCACCGCGGTCAGCGAGCGCTCACCACCGGACAGCAGGGACAGCCGCTTGACCTTCTTGCCGGGCGGCCGGGCCTCGACCTCGATGCCCGTGGTGAGCATGTCCTCGGGGGTGGTCAGCACCAGACGACCCTCACCCCCGGGGAACAGACGGCCGAAGATCGCCGCGAACTCCCGCTCCACGTCCAGGTAGGCCGAGGAGAACACCTCCTGCACCCGGGCGTCCACCTCCGCGACGATGTCCATCAGGTCCCGGCGGGTCTTCTTGAGGTCCTCCAGCTGGGCGTTGAGGAAGGCGTGCCGCTCCTCCAGAGCCGCGAACTCCTCCAGCGCCAGCGGGTTGATCTTCCCGAGCTGGTTGAGCTGGCGCTCGGCCACCTTGAGCCGCTTGGCCTGCACCTCGCGGACGTAGGGCAGCGGCACCGCCGTCTCGTCGGCGTCGGCCGCCGGGGGCACCGGCACGCGGGGACCGTACTCGGCGACGAGGGTGGGCACGTCCACGCCCAACTCCTCCAGAGCCTTGGTCTCCAGCTGCTCCAGACGCATCCGGCGCTCGGCGCGGGCCACCTCGCCGCTGTGCGCGGAGCTGGTCAGCTTCTCCAACTCCACCGAGAGCTCACGGACCCGGGCACGTACGGTCTTCAGCTCTCCGTCGCGGGCCTCGCGCTCGGCCTCGGCGGCCACGCGCTCGGTCTCGGCGGCGGCCAGGGACACGGCGATGCGCTCCAAGGCCAGCCGGGCGCTCTCCAGCACGGCCTGGGCGACGGTCGCCTGGGCGGCGCGGCTGCGGCGCCGTTCGGCCTCGCGCTCCACCGCCCTGCGCTCCTCGGCGGCCTGGGCCAGCAGGGCGTCGGCGCGGCCCGCGATGGAACGGGCCCGCTCCTCGGCGGTGCGCACGGCCAGCCGCCGCTCCATCTCGGTGGCGCGGGCACGTGAGGCCAGGGCGGAGAGTTCGTCGCGGTGGTCGGCGTCGGGCGCCTCCTCCTCGACGGCGGCGGCGATCTCCTCGGCCTCCGCGAGCTCCTCCTCCAGGCGCTCCAACTTCTGCGCGTCCTCGCCCCGCGACGCGGCGGCCTTGGCGGCGGCGGCCGCGTAGCGCTCGGACTCGGCCTCGGCGGAACGGGCCTGACCACCGAGCTTGCCCAGCCTCTGCGCGGACTCGTTGCGCCGGCGGTCCCCCTGGCGACGCCGCGCGGTGACCTCGTCGGCGGCCTCCGCGATCTCGGCGCGCTCGCGCTTCTTCTCGTCCAGCTCCACGGCGACGCGCTTGGCGGCCTCGGTCGCGGCCTCCAGGCGTTCGGCGGCCTCGTCCACCGCGGCCTGGACCTCCAGGAGGCTGGGCGCGGCGGCGGTCCCCCCGTGGACCATGGCGGTGGCGAACACGTCGCCGTCCGGGGTGACCGCCCGCACCTGCGGAAGGGCGGCGACCAGCTCGCGGGCGGCCGGGGCGTCGTCGGCCAAGGCCACCCGGTCCAGGAGGGCTGCTACCGCGTCGGACAGGTGCTCGGGGGCGTTGACGGCGTCGGCGGCGTAACGGACGCCCCCGGGCAGGGAGGGCCAGCTGGCGCGGTCGGCGGAGGGGACGGCGCGGGCGACGACGATCCCGGCCCGGCCCGCGTCCTCGGACTTGAGGAGTTCCAGGGCGGCGGCGGCGCTGGCCTCGTCGCGGACGGCGACCGCCCCGGCGGCCACCCCGAAGGCGGCGGCGACGGCGGTCTCGTGGCCCGGGTCGACCTGGACGAGGGCGGCGAGGCTGCCGAGCATGCCGGGCAGCCCGGCCTCCAGGAGGGTTCCGGCACCGTCCTTGTGCGCCAGGCCGAGTTCGAGGGCCTCCTTGCGGGCGGCGAGCGCGGCACGCTCCCCCTCGGCGGAGCGCTCGGTGTCACGGAGCTGGTTGAGCTCGGCGTCCACGGCGGACAGCTGGCGGGCGAACCGCTCCTGGGTCTCGTCGAGTTCGGCGTCCCCCTCGTCCAGCCCGGCGGACTCCTCGGCGGCCATCTCGTACTCGGACTGGGCGGCGGCGGCCCGCTCGGCGGCCTGCTGGGCGGCCTCCTCCAGCCGGGTGATCTCGGCCTCGTGGGAGGTCAGGCGTCCGCGCAGTCCCTCCACGCGGGCGGCCAGCCGGACGATGCCCTCGCGTCGCTCGGCGGAGGCGCGTGAGGCGGCCTCCAGACGGCGCTCCTCGCGGTGCAGGGCGTCCTCGGCGGCGGCGCGCTCGGTGACGCTGGTCTCCAGGACCTCGCGGGCCTCCTCCAGCCGGGTCTGGAGCTCCTCCTCCTGGGCGGCTGCCTCCTCGGCCTCCATCTCCAGTTCCTCGGGGTCGCGGCGCTGGACGACCTCGCCCTGGACGGCGACCAGGTTCTGGTGGCGTTCGGTGGCCAGCCCCCGGACGGCGTCGAGGCGTTCGGTGAGGCGGGACAGCGCGTGGTAGGTCTCGGTGGTCCGGGCCAGGGCGGGGGCGGCGGCGGTGGAGCGCTCCTCCAGCTCGGCCTCGCGCTCCTGGGCCTGGTTGAGGGCGGTCTCGGCGGCCCCGCGGCGGGTGCGGACCTCCTTCTCGTCCGCCTCCTCCTTGGACAGCTGCTCGGTGAGGGTGACGATGTCGTCCGCGAGCAGGCGCAGCCGGGCGTCGCGCAGGTCGGCCTGGATGACGGCGGCCCTGCGGGCGAGTTCGGCCTGGCGGCCCAGGGGCTTGAGCTGGCGGCGGAGCTCGGCCGTGAGGTCGGTGACGCGGTCCAGGTTGCCCTGCATCGCGTTGAGCTTGCGGATCGCCTTCTCTTTGCGCTTGCGGTGCTTGAGGATGCCCGCGGCCTCCTCGATGAGGGCGCGGCGTTCCTCGGGGCCGGCGTGCAGGACGGTGTCCAGCTGTCCCTGGCCGACGATGACGTGCATCTCGCGGCCGATGCCGGAGTCGCTGAGCAGGTCCTGGATGTCGAGCAGACGGCAGGTGTCGCCGTTGATCGCGTACTCCGAGCCGCCGTTGCGGAACATGGTCCGCTTGATGGTGACCTCGGTGTAGTCGATCGGCAGGGCGCCGTCGTTGTTGTCGATGGTGAGGCTGACCTCGGCGCGGCCCAGCGCCTGGCGGGTGGAGGTGCCCGCGAAGATCACGTCCTCCATCTTGCCGCCGCGCAGGGACTTGGCGCCCTGCTCGCCCATCACCCAGGACAGGGCGTCGACGACGTTGGACTTGCCGGACCCGTTGGGTCCCACCACACAGGTGATGCCGGGCTCGAAGCGCAGGGTGGTGGCCGACGCGAACGACTTGAAGCCGCGCAGCGTCAGATTCTTCAGGTACACCCGCGCCTCCCACGACGGTCACCGTTGTCGCCACGGGCGGTCGCCACGGGGCCGACCTCAAGGGTGCCATGAAGCAGGGCGCGAAGTGCGGCGTTGGGGCCACTCGGGGGCGATGAGCTGCGACACCGTGACGTTGCGGCGGTGCCGACGCCCGAGGGGTGCCGGAGGCGGAGAGATCGCGCGAACACGGAGGGTTGCGTGCGATTCCGCCGGGTACAACGGTAAAGGAAACCGCAAGGGAAGGGAAAGCGAGCGGCGGTTTCGGGTTCCCGTCCGGCTCCGGTACGCATGCGGTACGTGCCGATCGGGTGTCGAGTCCGAGTGTCGAGTCCTCGACTGTTCGGTGGAGATCCGGCCAGGGACGCCAGGAAGTGGCTTCGGCGTCCCCGTCAGTGGATCATCCTCCGTGTGTCGTCTCCAGGCCGTCGCGGACGGCCCTCACGACGTCACGGTGTCAGGCGAGCGCGGGCTCGCGGTCGGTCGCGCTGGCGGCGACGTCGGTGACGGCCATGCTGAGCTGGTCGTTCTTCGCCTGAAGACGGCTGATCTCGTCCTCGAGGTCGCGTACCCGCTTCTGAAGCCGTCGCATCTCCGAGACCATACGAGGGTCGGAGCCGCCGACGTGGCCAAACAGAGCCTTCGCCATGATGTGGGTCCTCCACACTGAGTGACCAGTTGGGATGCGCGCATACGTGTCCCCGTGTGTACTCTTCGACCCGGGTTACTCAGGGCCGACGCCACGGTCGGAAGTTGCGCGGTGTGCCTTCCAGAGTCTCACTCCGCGCGCCGCTGGTCAAGATTGGATTACAACAGTCCGTAACGACCACACCCCGGGCCGAAACCACCCGGGCACGTGGCACCGCACGGTCAGAACGTGATCCACCCCCCGGCGGTGACGCCGGTAGCGCGGCCCTCGAACGGCTCGCGCGGTGATCCCCGTGGCTCCCGGCGCCCGTCTGTCGCCCGGTCGCGCCGCCCCACGGTCAATGTTCCTACCGCGTTACCGTTCCAGCATACTCACCGCTCGACGAAACCGTCGAAGGAACCCCCGGGCGGAGCCCAGCGTTCGACCACGGAGTCCACTCTTCCGGGGGTTTCGCCGCTTCTCAGGTGTCCCAGCAGCCTCTCACAGCTCTCCCGTGACCCCTCCGCGACGACCTCCACCCGGCCGTCGTCCAGGTTGGTGGCGGCACCGGTGAGCCCGAGTTCCAGCCCCCGAGCCCGCGTCCACCAGCGGAAACCCACGCCCTGGACCCGCCCCCGCACCCAGGCGGTCAGTCGGATCGGCTCTCCCTCTTGCCCCACGGCCCCGAACTCTCCCTTACCTCACGGAGACACTTTGCTCACCGACACGCCACGTGAGACCACAGACGTATCAAAAAAGGGACGAAATATTACGTTCCGCTCCCCCGGACGGCGACGAACGCGGCTCAGGAGCGGGCGGCGCGCGGCGCACGCTGACAGCTCGGGCAGCTGAACGAGGAGCGGTTCATGAAGGCCTCACGCACGATCAGGGTGCCGCAGCGGCCGCACGGCCGGTCCCGCCGCCCGTAGGCGTTGAGCCCCCGCTCGAAGTACCCGCTCTCACCGTTGACGTTCACGTACAGCCCGTCGAACGTGGTGCCGCCGACCGCCAGGGCCTCGGTCATCACGTCGGTGACGTGTCCGAGCAGTTCCAGGGCCTGGGCGTTGGAGAGCCCCCGCGTGGAACGGGCCCAGTGCAGCCGGGCCCGCCACAGCGCCTCGTCGGCGTAGATGTTGCCCACACCGCTGATCAGTGACTGGTCCAGCAGTGCCCGCTTCACCTCCGTCCGCTTGGCCCGCAGCGCCCTGACGAACGCCTCGGGGACGAACGCGGCGTCCAGCGGATCCAGGGCGATGTGGTCCACCGACGACGGCACCTCGGCGCGCTCGCCCTCACGGTCCAGCAGCAGGTGCCCGAAGGTGCGCTGGTCGACGAAGCGCAGTTCGTTCCCGTCGTCCAGCGGAATCCGCACCCGCAGGTGCCGCTCGTCCGGCTTGCCCTGCGGCTGCACCAGCATCTGCCCGCTCATGCCCAGGTGGGCCAGGAGCATGTCGCCGCTGTCCAGCACCAGCCACATGTACTTTCCGCGACGGCGCACCGCCGTGGGGGTCTGCCCGCCGAGCCGCGCCGCGAAGTCGGCGGGGCCGGGCACGTGACGGCGGACCGAGCGCGTGTGCAGCACCTCGACGGCGCCGATCCGGCGCCCCACGGCGTGCTCGGCCAGACCGCGCCGGACCACCTCGACCTCGGGGAGTTCGGGCACGCCTCAGCCCCGCCCGCTACCGCTGGAGCCGTCCCTGGCCTGCTCGGCGGCGCGGTCCGCGCGGGCCCGGATGGCCTTCCACGCGGACTCCGCGGCCTGCTGCTCGGCCTCCTTCTTGCTGCGTCCCTCGCCCAGGCCGTAGCTCTCGCCCGCGACCCGCACGGTGGCGCGGAAGGTCTTCTGGTGGTCGGGGCCGCTCTCGTCCACGTGGTACTCGGGCACACCCAGCATCTCGGCGGCGGTGAGCTCCTGGAGCGAGGTCTTCCAGTCCAGCCCGGCGCCCAGCCCGGAGGCGGTGGCGATCAGCGGGTCGAAGAGGCGGTGCACGAACTCCGAGGCGGTGTCCAGGCCGCGGTCCAGGTAGACCGCGCCGATGATGGCCTCCAGGGTGTCCGCGAGGATCGACGACTTGTCGCGCCCCCCGGTGCCCTCCTCGCCCCGGCCCAGCCGGATGTACTCACCGATGCCCAGACCGCGCGCGACGTCCGCCAGGGCCCGCATGTTGACGACGGCGGCGCGCAGCTTGGCCAGCTGGCCCTCGGGCAGGTCCGGGTGCTTGCGGAAGAGGGTGTCGGTGACCACGAGGCCGAGCACGGAGTCCCCCAGGAACTCCAGGCGCTCGTTGGTGGGCAGACCACCCTTCTCGTACGCGTAGGAGCGGTGGGTCAGGGCCCGGAGCAGGATCTTCGGGTCCACCTCCACCCCGATCGCACGGTGGAACGACCTGGCCTCGGAGACGGAGAGTTGACTTGCCACGCGAGTTCGCTTCCCTGTTGGGCGCGCCGGGCGGCGGCGCGCGGAGGTGGAGGTGTCCCCCGAGCCGTCCAGGACGCTCGAAAACGAGGTGATCGTCGCGGGAGGTCACTCCCCCGGCGGCCACCACGATCTCGGGAGCCCCTGTGGGACCGGGATCACCGGTGTCGGACACCACGGATCATGGTGTTCCCACGGTCCGTCGGTTTCACTCTACAAAGCCCTGGGGACGGTGGCCCCCGGGACGGCCGTTCCCGGACAGCACTTCGGGGCGGATCCCTCAGAGGGTTCCGCCCCGATGATGTCCGGGAGTACGGGATCGGGCAGCTGCCCGAAGCCTGGCACGTCCGGGTTAGGCCGGGTTGGTGACCTGGCGGTTGTTGTAGGTGCCGCAGGTCGGGCACGCGATGTGGGGCTGCTTCGGGTCACGGCAGCGCGGGCAGTTGACCAGCACCGGGCGCGACGCCTTCCACTGGGAACGGCGGGTCCGGGTGTTGCTCCGCGACATCTTCCGCTTCGGGACGGCCACTTCAATCCTCCTGGGTCACCCCCGCGGTCGCGGGAGGTCGCTTATCTGGTCACCCCGCGCGCTGTGGCGGGGAGGGTGTGCTCCGGTCGTCGGCGGTTCCCCGTGGGGGCCGCGCGCGATCGGTTCACTGACTCACTGCTGGTCGGGCTTCTCCGCGATGTCGCGAAGTGCTTCCCAACGCGGGTCGACACCGTCGCCGTGACCGTGGTCCGGCCCGGCGTCGGCGAGCTTGACACCGCACTCGGCGCACAGGCCGGGGCAGTCCGGGCCGCACAGCGGTGAGAGTGGGAGCGCGAGCACGACGGCGTCTCGGATCACTGGTTCGAGGTCGAGCAGATCGCCCTCTAGATAGTAGTCCTCATCATCGCCGTCCGCGTCCTCGTCACTGGGGACGCTCACTTCGTCGTCGCCGGTGTACCGGTACATCTCCTGGAAGCCCGCCTCCAGCTCCTCGGAGAGGGGGTCGAGGCAGCGGGAGCACTCCGCCGTGAGGTGACCGCTGACGGTCCCGGTGACGAGGACGCCCTCCATCACCGCCTCCAGGCGCAGGTCCAGCTCGATCTCCTGGCCCTTGGGCACGCTGGCCATCGCCGTCTCGAACGCGTCGGGGACGGTCACGATTCGGTTGACGGTACGCATCGACCCCGGCTGGCGGCCCAGCTGGCGGGTGTCGACCACGTACGGGTCGCGGGCATCTAGACGAGACAGGGTGATCGCGCTTTCAGGAGAGTTCCGGGTGCCGGGCACACGGCCGCCGACATGGTGCTGATTCGGGCTGTCGCGGTGGTGCTGACCGGCCTGAGCGCACGCCGAGGACCGGCGACGCCCATGGTCGAACCCAGATTCTACCTACCATGTCCCCGACCACCCAAATCAGCCCCCCGAAGCCACCCCCGCGGGGGTCATCCCTGGGCGCGTTCGGCGTACTTCTCCCTGAGGCGCTCCTGGACGTGGGGCGTGACCAGACTGGAGACGTCGCCCCGGTGCTGGGCGATCTCGCGGACCAGGCTGGACGACAGGAACGAGTACTGCGGGTTGGCCGTCATGAAGACGGTCTCCACGCCGGAGAGCCGGTAGTTCATCTGCGCGATCTGGAGTTCGTAGTCGAAGTCACTGACCGAACGGAGGCTGCGCACGATGGTCTCGATGCCGTTGTCGCGGCAGAAGTCGACGAGGAGCCCGTCGAACTCGCTGACCCGGACGTTGTCGAACTCGGCGGTGCCCTCGGTGAGCATGTCGAGCTTCTCGGGGACGGTGAAGAGCCCCCGCTTGTTGACGTTGTTGAGCACGGCGGCGATGACCTCGTCGTACTGCTTGGCGGCTCGCCCGATGATGTCGATGTGTCCGTAGGTGACCGGGTCGAAGGAGCCCGGACAGACGACTCGGCGCACGGTGGATCGCCCCTCTCAGGTACTACTCACGGGTACAGCGATCGTAGGGGCTCACTCCCGTCCCATTTCGGGCAACTCCCACTTAGCGGTCCCCCGTGTCCGCTTTCACACCCGGCGCGGCCACGGTGAGGGCCGACGCCACCGGGTCGTCTGAACCTTCCCCCGCGTGACGCCGGAAAACGTAGCGAACGTGGCGTATGCCCGATATCTACTCGGTGGTGCGGGCGTACCAGAGGATCGCCTCGCCGTACTTGCGGCTGCGGTCCAGCTCGATCCCCCCTGGCCAGGCCGGTTCGGCACCGCGCTTGGACCGCTCCACCACGAGCATCGCGGACGGGGCCAGCCACCCGTGCTCGACCAGGGACGACAGCACGGAGGCGACCTCGTCGTCGGTGACCGCGTAGGGCGGGTCGGCCACCACGAGGTCGTAGGGGGCGCCGAGGTTGCCGCGCGCCAGCACCCGCTCGACCCGGTCGGCGGCGAGTTCCGCCCCGGGGAGCCGCAGTGTGGCGATGTTCTCCCTCACCACCCGGGCCGCCTTGTGGTCGGCCTCCACCAGCAGGGCGTGCGCGGCACCGCGGGAGAGGGCTTCCAGGCCGATCGCCCCGGACCCCGCGTAGAGGTCCATCACCCGGAGCCCGTCGAGGGAGCCGAGGTCGGACTGGACGGAGGAGAACAGCGCCTCGCGGGCCCTGTCACTGGTGGGTCGGGTGGTGCGGCCGTCGGGGGCGGAGATGCGCCGTCCGCCCGCCGCCCCGGCGATGATGCGGGTCATGGCCCCCACGGTAGTGCGCCCCGGGGCACGCCGAGGCGGGCGGAGGCGGAGGCTCCCCCGATATCGAGTCAACACCGGGGCGGGCAGGCACGCCAGTGGTGGCCTCCCCGCCTGTGGACAAACACGTTCCGCAGTCCTGTGGACGACCGGGGACCACCGACCTCCTGTGGAAACCGGACCCGCCCTGGGGACGGCCGGTATCCGCAGCAGAACCGCGCCGGGAGACCCCGCCTGCGCACCGAGCCCGGGGACCGGGGCCCGTCGTCGGTGGACGCGGGCCGCCACTGCTCAGGTCTTGTCCAGGTACTCCGCGCGTTCCTCGGGAAGCAGGGCCGCCAGGGCGTCGGCCAACGGCCGGTGGCCGGTCAGGCCCGGATCCTCGGCCACCAGGCGGGTGGCCTCCTCACGGGCCTCCCCGATCAGCTCCTCGTCCTTGACCAGCGTGAGCATGCGCAGGCTCGAACGCGCCCCGGACTGGGCGTCTCCGAGCACGTCGCCCTCCCGGCGCATCTCCAGGTCGGCGCGGGACAGCTCGAACCCGTCCGTGGTCGAGGCGACGGCGGCCAGCCGCTCACGCGCGGGGCTGCCCTCCTCCGCCTCGGTGACCAGCAGGCACAGCCCGGGCAGCTGGCCACGGCCGACCCGGCCGCGCAGCTGGTGCAGCTGGGAGATCCCGAACCGGTCGGCGTCCATGATCGCCATGACCGTGGCGTTGGGCACGTCCACGCCCACCTCGATGACGGTGGTGGACACGACCACGTCGGTCTGGCCGGAGGTCAGGCGGCGCATCACCGCCTCCTTGTCGTCCGGGGCCATCCGCCCGTGCAGCGCCTCCACCCGCACGTCCGCCAGCGGCCCCTCCCGGAGGCGGGCGAGCACGTCCAGCACCGCCAGCGGGGGCCGGGCGCCCGGGGGCGCGTCCTCGGGCGGGGCCTCGACCTCGTCACCGGTCTCCCCGCCGGGTCCGTCGCCGATCCGGGGGCAGACCACGAAGGCCTGGCGCCCCTGGCCCACCTCCTCGCGGACGCGTTCCCAGGCGCGGGTGAGGAAGTGCGGCTTCTCGTGGGCGGGGACCACGTGGGTGGAGATCGGCGCGCGTCCCCGGGGCAGCTGGGTGAGTGCCACCACGTCCAGGTCGCCGTAGACGGTCATCGCGACGGTCCTCGGGATGGGCGTGGCGGTCATCACCAGCACGTGCGGGCGACCGTCCGTGGCCTTCTCACGCAGGGCGTCGCGCTGCTCCACGCCGAAGCGGTGCTGCTCGTCCACGACCACCAGGCCGAGGTCGGCGAAGGAGACGTGCTCCTGGAGCAGGGCGTGGGTGCCGACGACGATCCCCGCCTGGCCCGAGGCCGCCTCCAGCAGGGCCTCGCGCCGGGCGGCGGTGTTCATGGACCCGGTGAGCAGGGCGACGCGGGTCGCGGTGTCGGCGCCGTCGATCTGCCCGGCCCGGCCGAGCGCCCCGAGCATGGCGCTGATGGAGCGGTGGTGCTGCTGGGCCAGGACCTCGGTGGGGGCCAGCATGACCGCCTGGCCGCCCGAGTCCACCACCCGCAGCATCGCGCGCAGCGCCACCAGGGTCTTGCCCGCGCCGACGTCACCCTGGAGGAGGCAGTGCATGGGATGGGTGGCGTTCAACCGTTCGGCCAGCCGTGCACCGACCTCCTCCTGGCCCTCGGTCAGCGTGAACGGGAGCTGGGCGTCGAAGGCGTCGAGGATCCCGCCGTCGGTGCCGGGCCGGGGCCGGGCGGGCAGCTCCTCGGCCTGCTGGCGCCGCTGGGCGAGGGCCAGCTGGAGCACGAAGGCCTCGTCCCACTTCAGGCGGCGCCGGGCGGTCCCGACCTCGGCCCACTCGGCGGGCCGGTGGATCTGGACGAGCGCCCGGTGGACGCCGAGGAGCCCCTTGCGGTCGCGCAGTTCGGGCGGGAGGGGGTCGGGGATGTCCACGGCGTAGTCGAGGGCGACCCCGACCGACCGGGCGATGGTGGCGGAGTCCAGCCCCTTGACCGCCGGGTAGACGGGGATGAGCTCGTTGGCGTACGCCCGCGCGGCCTCGCCTTCCAGGCCCTCGTCGTCCAGGAGCACGTACTCCGGGTGGTCGAGCTGGCGTCGGCCCTTGAAGGTGGAGACCCGGCCGGAGAACATGGCCAGCCGCCCGGGCACCAGGGTGTTCTGGTGGTGGGACCCCCGGTTGAAGAAGGTCAGGTGCAGACGGCCGGTGCCGTCGGTGACGGTGGCCTCCATCATGTCCATGCGGCGGCGGCCCTGGCGGGCGGGGATGGTGCGCCGCCGGGCGTCCAGGACCTTGGCCTGCACGGTGACGTCCTCGCCCTCGCGCAGGAGCGCGAGGTCGGTGAGTTCGCCCCGGCGGTCGTACCTGCGCGGGTAGTAGCGCAGCAGGTCACCGAGGGTGTGGAGGTCGAGTTTGTCGGCGAGTGCCTTCGCCGTCCTGCCGCCGAGCGGTCCTTTGCGCAGCGGCTCGTCCCAGGTGCTCACTGTGGTTCCCGTCCTGGCCTCGTGGGGTCGCCCGTCACTGTCACCGTAGACCTCCGGTGTGACGACCGGGGTCAAGCCAAGCTTGACGTCCGCCCGTCCCAACCGGGGTATACTCGTCAGAGTTCATCGCGTTTTCGCCATGCCCGCGTGGCTGATCTCGATGCTCCGGTGGGTGTGTGAGGCCTCGGCCGCGCCGTTCCCCGCCGTTGCGCGTACGGACGCCCGCCAGTGGTCTGATTTCACCTTCGGGCATGTCCTTCGTGTACTCTTCCCCGGTTGGCGTCCTCGCCAGCCTGCCCACCCGGCCTCCTCTGGCCGGATGACCTCTCGCGTGCGGCGACGTGCGCGATCCCGAGCACTTGAATGGAGTTACCGTGGCTTCCGTCTGCGACGTCTGCGGCAAGGGACCAGGGTTCGGTAACAGTGTTTCCCACTCGCACCGTCGCACCCGCCGCCGCTGGAACCCCAACATCCAGACCGTTCGCACCCGCGTGGGCGGCACGCCCAAGCGTGTGAACGCGTGCACCTCGTGCATCAAGGCTGGCAAGGTGACCCGCTAGGGTCCCTCCCACCCGTAGTTCTCGAAGGGCCCTCCGACTCCGGTCGGGGGGCCTTCGTGCTGTCCGGAACCGGTGCCCGGGTGAAGCGCGTGGCGCGAGCGGCGATCGGAGCCAGCGGAGCTACAGGTCACACACGTGGCCGTTGAGGGAGCACCGCACGGGGCTCTGGGAGGCACCGATCGCGTCGAAGGTCAGCGTGGCCGACTCCCCAGGCTCCAGGTGTCCCTCGGTCCCGGACTGGCGGGCCAGGATGCCGTCCTCCAACGGCTCCCAGTCCGCGTCGTGGACCTCGGTGACGTCGGCGCTCTCGAAGGCCAGGGCCAGCTCCCACGCGTCGAGCCGGCTCCGCGAGGTGTTGGTGACGGTCACCCGGCCGGTGAAGCCGACCGCCGTCGCCTCCAGCACCCGGTACGAGACGGCCGTGGGGTCCGACCCGGCCTGGGTCTGTGGTCCGGTGCTCCCCTCCCCGGACGAGGCACCGCCCCGGTCCGGGCGCGGGGAGGCGTCCTGGGTGGGGTCGGCCCCCCCGTCCTGCGGGCCGGGGGCCTCCGTCGCACCGGGCGGGCCGCCGAACTGAAGGTAGATCTGTGTGGTGCTGTAGCCGAACAGGAGCAGCCCGAGGATCACCCCGGAGACGACGAGGACGTTGAGCAGCCTCGGCGGTTCGACCCGTTTGGGCACCGTGCTCTCCAGGAGTCCGCCGAACCGCCGCAGCGCCCCGGCGTTCTCCGGTTCGCTGCGGTGGGCTCCACGACGATGGCCGTGCCGCCTAGCCATGCCGCCCCATGTGCCGCCCTCCGACGTCGTTCCGCTCGCCCTGCTCACCCCGGGCCGACGGCCACGCGGACCAGGGTCCTCACCTCGGTGGATCGCCGCGGGTTCGGGCCCCGCGAGGCCGGACCACTGTCCGTAGGCCAACGCTGACCGCGATGGCAAAGCCTAGCGCCCCAGCCAAACAGGACAAATCCAAACGGGCTCAGTCCCGTCGGAAATGATCCCACCCACCGCGCTCGACCACGTTTCCGTCCACCGTGACGGAGGGCCGTCCGCCCTCCTCAGGTGCCTCGCCCACGGTCCCCACGCGGTGCCAGTGCTCCGGGAGCACGACCTCCGGGGGGAAGACCGCCGCGAGCGCGTGGTCCTCGCCGCCGGCCACCATCAGGCGACGGGCGGCTTCCTCAGCCTTCCCCGCAGAAGCCCCGAGTACACGGACGGCTTCGAGGAGTGCGGATTCGGGCCGCAACCCCTCCGACTCCAGGCGGACGCTGACGCCACTGGCCCGGCAGACGTGTCCGAGGTCCTGGACGAGACCGTCGCTCACGTCGAGCATGGCGGTCGCGCCGAGCCGGGACGCCTCGGGACCCGCGAGATAGGGCGGGCTCGGCCTGCGGTGCTCGGACAGGCACGCCGCCGGTCCGTCGACGCCCCGCTCCAGGAGGGCCAGCCCGGCGGCGGACAGGCCGAGGTGACCGGTGTAGGCGACCACGTCCCCGGGGCGGGCACCGTCACGGCGGACCGGGGCGCGCCCCTCCAGGTCGCCCAGGGCGGTGACGGCGATGGTCAGGGTGTCCGATCCCACCGTGTCGCCGCCCACCACCGCTCCCCCGGCCCTGGCGCACTCGTCGCGCACGCCGAGGGTGAACTCCTCGGCCCAGGCCAGGGGGAGTTCCGGGGGCGCGGCGAAGCCGATGAGCAGCCCCGTGGGGCGCGCTCCCATGGCCGCGACGTCGGCGTAGTTCTGCGCCACGGCGCGGTGCCCGACGTCGCGGGCGGTGGACCAGTCCCGCCGGAAGTGGCGGCCCTCGACGAGGAGGTCCGTGGTCGCGACCGTGCGCCCGTCGGGCGCGGCCACGACCGCGGCGTCGTCGCCGGGTCCGAGGATTACGTCGTCCGTCCTGGGGAATTGGCTCGTCACGCGCTTGATCAGAGCGAACTCACCAAGACCCCCAATGGTGCTCAACACACAGATCAGGGTACGGTGACGCTCCGGCGCAGAGGTCTAGACCCCGTGGTCAGGCCCCACGTTCGTGATCCGTTCGTCATCGGCTGTGCCCTCCGGCCGGGGCCACGTCCGCTCGCCACCCCACAGGCCCGGCACGAAGGAGAAGTCAACATGGTGCAGGCATACATCCTGATCCAGACCGAGGTGGGCCAGTCCGCCGAGGTCGCGGAGCGCGTGCGCGGGATCGCGGGGGTCGACCAGGCGAACGACGTCACCGGTCCCTACGATGTGATCGTGCAGGCGCGGGCGGAGGACATGGACGCCCTGGGCTCCCTCGTCGTCGCCCGGATTCAGCGTCTGGACGGCATCGCCCGTACCCTTACCTGTCCCATCGTCAACATCTGAGGTCGACCGAGTCGACGGAGCGAGGTTGCCCGTGCACAAGCGCTACTTCGGAGCGGCCCTCGCCGTCGTCCTGGTGACGGCCGGTTGCGGCGGCCAGACCGTGCAGATGCAGCCCCCCGAGACGGACGGTCAGACCGCGGAGGCGTGTGGCGCGCTGGTCGCGGACCTCCCGGAGACGCTGCTCGGCGCCGACCGCGCGACCGTTCAGCCCGAGTCGGAGATCATGGCCGCCTGGGGCGACCCGCCCATCGGGCTGCGCTGCGGTGTGCCCCGGCCCGCCTCCCTGGAGATGGACTCGATCCTGGAGGAGGTCAACGGTGTGGCGTGGCTTCCCCAGCCCGAGGACGCCCCCACCGTGTACACGGCGGTCGAGCGCGAGGCCTACGTCGAGCTGACGGTTCCGCCCTCCTACGGCGCCCCCGCCCCCGCGCTCAGCGAACTGAGCGACCTGATCTCCGAGCACCTGGAAGAGCGCGCCGACAGCGGTCGGTGACCGCTTCGGGGGGCGCCCACCTCCCGACACACGTGTGGGGCCGCAGGCGGGAAGGTCGCCTGCGGCCCCACGTTCGCGTTCCGGGGGGATGTCTCGGCCCTACTCCGTGTCCTCTTCGGGAGCGGCGCTGGGCTCGTCGGTGGTCTCGGAGTCGGTGTCCTCGTTGTCGGCGTCGGAGCCGGACTCGTCGCTGTCCGCGCCTTCCAGGGACTCGGCGTCCGGGCCGTCCTCCGCGATCTCGGCCTCGATCTCGGCGGCGGTGAACGAAATGGAGCCGGAGCAGGCGGCGCCGGGCTCGGGGACGTCCTGGCCGCGCTCGTAGTACTGGACGTAGCGGGCGAGGTCCTCGTCGTCCGCGCTGTCGGCGGTGATCTGGCGGCCCCAGCTGGAGGCGACGATCGGCGCGTCCATCTCACCCTCGTAGGGGCTGATGACCAGGTAGTCGCCGGGGTTGTAGAAACCCTGGAGCGCCTCGATCTGGTCCTCCGCGATGTCCGGTTCGTAGGTGATCCAGACCGCGCCGTGCTCCAGGGAGTGGACGGCGAACTCCGGCATCAGCGGCTCGGTGTACACCCCGCAGTTCTGCCACCTGTTCCAGTGCTGGCCGCCGACCGGCGGGGACTGCGCGTAGTCCACGCGCTGGCCGTCCGGAACGTGGTTGTACTCGTCGATGGCGTACTCCTGCACGCCGGAGATGTTGCGGGAGCGGAACTCCATGAAGACCGCGGTTCCCAGGAGACCCAGGACCGCCGCGGAGGCTACGCTGATCCCTGCGATCTTGAGGATCTTGGCGCGGCGTTCCTTCTTGCGCTGCTCTTCCCGCAGGGCGGCGGCGCGAGCGCGACGCTCCTCCGCCTTCGTCTTCTTGGCCACTGGTTCTCCTGGGCTGGATGTGGTCGAAAGGGACTTTCCTATCCTCTACTTTGGCATCAGAGTGGTGCGATTTGACCAGGGTGGTTCAGATGGGGCATGTGACCGGGGCGGCGTCCGACGACACCGACCGTGCCGACGAGGAGTCGTACGAGGACGGAACGGCCGAGTCCGACGCGAACCCGGAGGACGAGGGCGACACCTCCGCTCCCTCCTCGCCGGGACGTTCGGTTCCGCTCTGGATGACCGTGACGTTGGTCGCCCTCGCCCTGGTCGGGGGGCTGCTCCTGGGCCGCCCGTCGTACCCGCTGGACACCAGCGCCGACGCCGGTTTCCTGCGTGACATGAGCACCCACCACGCCCAGGCCGTGGACATGGCGCTGCTCGTCATGGACAGGACCGACGACGTCGAGGTGCACACGATCGCCACGGACATGGCGCGGACCCAGCAGGCGCAGATCGGGATGATGCAGGGGTGGCTGAGCTCGTGGGGTCTGACCGCCCGCGCCTCCGAGCCCCCGATGACCTGGATGGCCGCCCACGACCACGGCGGCGGTGAGGGCGTGGTGCCCGAGACCATGCCGGGCTGGGCCACCGAGGAGGAGATGGTCCGGCTCACCGACGCCGAGGGCGAGGAGGCCGAGGTCCTCTTCCTGGAGCTGATGATCGCCCACCACCTCGGCGGGATCGACATGGCCGAGGCCGAGGTGGAGCTCGGCAACGAGGACCTGGTCACGACCTTCGCCCAGGGCATGGTCGACGCGCAGCAGTCCGAGGTGGACAACATGGAGCGGCTGCTGGAGCTGCGCCGGTAACGTCCCGCCGCCGCGCGGGAGCCCTGCCTCGGGAGGACGACGGGCGGGCGAGGAGACACGGTGTCACGGCGCGTCCCCGGAGACGGGGGCGCGCCGTCGTGCTGTCCCGGGGCGTTCCCGTCGTCCGAGGCGTTGGCTGTGCCACCGGGGTCCTCACCGGTCGCGCGGGGACGTTCCCGGCTCCCGCCCGACCGCCCCCTCCCCGACGTGTCCGGTCTCTCAGGGGGGCGCCCCCACATACGACAAGCCGTAGCACTACAGTTCGTAGTACTACCGGCAGTCGGTAATTGAGAGGGCGGGCATGGAAGCACTAGACCTGGCGAGGTGGCAGTTCGGCGTCACCACGATCTACCACTTCCTCTTCGTCCCCCTGACGATCGGGCTGTCGTTCATCGTGGCCGTGCTCCAGACCTTCTGGTACCGCACCGGACGACACGAGTACCTCCAGGCCACCCAGTTCTTCGGCAAGCTGTTCCTGATCAACTTCGCCATGGGCGTGGTCACCGGGATCGTGCAGGAGTTCCAGTTCGGCATGAACTGGAGCGAGTACTCGCGCTTCGTCGGGGACGTCTTCGGGGCGCCCCTCGCGATGGAGGCCCTCCTCGCCTTCTTCCTGGAGTCCACGTTCATCGGGCTGTGGATCTTCGGGTGGCACCGCCTGCCGCGCGGCGTCCACCTGGCCTGCATCTGGGTGGTCGCGGTCGGCACCAACCTGTCGGCGTACTTCATCCTGGCCGCCAACGCCTGGATGCGCCGCCCGGTCGGCTACGAGGTCAACCCGGAGAACGGCCGCGCCGAACTCAACGACATCTGGGCCGTGCTCAGCAACGACCAGGCCTGGTCCACGTACCTGCACACCGTCTCGGCCGCCTTCGTCACCGCCGGACTCTTCGTGGTCGCGGTCAGCGCCTTCAAGCTGTGGCGCAACACCCGGCACGACGACACCGGCGAGGTCGGCGTCACCCCGCCCAAGCGGGACCTCGCGCTCTTCCGCTCCACCCTGAAGGTCGGCCTGGTCTTCACTCTGCTGGCCGGGGCGCTCACGTTCGTCTCGGGCGACCACCAGGCCAAGCTCGCCGCCGAGTACGAACCCATGAAGCTCGCCGCCGCCGAAGCCCTGTGGGAGACGGAGGAGGGCGCGCCCTTCTCCACCTTCGCGGTCGGCGACACCGAAGCCCGGTACAACCCGATCGACGTCGGCGTCCCCAACATCCTGAGCTTCCTGGCCACCGGGCACTTCGACGGCGAGGTGCACGGGATGAACAACCTCCAGGAGGCCTACGAGGAGTACTACGGGCCGGGGGACTACATCCCCAACGTGTTCGTCGTGTACTGGGCCTTCCGCCTGATGATGGGCTTCGGGATCTTCGGGGTGGCCGTGGCCGCCCTGGGGCTGTGGCTCACCCGGGGACGGACGCGCCTGCCGAGGAGCCGGTGGTTCTACTACGCCGCGATCGCCGCGCTGCCCTCCGCCCTGCTCGCCAACATCTTCGGGTGGGTGCTCACCGAGATGGGACGCCAGCCCTGGACCGTCCACGGCGAACTGCTCACCGCGAACAGCGTCTCCCCCGGGGTCAGCCTCGGGACGGTCGCCATGAGCCTGGGCATCTTCACCGCCGTGTACGGGCTGCTGTTCGTCATCGAGGTCGGCCTGCTGTGGAAGTACGTCAAGAAGGGCCCCTCGCACCTCGTCCCGGATCTGGAGAACGACGAGGACGAGTCCCAGATCCCCCACTTCAGCTACTAGGAGCCAACGACCATGGAACTGGCCGTCATCTGGTTCGTCGCCATCGCGGTCCTGTGGATCGGGTACTTCGTCCTGGAGGGATTCGACTTCGGGGTGGGCACCCTGCTGCCCTTCATGGGCAGGCGCAACTCCGTGGACCGACGGGTCACCATCAACTCCATCGGCCCGGTCTGGGACGCCAACGAGGTGTGGCTGCTCACGGCGGGCGGCGCCATGTTCGCCGCCTTCCCCGCCTGGTACGCGTCCCTGTTCAGCGGGTTCTACGTGCCGCTGTTCCTCATCCTCATCGCGCTCATCCTGCGCGGCGTGGCCTTCGAGTACCGGGGCAAGCGCGACGACCCCCGCTGGCAGGACTGGTGGGACCGGGCGATCTTCTTCGGCAGCTCCGTCCCCGCCTTCCTGTGGGGCGTCGCCTTCGCCAACATCGTCCGGGGCGTGGCGATGGACTCCGACCACATCGTGACCGCGTCCCTGCTGGACCTGCTCAACCCGTACGCCCTGCTCGGCGGGGTGACGACGCTGTCGCTGTTCACCCTGCACGGCGCCGTCTTCCTGACCCTCAAGACCGACGGGCCGGTCCGGGTCCGCGCCCGCCGGGCCACGCTGGTGGCCGCCTGCGTCGCGGTCCCCGCGGGCGCCGGGTTCCTGCTCTGGACCCAGTTCGCCCACGGCAAGCCGTGGACACTGCCGCTCGTGCTGATCGCAGCCCTGGCGCTGGTGGCCGGTGTGGTCGCCTCCTGGTACCGGCGCGAGGGATGGTCGTTCGTGGCCACGGCGGTGACCATCCTGGCCGCCGTGACCGCGCTGTTCGGGGCGCTGTTCCCCGACGTGCTCCCGTCCACCACCGACGCGGCCTTCAGCCTCACCGTCGAGAACGCCTCCTCCGCCGACTACACGCTCACCGTGATGTCGTGGGTGGCGCTGGTGTTCCTGCCGCTGGTGATCGGCTACCAGTCCTGGAGCTACTGGGTCTTCCGCAAGCGGGTCACCCGCGAACAGGTCAGCCTGTCCGCCCACGCCCCCGCCGCCCACGCCGCCACCCCCGGCACCACCGGTGGAGGCGGACCGGACCAGGCCTCCTGACCGGGGCCGGTCCCGTGTCGCCGTGCCCTCCGCCTCCCGCGTCGCCCCGGGTCGCGGAGGGTACGGCCCGACCGGGGGCCGACCCGGATACTGGAACCGGGCCCCGCACCCTGCCCCCGCGTACACGACGCATCCGCCCCACCAGCCCCACCGGTCCGGCCGGGCTCCGACGCCACGAGGTTCCTCGCAGATGAAACCGCTCGATCCACGACTGGTGCGCACCGCGGACGCGGTCAGGACCCACCTGGCCGTCACCGTCGTCAGCGGGGTGCTGATCACGGGCCTCATCCTCGCCCAGGCCTGGCTGCTCGCCCGGGTCATCACCGGGGTCTGGGCCGGAGAGGGGCTGGACGCCCTGGGCTGGATGATCGCCTCGGTGGCCGCCGTCGCGGTCGTCCGCGCCCTGCTGTCCTACCTCGCGGAGGCCTCCGCCCTGCACAGCGCCGCCCGCACGAAGTCACAGCTGCGGCGGCGGCTGGTCGCCCACGTGACCGGTTCGGGCAAGGTGTGGCTGGCGGAGGGCGGCGACCGGGAGGACGGGTCGCCCCGGGCCGGGGAACTCGTCACCCTGGCCACCCGGGGCCTGGACGCCCTCGACGAGTACTTCTCCCGCTACCTGCCCCAGCTCGTCCTGGCCTGCATCGTGCCGTTCGCGGTGCTGGCCGTCGTGTTCTGGGCGGACTGGATCTCCGGGATCGTCATCCTGGTGACGCTGCCGCTCATCCCGATCTTCATGGCGCTGATCGGCATGCACACCCAGCAGCGCACCGAACGCCAGTGGCGGCTGCTGAGCCGGTTGGGCGGGCACTTCCTCGACGTGGTGGAGGGGCTGCCGACCCTCGCGGTGTTCCGCCGCGCCAAGGCGCAGGCCGCGATCATCCGGAAGGTCGGGGAGGACCACCGGTCCGCGACCATGGGCACGCTGCGGATCGCGTTCCTCTCGGCCTTCGCCCTGGAGCTCCTGGCGACCCTCGCGGTGGCGCTGGTCGCCGTCGAGGTGGGGCTGCGCCTGCTGGGCGGGCACATGGACTACCAGACCGCCCTGCTGGTCCTGATCCTCGCCCCCGAGGCCTACCTGCCGCTGCGCGAGGTGGGGGCCCGCTTCCACGCGAGCATGGAGGGCGTGGCCGCCGCCGACCAGGTCTTCACCGAGCTGGATCGCAAGCGCGGGTCGCGGTCTCCGGACGGGGGCGGCGAGGAGCGGCCGACCCCGGCTCCGACCGGCGTCCCCTCCCCCGCCGCCTCGGGCGACATCCGGTTCGAGGGGGTGGGGCTGCTGTACCCGGGGCGCGAGGTGCCCGCCCTGTCCGGGCTGGACCTGACCGTCCGGTCCGGGGAGCACCTGCTGCTCACCGGCCCCAGCGGGTCCGGCAAGACCACCCTGCTGTCCCTCCTGCTGCGGCTCGGGGAACCCACCGAGGGGCGGATCAGCGTACGGGCGCCCGGGGGCGAGTGGACCCCGATGGACGACGTACCCCCCGACGACTGGCGGCTCGGCGTCGCCTGGGTCCCCCAGCACCCCTACCTGTTCGACGTGTCCGTCGCGGACAACATCCGGCTGGGCGCGCCCGACGCCGACATGGAGCGGGTGCGGGAGGCGGCCCGGCTGGCCGAGGCCGACACGTTCGTCTCCGCGCTCCCCGAGGGCTACGGGACCCGACTGGGCGAGCGGGGCGCGCGTCTGTCCGCCGGGCAGCGGCAGCGGATCGCCCTGGCCCGGGCGCTGTGCCGGGACGCGCCGCTGGTCCTGCTGGACGAGCCCACCGCGCACCTCGACCCCGAGAACGCCAGGGCGGTACGGACCGCCGTGGCCCGCCTGCTGGAGGGACGCACCGCCGTGATCGTCGCGCATGACACCGCATGGGCCGAGTCCGCACTCGGGGCCCGCCTCCGGACCGCCGCGCTTCCCCTGCTCACCCGGGAGGCCCGCCGATGAGCGCCGGGACGGCCCCGCCGGAGGTCGGTGGGCGGGAACGGCGCCGGGACCCGCTGCGCCGGATGATCGGTCTGGCCCGGCCCCGGAGCGCACGGTTCGCGCTGGGCGTGCTGCTCGGCGCCGCCGCCACCGGGTCGGGCGTGGCCCTGCTGGGCGTGGCCGCGTGGATGCTGGCGACCGCCGCCGACCACCCGTCGATCACCGCGCTGAGCGTGGCCGTGGTCGCCACCCGGGCGCTGGGGGTGAGCAAGGGCGTCACCCGCTACCTGGAACGGCTGGTCACCCACGACGCGGCGTTCCGGACCCTGGCCGAGGTGCGGGTCCGGGTGTACGAGCGGTTGGCCCGCACCGAACCGTTCGGCCGGTTCCGCTCCGGCGACCTGGTGTCGCGCCTGGTCAACGACACCGAGGCCACCCTCGACCTGCTGGTGCGCGGCCTCACCCCACCGTTGGTGTCGGTGGTCACCGGTGGGGCCACGGTGCTGTTCCTGACCGTGGTGTACGTCCCCGGGGGCCTGCTGCTCGCCGCGGGCCTGCTGCTCGCCGGACTCGCGGTGCCGCTGGCCGCCGCAGCGCTGGGGCGCGGCCCCGGACGGCGGGAGGCCCGCGCACGGGGCCGACTCTCCACGACCCTGGTCGACACCCTCCAGGGTGCTCCGGACCTGGTCGCCTACGGGGCCATGGAGCGTCAGGTGGCCCGGGTGAACGAGGCGGACGCCGAGCTCACGCGCGTGGCCCGACGGGACGCGGCCACCCTGGGGCTGAGTGCCGGGGCCACCGCCCTCATCACCGGGCTGACCGTGTGGGGCGCGCTCTTCCTGGGTGTGCTCGCCGTGGAGGAGGGGACGATCGGCCCGACCGCGCTGGCGGTGCTGGTGCTGACGACACTGGCCGCCTTCGAGATCGTCGCCCCGCTGCCCGCCGTCGCGGCCCGGCTGGGTGCGATCCGGGCCAGTGGCGAGCGACTGTTCGGCGTCCTGGACACGCCTCCCGCGGTCGCGCCGCCCGCGAGGGAGGGCCTGGAGATCGACCCTGACGCCGACGCCACGGTGCGGATCCGCGACCTGCGCGTGCGGTACGGCCCCGAGGAGCCGTGGGCGCTGGACGGGGTGGACCTGGAGATCCCCGCCGGGGAGACGGTCGCGGTGGTCGGTCCGAGCGGCGCGGGCAAGAGCACGCTCGCCTCGGTGCTGCTGCGCTTCCGGGACCCGGACGGCGGTCGTGTGGAGATCGGCGGGGTGGACGTGACCGACTACCCGGCCGACGAGGTCCGCCGGGTGGTGAGCGGGGTCCCCCAGGACCCGCACGTGTTCGCCTCCACGCTCCGGGAGAACCTGCGCCTGGCGAGCCCGGGAGCCGGGGACGAGGAGCTGTGGGCGGCGCTGCGCAGGGCGCGGCTGGCCGGTGAGGTCGAGGCGATGCCCAAGGGCCTGGACACCCAGGTGGGGTCGCACGGCATGGGCCTGAGCGGCGGGATGCGGCAGCGGCTGGCGCTGGCCCGCGCGGTGCTGGCCGCGCCGCGCGTGCTGGTGTTGGACGAGCCGACCGCGCACCTGGACCCGGACACCCGCGACGCTGTGGTGGACGACCTGCTCGACGCCGCCGAGGGGTTCTCGACCCTGCTCATCACCCACGACCTCACCGGGCTGGACCGGGTGGACCGCGTCCACGTGGTCCGCGACGGCCGGGTGATCCAGTCCGGAACGCACGCGGAGCTGATGGAGCAGGAAGGCTGGTACCGCGCCGTAGGCGTCCGTTGAGGGTGGTGGCGGGCGACGGGCGGGCTGGTACCGCGCCGTAGGCGTCCGTTGAGGGCGGTGGCGGGCGACGAGTGGAACCGGCCCTTCCGGGGCGCTAGTGTTCGCCCGTGAATCCCGTACGTGAGGTCTTCGGTGGTTTCGGCGTTCTGCTGCGCGGTCTGGCGATCGTGCTCCGTAAACCACGCCTGTTCCTGTTGGGCGCGCTGCCCGCTCTCGTGACGTCCCTGCTGTTCCTGGCGGCGCTGATCACGCTCGCGGTGAACCTGACGGACCTGGTCGCGTGGGCGACGCCGTTCGCCCGTGAGTGGGACACCGTCTGGCAGGGGCTGCTGCGCGGAGCCCTGTCCGTGGGTCTGCTCGCCGGGGCGGTCCTGATCATGGTGGTGGCGTTCACGACCGTCACCCTGACCCTGGGCGCGCCCGTCTACGACCGGATCGCGGAGCTGGTCGAACAGGAGCTGGGCGGGGCGCCCGAGGCACAGGACGAGTCCCTGGCCGCCGGGGTGGCCCGGGCGATCCGGCAGTCCCTGGGAATCGTGCTGGTCTCCCTCGTGGTGACCGTCTGCGCGTTCCTGCTGGGGCTGATCCCGCTGCTCGGCTGGCTGATCGGACCGGTCCTGACCGCCGTGATGGGCGGCTGGCTCCTGTGCATCGAACTGACGGCCAGCGCCTTCGACCGCCGTGGCCTGCTGCTCGTAAGCGACCGGCGCCGCTTCATGGGGACCCGGCGCTGGCGCGCCCTGGGCTTCGCGGTCCCCACCTACTTCCTGCTCGCGATCCCGTTCGTCGCCGTGGCGGTGTTCCCGGCGGCGACCGCCGGCGGGACCATCCTCGCGCGCGAGCTGCTGCCCGAGACGCCCCAGGAGCCGAGCACGTCGCCGGACTCCGACCCGAACCCGCCCGAGACACCGCAGAAGCCCCAGTAGCCACCTCAGGCCTCTGTGGGACCTCGACACACGAGGGGGCGGACGACTCCGGGTCGTCCGCCCCCTCCTCTCGTTCCCGTGCGGTCAGCGCAGGCCGGGGTCACGGCGCAGCGCCGTGGTGATCATGCGCTCGACGAGGGCGGCGTAGTCCAGGCCGGTGGCGCCCCACATCTGCGGGAAGGCCGACGACGGCGTGAAACCGGGCATCGTGTTGAGCTCGTTCACGAGGATCCGGCCGTCCTCGGTGTAGAAGAAGTCCACCCGGGCCAGCCCCTCGCAGCCCATGGCCTCGAAGACGTCGGCGGCCATCGCGCGCAGGCGGGCGGTGGCCTCCTCCGGGATCTCGGCGGGGATGGTGAGACCGCTCGTGGACAGGTACTTGGCCTCGAAGTCGTAGAAGTCGAAACCCTCGGCCACGTGCACCTCGGCGGGGAACGAGACGTCGGGGGTGCCGCCGTCCTCGGACTCCAGCACCCCGCACTCGATCTCGCGGCCGATGACCTGCGCCTCGACCAGCACCTTGGGGTCGTGCTCGCGGGCGGCCTCGACGGCGGCGACCACGGCGTCGGTGTCCGAGGAGTCCCGCACCTTGCTGATGCCGACGCTGCTCCCGGCGCGGGCGGGCTTGACGAACACCGTCCGGCCCAGCTCCGCGACGTCGTCCAGGACCTTCTTGCGCTCGGTCCGCCAGGTGCGCTCGGTGATCGCCACGTAGTCGCTGGTGGGGATGGAGTTGCCGACCAGCAGGGCCTTCATGAAGACCTTGTCCATGGCGGCGGCGCTGGAGAACACCCCGGCGCCCGCGTAGCGCACGCCCATCATCTCGAAGAGGCCCTGGATGGTGCCGTCCTCACCGAAGGGGCCGTGCAGCAGCGGCAGGACCACGTCGACCTCGGCCAGCCGCCGCGTGCCCTGGTCGGGGCTGACGGTCATGAGCTGGCCCGCCGTGTCGAAGGGCAGGGCGATGTCCGTGCCCTCCTCCGAGACGGTCGGCAGGGCCTTGGTCGCCGCGTCGATGCGCAGGCTCTCGGGATCGCCCGAGGTCAGGACCCAGTTGCCGGTGGGCGTGATCCCCACCGGGACGACCTCGTATCGGTCCTGGTCGATCACGGACAGGACGCTGCCCGCCGTGACGCAGGAGATCTCGTGCTCGGAACTACGACCGCCGAAGACGACGGCGACCCGAATCTTGCGCTGCTCGGACGACATGCTGCCTGACCCTATCTCGCCTGCTGATGAATCCGGTACGGGTGAAAAGCGCCCGTGTGTCACTTTCCCCCGTCGAGAGCCGCGAGGGCGTCCTCGATGAGGTCCCGGGGGTCCTCCAGGCCGATGGAGAACCGGACCGCGCCCGGGGAGACACCGGCGGCGGTCAGCTCGGCCTCGCTCATGTTCCGGTGCGAGGTCGACGCCACGTGCCCCGCCAGCGTGTGCGTGCCGCCGAGCGAGGCCGCGATGGTGGCCAGCTCCAGGCGGTCCGCGAAGGCCATGCCCTCGTCCCGGCCGCCGCGCGGGTGCACGGTGACCACGGCCCCGTGGCGGCCCTCGTCGAAGAGCTTGCCCGCGAGCTCGTGCCCGGGGTGCGAGGGCAGCGACGGGTGGTCGACCCGCTCCACCAGGGGGTGCCCCTCCAGGGCCCGGGCGAAGGCCGCGGCGGTCGCGCACTGGCGCTCGACCCGCAGCGGCAGGGTCTCCAGCCCCCGGTGCAGCAGGTAGGCCTCGTCCGGGGCCAGGCACGGCCCGAGGTCGATCCGGGCGGCGCGGACGCGGTCGATCAGGGCGGGGGCGGCCACGGCCACGCCGCCGGTGGTGTCGCTGTGCCCGCCCAGGTACTTGGTGGCCGAGTGCACGACGACGTCCGCGCCGAACTCCAGCGGGCGGCAGACCGCCGGGGAGGCGAACGTGGAGTCCACCACCAGGGCGGCGCCCGCCGCACGCGCGATCCGCGCCAGGCCGGGCAGGTCGGAGACGGTCATGGCCGGGTTGGACAGGGTCTCGGTGAACACCACCCGGGTCTCGGGGGTGACCGCCGCGGCCACGGCGTCGAGGTCGGTGACGTCCACGAAGTCCGTGCGCACGCCGAACCGGCGCATCAGCCGGTCCAGCAGCGAGTAGGTGTTGCCGTAGATCGAGCGGGAGGCCACCACGTGCGCCCCTGCCTCGGTGAGGGCGAGCAGCACGGTGCTGAGGGCCGCCATGCCGGAGGCGAAGGCCTGGCCGCGCACCCGGTCCGGGAGCCCCGCGCCCTCCAGCGCCGCGACCGCGTCCGCGAAGGCGTCCACGGTGGGGCTGTCGATGCGGGCGTAGGAGTAGCCGTCACGCGTACCGGCCAGCACGTCCGCGAACCCCTGCGAGGTGTCGAACGCGTAGGTGGTGGCGCGGTGGACGGGCATCCGCATGGGGCGTTCGGTGGGGACGGGGGCCTCCGGGGCCCGTACCGCCCGCGTGTGCTCCCCCGCGCTCCCGGAACCGGGTGTGTGTGTCATCGTGCTCGCTCTCAGACCCCGTAGCGCTCCGGCTTGGTGCTGCGTGACATGAACGCCAGCAGCGCCTGGGCCGGACTCATGTCGTGGTGCATCATCTTGACGACGGCCTCGGTGATGGGCATGTCGACCCCGTGGGTCCACCCGAGTTCGAGGATGGACTCGGAGGACTTGACCCCCTCCGCCGTCTGCTTCGTCTCCGCGACGACCTGTTCGAGGGTCTTGCCCGCGCCCAGTTTCTCACCGAAGGTCCGGTTCCGCGACAGCGGGGACGAGCATGTCGCCACCAGGTCGCCCATCCCGGCCAGACCGGACAGGGTGTGCTCGTCCGCGCCGAGCGTGACCGCGAGCCGGGTGGTCTCGGCCAGGCCCCGCGTGATCAGCGAGGCCTTGGTGTTGTCACCGAACCCCATGCCCTCCGCGACGCCGACCGCCAGGCCGATCACGTTCTTCATCGCGCCGCCGATCTCCACGCCCACCAGGTCGGTGCTGGTGTAGGGGCGGAAGTACGCGGACTTGAAGAGCCCCTGGAGGTGGACGGCGGTCTCCTCGTGCGGGCAGGCCACCACGGCGGTGGCGGGCTGGCGCTCGATGATCTCCCGGGCCAGGTTGGGGCCGGACACGACCGCGATCCGCTCCCGGGGCAGACCCAGGACCTCACCGACGACCTGGCTCATCCGCATGAGGGTGCCGAGCTCGACGCCCTTCATGAGGCTGACGACCACCGCGTCCTCCGCGATGTGCCCGCGCCAGGAGGCGAGGTTCTCCCGCAGGGTCTGCGAGGGGACGGCCAGCACCACGACCCGGGCGCCGGTGAGCGCCTCGGCCGGGTCCGTGGTGGCGCGCAGCCCCCCGTTGAGCGTGACCCCCGGGAAGTAGTCCGGGTTCTCCGAGGACTCGTTGACCGCGTCGACCACCTCGGCCCGGCGGCCCCACAGGACCACCTCGGCCACGGGGCCCTCGCCGTTCTTGCGCGCCAGGTCGGCCGCGTCCGCGACGATGTTGGCGAACGTGGTCCCCCAGGACCCGCTGCCCAGAACCGCGACCTTCACGTTCTCAGCGCTCATCTGGTCGCTCATGCCCCCGTGCTGTTCTTCCCGTTGTCGGTGTCGGCGCCCGCGTCCTCGGCGCCCACGATGTCGTTCCCGGCCTCCTCGCGCTCCGCGCGCCGGGCCTCGGCCTCCTGCTGGCGGGCCTTCCGGTAGTCGAAGGGCTCGGCGGGCGGCTGCTCACCGCGGATGCCCGCCTGGAGGGCGGTGATGTCGGCCATGATCGCCCGGGTGGCGCCGTCGAGGACGGTCGCGGTGAGCGGCTGGTCCCGGAACTCGGACAGGTCCACCGGCGGACCGGCGCTGAACTGGATGCGCTTGCGCGGGGGCAGCAGACGGGGCTTCTTCTCGCCGTAGGGCAGGATCTCCTGCTCACCCCAGTGCGCGACCGGGACGACCGGGACACCCGTGGTCAGGGCCAGCCGGGCCACGCCGTTCTTGGCGGTCATCGGCCACAGCTCGGGGTCGCGGGTGCAGGTGCCCTCCGGGTAGAAGATCACCGACGAACCGTCCTGGACCAGCGCCTTCTCCGCCTCACCCAGTGCCTTGACCGCGTCGGCGCTGCCGCGCTTGATCGGGATCTGGCCGGTGCTCCTGGCCACCGAGCGGACCACGGGGATCTTCATGACCCCGTCCTTCATGGTGAAGGTCGGCCAGCGGCGGGCACCGATGTAGAGGAAGTGCGCGACGGTCAGGGGGTCGGTCACCGACAGGTGGTTGGCGGCGATGATCACCCCGCCCTGGGCGGGCACGTTCTCGGTGCCCTTCCACTCGGGCTTGGTCACGAACCACAGGACGAACCGGACGATGCGGGACACGACCCACTTGACCCATCGCGATTCTCGTTGCTTGGCCACGGGGGACTCCTCACTTCTCGCTCCCGGCCCGGTCCGGACCACGGAAGCTCAACCGACTCAGTCTAGGACGTGTACCGAAGTTCCGGGTGACGCCGTCTCCGGCCCGGACGGACACACCCAGGGCGCCCGCGCCGCGCCGTACCCCGAAGGCCTACCCTCGTCACTGTCGTGGCCGTATCGACGTCCCGGGGGAAGCGTGACCGGCTTTGGAGAGCGTGACGGGGCCTCGCACCTCGGGGCGCGCTGGTCCCTGATCGTTCCAGTGAAGCACCTCGGTCGCGCCAAGACACGACTGGCCCGGGCCGCCGGGGACCTGCGGGAGGAACTGGCGCTCGCGATCGCCTGCGACACGGTGGCCGCCGCACTGGCGTGCGCGGCGACGGCGGCGGTGTTCGCCGTCACCGAGGACCCGCGTGCGCGCGCCGAACTGACGGAGCTGGGCGCGGCGGTGGTCGGCGGCGAGCCGGGCGGAGGTCTCAACCCCGCCCTGGAGCACGGGGCGCGGGTCGCCGCGGCCGGGTTCCCGGGGTTCGGCGTGTGCGCGCTCTCGGCCGACCTGCCCGCGCTGCGCCCGGAGGAGCTGGAGCGGGTCCTGACAGCCGCCTCGACCCACGGACGGTCGTTCCTGGCGGACACGCCCGGAGCGGGGACCACCCTGCTGGCCGCGGCGCCCGGCGGTCGACTGGCCCCGGCCTTCGAGGGGGCCTCACGCGCGCGTCACCTGGCCGGTGGAGCTCGGGAGCTGCTGATCCCCGACGTGGCGTCGGTCCGGCGGGACGTGGACACCCCTGAGGACCTGGCGGCCGTCGCGGAGATGGGCGTGGGCCCCCGGACGAGCGCGCTGCTGGAGCGTCTCCCGACCGGTCACGCGGACCGGACGCACGGGCGGGCCCGGTCCTGAGGCCGACGCCGGGACGCAGGGACCGCCCACGGGCGGCGACGACGTGCCCGGACCGGCCCCGGACAGCACTCCGCCCGGGCCCCTCGTGGGAACCCGGGCGGGTGCGTCCTGACCGCCTGGCGGCGGTGAGGGCTACTTCTTGTCGCCGTTGACGAGCGCCTTGAAGTCAGCGCCAGCGCGGAACTTCGGAACGAAGCTCGCGGGGACGTTGATCGTGGCGCCAGTGGCGGGGTTGCGCGCGGTACGAGCCGCACGCTCGGACTTCTCGAAAACGCCGAAGCCCGTGATGGCGACCTTGTCGCCCGACGCCACGGTGGCCTGAATGGTCTCAAGCACAGCGTTGACCGCTTCGGTCGCGGTCTTCTTGTCTCCGAGACGGTCGGAGATCGCGTCGATCAGGTCACGCTTGTTCATAAGGTTCCTCCGGTTCCCCCTTGCTCGCACGAAATTAGGGGAAGCAGAGGCCCTTACACAAATACAAACGCCCACGGGCAAGGCGTGTCGGGCCCCTTCCGACCTGCGAGGTCACCCTGCGCGACGGTGGGGAAGCATGGGGCGGGGGTGGTGAACCAGCCCCTTTTGCCCCCTTCTGTGGTCCTCAAAAGCCTACGTATAACCGGATTCCGGGCTCCGGCCACGCCGCGCTTAAGGACACAAAGACCGTAAGCGAGCGCTCACGTCAAGTAAAGGTAAAATTATTCGGGACCGGGGGTGCGCTGAGTCACAGCGACCCCCGATCCCGTGTCGGAGCGGCGTTCCGGAGCTAGAGCGTGACCGGCTTCCAGGGCTCCCTCGTGGTCTCGAACGCGCCGATCTCGTCCGTGTGACGGAGCGTCAGCGCGATGTCGTCCAGACCCTCCAGCAGACGCCAGCGGGTGTAGTCGTCGAGCTCGAACGGCTCCCGCACGTCCGCCCCCGGAGCGCGCACCTCGCGGGCGACGAGGTCCACGGTCACCTCGGTGGCGGGGTCGGCCTCGACGGCCGCCCACAGCCGGTCGATGACCTCCTGCGGCAGCAGGACGGTCAGCAGGCCGCCCTTGAGCGAGTTGCCCCGGAAGATGTCCGCGAAGCGCGAGGACAGCACGGCCCTGAAGCCGTAGTCCTGGAGCGCCCACACGGCGTGCTCACGGGAGGAACCGGTACCGAAGTCCGGCCCGGCCACCAGGACGGACGCGCCCTCGTACTCGGGACGGTTGAGCACGAAGTCCGGGTCGGACTTGCGCCACTCGGCGAACAGGCCGTCCTCGAACCCCGTGCGGCTGACCCGCTTGAGGTAGACGGCGGGGATGATCTGGTCGGTGTCGACGTTGCTGGAGCGCAGCGGGACGGCCCGACCGGTGTGGACGTCGAACTTCTCCATGGGAGGACTCTCCTGACGGGGTCGGGGACTACTGCGGGTCCAGGTCGGCGGGCGAGGACAGGGTGCCGCGCACGGCGGTGGCGGCGGCGACCTGCGGCGACACGAGGTGGGTGCGACCGCCCCGGCCCTGGCGCCCCTCGAAGTTGCGGTTGGAGGTGGAGGCGCTGCGCTCGCCCGGCTTGAGCTGGTCCGGGTTCATGCCGAGGCACATCGAGCAGCCCGCCTCGCGCCACTCGGCGCCCGCGTCGAGGAAGACCTGCCCCAGGCCCTCCTCGTTGGCCTGCTCCTTGACCCGCATGGAACCGGGCACCACGAGCATCCGGACGCCGTCCGCGACCCTGCGTCCGCGCACGATCTCGGCGGCCGCCCGCAGGTCCTCGATCCGGCCGTTGGTGCACGAGCCGAGGAAGACGGTGTCCACCCGCACCTCGCGCATCGGCGTCCCCGGCGCGAGGTCCATGTACCTGAGGGCCTTCTCGGCGGAGGCGCGCGCGGAGGGGTCCTCGTAGGACGCGGGGTCGGGCACCTCGGCGTCCAGCGGCACGCCCTGACCCGGGTTGGTGCCCCAGGTGACGAACGGGCTGAGCTCGTCGGCGTCCAGGACCACCTCGGCGTCGAACTCGGCACCCTCGTCGGTGCGCAGGCTCTTCCAGTGCTCGACGGCGGCGTCGAAGTCCGCGCCCTGAGGAGCGTGCGGGCGGCCCTGGACGTAGTCGAAGGTGGTCTGGTCCGGGGCGATCATCCCGGCGCGGGCGCCCGCCTCGATGGACATGTTGCACACCGTCATGCGGGCCTCCATGGACAGGGCCTCGATGGCCTCGCCCCGGTACTCGATGACGTAGCCCTGGCCGCCCCCGGTGCCGATCTTCGCGATCACGGCGAGGATGATGTCCTTGGCGGACACCCCGGGCCGGAGCGTGCCGTTGACGGTGACGGCCATGGTCCGGAACGGCTGCATGGGCAGGGTCTGGGTGGCCAGGACGTGCTCGACCTGGCTGGTGCCGATACCGAAGGCCAGGGCGCCGAACGCGCCGTGGGTGCTGGTGTGGCTGTCTCCGCAGACCACGGTCATGCCGGGCTGGGTGAGGCCGAGCTGGGGGCCGACCACGTGCACCACGCCCTGGTCGATGTCGCCCATGGGGTGCAGGCGCACACCGAAGTCGGAGCAGTTCTTGCGCAGGGTCTCGACCTGCTTGCGGGAGACCGGGTCCGCGATGGGGGCCAGGAGGTCCATCGTCGGGACGTTGTGGTCCTCGGTGGCGATGGTCAGGTCCGGGCGGCGCACGCCGCGACCCGCCAGGCGCAGGCCCTCGAAGGCCTGCGGACTGGTCACCTCGTGGACGAGGTGGAGGTCGATGTAGAGCAGGTCCGGCTCGCCGTCGGCACGCCGGACGACGTGCTCCTCCCAGACCTTCTCGGCCATCGTGCGTGCCATGGGCGATCGCCCCTCTCGTGTGTCGCGTCTCGTGCTCGCCTCGTCACGGGGTGCTTCGCCAGGGCCGCGGGCCTCGCGCACGGATGTGCGGCCGACTTGCATTCCATATTTCGAGACGGCAATATCAAGCCATGGACAACTCTAGCTCATCCAGCGGTGTCGGTGTCCTGGACAAGACGATGTCCGTCCTCGACGCCCTGGAGTCGGGGCCCGCGTCGCTGGCCCAGCTGGTCCAGATCACCGGTCTGGCCCGCCCCACCGCCCACCGTCTCGCCGTCGCCCTGGAACGGCACCGCATGGTCACCAGGGACAGCCAGGGCAGGTTCGTGCTCGGGCCGCGCCTGGGAGAGCTGTCGATCGCCACCGGCGAGGACCGCCTGCTCGCCGTGGCCGCGCCCGTCCTGGTCCAGCTGCGCGACCTGACCGGCGAGAGCGCCCAGCTCTACCGCCGCCAGGGCGACCTGCGCGTGTGCGTGGCAGCCTCCGAACGCAGCAGCGGCCTGCGCGACACCGTCCCGGTCGGCAGCGAACTGCCCATGAACGCCGGTTCGGCCGCCCAGGTCCTGCTGGCCTGGGAGGACTCCGACCGCATCCGCCGCTCGCTCGTGGGCGCCCGCTTCACCGCCGCCAGCCTCGCCCAGGTACGGCGCCGCCGCTGGGCCCAGAGCGTCGCGGAACGCGAGCAGGGCGTGGCCTCGGTCTCCGCTCCGGTGTCCGGCCCGGGCGGCCGCGTGATCGGGGCGGTGTCCGTCTCCGGTCCCATAGAGCGTCTGACCCGCTCCCCCGGCCGCATCCACTCGCAGGCCGTGGTGTCCGCCGCCGAGAAGATCAGCGAGTCACTGCACACCTACGAGGGCTCGCACTAGGCGCCCGACCACCACACCACCCCGGACCCGCACACCCCCTCCCCCACAGGAACGCGCACTGGCCGCGTCCGCCGAACCCGGCGGGCGCGGCCTCCGTCGTCCCCGGGGCGCCTCCGCGAGGGGCTCCGAAAGAGCGGCCCCGCCTCTGGACTCTTATTGACACTCTGTCTAACATGACGGAATGTCTCACAAGAACGTGACCGGGAACACAGACACCCGGGTCGAGCTCGACGCCTTCCGTGAGCTGCAACAGCTCGCCTACCAGGCCGCCAGCGACGTGGCGGCCACCCTCGAACCCGGTGTGACCGAACGCGAGGCCGCCCGGCGCGTCCGTGAACACCTGGAGGCGCGCGGCGTCCAGGACTGGTTCCACACCCCCTTCGCCTGGTTCGGGGACCGCACCGCCTTCCGGAACTTCCGCGTGCCGCTCCAGTTCTTCCCCACCGGACGTCGGTTGGAGGAGGGCATGCCCTTCATCCTCGACTGCGCCCCCGTCCGGGACGGCTACGTCGCGGACATCGGCTACTCCGGTTACCTGGGCGAGAACGCCCTGCACGACCTCCTCATGGACGACCTGCGCGCGCACCGGGACCTGATCGTGGAGCGGGTCGGGGCGGGCGACACCCTCCAGGACGTGTACCGCGCCGTGGACGCCCTCATCCGCGAACAGGGCCACGACAACCGGCACCGGGTCTACCCCGGCCGCGTCATCGCGCACCGGGTGGGCAGGGTCAGGTCCCGGCTGCCCCGGGCGATCGTCGCGGGGTTCGGCGTCCGCTCCCTCCAGACCCTGGTCGGGGACCTCGTCGTCGAACGCCTGCACCACCGCTCACCCCTGTGGGCGGACGGCGACGTCTCCGCGCACCCCGCCACCCCCGGCCTGTGGGCGGTCGAGCCCCACATCGGCTTCCGCGACATCGGGGTGAAGTTCGAGGAGATCCTCGTCGTCGCCGAGGACGGCGCCCACTGGCTCGACGACGACCTGCCGCACGTCCGCCGCTGGGCCCGGACGGCCCCCACCACCGCCGCGACCAGCCAGGAGACCGCGACCGTATGAGCACCCGCCCGCAGCACCGCGTCACCGCCACCGACGGCCAGCGCCTGGCCGTCTACTCCGCCGGGGACCCCGCCCGCCCCACCCTCGTCCTGGTCCACGGCTACCCGGACAACGCCACCGTCTGGGACGCCCTCGTCCACGACCTGGCCGCCGACCACCACGTCGTCACCTACGACGTCCGGGGCGCCGGGCGCTCCACCGCCCCCGACGACCGCTCCGGCTACCTGCTGGACCAGCTCGCGGACGACCTGCGCGCCGTGGTCGACTCCGTCAGCCCGGACCACCCCGTGCACGTGGTCGCGCACGACTGGGGCTCCATCCAGGCCTGGCACGCGGTCACCGAGCCCGAGCACTCCCCCCGCTTCGCGTCCTTCACCTCGATCTCCGGCCCCGACCTCGACCACGCGGGCCACTGGCTCCGAAAGGCCCCGGACGGGGTCCGCACCGTGCTGCGCCAGGCCGTGCGCTC
The DNA here is from genome assembly GCF_042745575.1 of Nocardiopsis sp. NPDC058789. Lineage (NCBI taxonomy): Bacteria > Bacillati > Actinomycetota > Actinomycetes > Streptosporangiales > Nocardiopsidaceae > Nocardiopsis > Nocardiopsis sp. NPDC058789. The sequence continues at coordinate 259,466 of NZ_JBHYOW010000009.1, forward strand.
CAGTTACATCGGGTTCTTCGGCACCCCCGGGCTGCCCGAGGCCGCCTGGCTCAGCGGGATCGGCGGCCTGGCCCTGGCCGGTCTGGAACGCGTCGGCGGCGGCCCCCGCGTGCCCGCCCGACGCGCCACCCGCGACTACCTCAACGGGCTGGCCCTGTACCGCGCCAACATGCTCCGCCGCTTCACCCGCCCCACCGAACGCCGCACCAGCGTGCCGGTGCAGGCCCTGGCCCCCACCCACGACGCGTTCATGGTCGACCAGCTCCAGTCCAACGCCGGGCGCTGGGTGGACGACTTCCGGTTCCACCGCTTCCAGGGCGGGCACTGGTCGGTCCGCTCCCGGCCCGCCCCCGTCGCCCGCCGCGTCCGCGCGTTCGTGGCCGAGATCGAGTCCGGGGCGCCCCGCCCGGTCCGCAACCTCACCGCCCAGCAGGCCCGCCGTCACGGCGGCGCGTTCGCCGGTCAGGTCGCCGTGATCACCGGGGCGGGCAGCGGTATCGGACGCTGTCTCGCCTTCGAGCTGGCCGAGCGCGGGGCGCGGATCGTCGCGGTCGACGTCAACGGGCCCGCCGCCGAACGGACCGCCGCGCTCTGTTCCCTGGTCACACCCGGCTCCGCGGCCCAGCGCGTGGACGTCACCGACGCCGCCGCCATGCACGCGCTCGCCGCGTGGGTGCGTGACGAGTACGGGGTGCCCGACATGGTGGTGAACAACGCCGGGATCGGTGTGGCCGGCCCCTTCCTGGAGGCCAGCACGGAGGACCTCGAACGGGTCGTGGACACCAACCTGTGGGGCGTGATCCACGGCGTCCGCGCCTTCGCGCCGATGATGGTGGAGGGCGGAGGCGGGGGCCGGATCGTCAACACGGCCTCGGCCGCCTCCTACCTGCCCTCACGCCTGTACGGCGCCTACTCGGCCACCAAGGCGGCGGTCCTCGGCCTGAGCCGTTCCCTGCGCGGTGAGCTCGCGGGCCGGGGGGTGTCCGTCACGGCGGTCTGCCCGGGCCTGATCGACACCGGGATCATCTCCAGCGCCCGCCTCTCCGGCATGGGCGAGGTGTCCCGGGCCAAGGAGCGGCTCAACCGGCTGTACCGGCTGCGCGGCTACACCCCGGAGAGGGCGGCGCGACGGATCGCCGACGCCGTCGAGTCCGACCCGGAGATCGTCCCGGTCACCAGTGAGGCCCACATCGGCCTGGCCCTGTCCCGGCTCTCTCCCGCCGCCCTGCGCGCGTACGCCCGGCTGGCGCCGCCGTCCTGAGCCGCTCCCGCCCCTCACTCCGACCCCTCGCCCCCTCGACTCGCCACGGAGGCCGACCATGAGCGGTGACGACGCGCTCGCGCCCACCACACCCGCACGGACCGGCGTGGACGAGCCCGACCGGCTCGTCCTGCACGCCCGCGACGTCCAGTTCGACTGGAGCACACTGGACCTGCACTGGATCCCCGGCGAACCCTTCGCCACCCACGTCATCAACGTCCTCCACCTGCTGCTGCCGGAGGGGGAACGCTGGTTCGTCGAGGTCTTCAAGCAGGCCGTCCCGCACATCACCGACGACGAGCTCCGCGAGCAGGTCCTCGGCTTCATCGGCCAGGAGGCCGTGCACGCCGAGGCCCACGCGGGCGTCCTCGACCACATGGACGCGCACGGGCTGGACCCGCGCCCCTACGTGGAACAGATCGCCTGGATGTTCCGGGTCGTGCTCGGGGACCGCGACCTGACCGGCGACCGCGAGTTCGCCTGGCTGCGGACCCGGCTCGCGGTGATCGCCGGGATCGAGCACTACACCGCCGTCCTGGGCCAGTGGGTGCTGGACGCCCGCGCGCTGGACGAGGTGGGCACCGACCCCACCATGCTGGACCTGCTGCGCTGGCACGGCGCGGAGGAGGTGGAGCACCGCGCCGTCGCCCACGACCTCTACGCGCACCTGGACGGCGGCTATCCGCGCCGCGCCCTGGCCATGGGGGTGGCCGCCTTCGCCCTGGCCGCGCTGTGGGTGCGCGGGGTCCGGTTCCTGGTCGCCAACGACCCCTATCTCCGGGGCCGGATCGGGGGACGCGCGCCGAAGGCCTCCTGGGCCCTGCGGGACGGTCGGCGCGGCCTGATCCCGCACCTGGGCCGGCTGGCCCGCGCCATCCCCGAGTACCTCCGCCGCAGGTACCACCCCTCGCACTACGGCTCCACCAGCCAGGCCGTCGCCTACCTGGCGGTCTCCCCCGCCGCCCGGGCCGCGGACGCCGCGGAGCGGGAGGCGGCACGCGGGGAGGGGTCCCGGTGACGGGCGCAACCCCTCGGGACGCGGACGGCCCGGACCGGGGCGACCGGCGGATCGCGCACAGCGCCGAGTCCTACGCGGACCCGCGCTCCCCGGTGTCGCTGTTCGGGCGGTCCGAGCGCCCGGACCGGTTCATGCTGACCCTGGAGCGCCTGGCCTCGCGGATCGAACCGGTCACCTCGCGCTGGCGGCCCGGTCGTCCTCCGCCGACGCCCGCCGGGGACCTTCCGGTACGGGTCGCCCGGGTGGAGCGCCCCGCCCCGGACGTCGTGGCCCTCACGCTGGTCCCCGTCCGCCCCGGCACGACGCTGCCGCGCTGGCAGCCGGGCCACCACGTGGACGTGGTGCTCGGGGACGGCGTCGTGCGGCAGTACTCCCTGTGCGGCGACCCGGAGGACCGCTCCTCCTACCGGATCGCGGTGCGACGGATCGAGGACGGCAGGGGTTCGGGCCTGGCGCACGCGCTCACCGAGGGGGACGCGCTCGCGCTGCGCGGGCCGCGCAACGCCTTCCCGTTCACCCGGGCCCAGCGGTACCTCTTCGTGGCGGGCGGGATCGGGATCACCCCGATCCTGCCGATGGTCCGGGCGGCGCACGCCGCCGACCGACCGTTCCGGTTCGTCTACACCGGCCGGAGCAGGGAGAGCATGCCCTTCCTGGACCAGATCCCCGCACCGTCCGGGAACGCGGACGTGGCGGTGCGCCCCGACGACGAACACGGTGGCCCCGACGCCGACGCGCTCCTGGCCGGGATCACCCCGGGCACCGCCGTGTACGTGTGCGGACCGGCCCCGCTGATCGACGCGCTGCGGTGCCGGGTGCCCCCGGGCACCCCGTTCTTCTCCGAACGCTTCTCGCCCCCGCCCGTCGTGGACGGCCGCCGCTTCGAGGTGCGCCTGGGCCGCTCCGGGCCGGTGCTCACCGTGCCGGAGGACGAGTCCGCGCTGGACACGGTGCTCAGGGCCCGCCCGGAGACCGCCTACTCGTGCCGCCAGGGCTTCTGCGGCACCTGCCGGGTGGGGCTGCTGTCCGGGACGCCCGACGACCGGGACCGGCCCACCGGCGGCTCCCCTCGCGGCGCGGGGTTCGCCCTGTGCGTCTCCCGCGCGGAGGAGGGCGAGCGGCTGGTGCTGGACCTGTGAGGGGGTCCCGGGGGCGGTAGTTTCGAGGAGGACCCCGACGGCGGGGGCGCGGCGAGGGTTCGGGAGGTAGCGGCAGCGGTGGTGTCCCACAGGACCGACCGTCACCAGGCGCGGGTGACGGGTTCGGCGGGCCCGGTCCACGGACCGGGGACCCGGCGGCGGCCACGTCGCATGGCGCCGCACGAACGCCGGGCGGACCTGATCCGGACGGCGCTGCGCGTGTTCGCGCGGCGCCCGCCCGGTGACGTCACCCCGGAGGAGATCGCCGAGGAGGCCGACGTCTCCCGGGCCCTGGTGTACCGGTACTTCCCCAACATGGCCGAGCTGCGCAGGGCCGCCCTGGAACAGGCCATGTCCGAGCTCATGTCGCGGCTGGCGCCGCCCGAGGACCTGCCGCCGGCGGAGCAGCTGCGGGCGGCGCTGCGCACCTTCGTCGACTTCGCGGACTCCTACGCCCCGTCCTACGCCGCCCTGCTCAACGGGGGATCGGTGATCTCCACGGAGGAGACCGAGGCCCAGATCGACCGTGTCCGCGACGGCGTGCGCGCGCTGATCCTGGAGCGGGTCGGCGTCACGGACCCCTCACCCCTGCTGCTGTTGGCACTGCGCTGCTGGGTGTCGGCGGTGGAGACCGCGGTGATGTCCTGGCTGCGGGAACGCCAGATGTCCCGTGACGAGCTCGCGGACTGGCTTCTCGACCAGCTCACCGCCATGCTGCTCGCCGCCGGGGGCCCCGGGGAGGAACGGGAGCTCCTGGCCGCCCACACGGGCTGAGCGCCGACGGCGGCCCGGCCATCACCGCCGGAAACGACGGAAGGCCCCATCCAGTGGATGGAGCCTTCTCCGTTGGTACCCCCGAGCGGATTCGAACCGCCGTTACCGCCTTGAGAGGGCGGCGTCCTAGGCCACTAGACGACGGGGGCCTACGCGGTCGCGCGGACCGCTGGTCCGCGTGAACCGTAACTCTACGATACCCGCGCGAACCGGACACCGGTGACAAGCACCGGCCAACAGGAAGGATCCACGGGGTGGAGACTTCCTGCCGTTGGTACCCCCGAGCGGATTCGAACCGCCGTTACCGCCTTGAGAGGGCGGCGTCCTAGGCCACTAGACGACGGGGGCGCACCTTGGGTCACTGACCCTGTGCCGACCACGGCGAACCGTGATCATGCGCTGGCCTACCAGGACTCGAACCTAGACTAACTGAACCAGAATCAGTCGTGCTGCCGATTACACCATAGGCCAATGCTTTCGGAGGACCCGGTCGCTCTCGCTTCCCTGTCCCCCTTGGCGACGTGTTAACTCTAGCGGACATTCGGAGTGCTCGCGAACCGGAAACGGGGTGGCCGGTCTGTGGCCCCGACCACCCCGGCGGTCAGCTCCCGGCGGCGGCCTTCTCCTCGGCGCGCAGGCGTTCCAGGGCTGCCTCCAGGCGTGCCTGGACCCGCTCACGGCCCAGCAGTTCCAGGGACTCGAACAGCGGCAGACCCACCGTGCGACCCGTGACGGCCACACGCACCGGGGCCTGGGCCTTGCCCAGCTTCAGGCCGAGCGACGTCCCGGTCTCCTCCGTGGCGTCCTTGAGGGCCTCGGCCGTCCACTCCAGCCCGGGGTCGGCGTAGCGCGCCAGGGCGGCCTCCACCATCTCCTTGCCGATGCCCGGCTTCATCGCCTTCTTCCAGCTCTTCTCGTCCTCGGCGGGCTCCCTGAGGAACAGGAAGTCCACGTTGGGGACGATCTCGCTGAGCACCGCCACGCGGCTCTGGGCCAGCGGGGCGACGGCGGCGAAGACCTCGGGGTCGTAGTCGGCGGCGTCCCAGGGGGTGCCCTCGCCGGTGAGCCAGGGCTGGCAGCGCTCGACGAACGCGTCGACGTCCAGCGCGCGGATGTACTCGCCGTTGAACGCGCGCAGCTTCTTCTCGTCGAAGAACGCGCTGGAGCTGTTGACGTCCTGGACGCGGAAGAGCGGCATCATCTCCGACCACGGCATGATCTCGCGGTCCTCACCCGGCGCCCAACCCAGCAGCATCAGGTAGTTGACCATCGCCTCGGCCAGGTAGCCCTCCTCCTGGTAGGACTCCAGGGCGACCTTGTCGCGGCGCTTGGACAGCTTCTTGCGCTGTTCGTTGACGATGACGGGAAGGTGCGCCCACACCGGCGGGGTCAGGTCCAGCGCCTCCCAGAGCAGCTGCTGCTTGGGGGTGTTGGACAGGTGCTCCTCGCCTCGGATGACGTGCGTGATCCGCATCTCGACATCGTCGAGGACGTTGGCCAGCACGAACAGCGGGGAGCCGTCGGCGCGGGCGATCACGAAGTCCTCGATGGCGGCGTGGTCGAACTCCACGTCGCCACGGATCTGGTCGCGGACGACCGTGGGGCCGCCCTCGGGCACGCGGAAGCGCAGCGCCCGGCCGGGGCCCGGCTCCAGACCCCGGTCGCGGCAGAAGCCGTCGTAGCCCAGGTTCGGGTTGTCGCGGCGCTCCTGCACCTGCTCGCGGGTGCAGTCGCAGTAGTAGGCGCGGCCGGAGCGGTACAGCTCCTGCGCGGTCTCGCGGTGTTTCTCGACGTAGGCCGACTGGAAGTAGGGCCCCTCGAAGTGCGGGTCGCTCTCGTCGATGCCGATCCAGGACATCGCGCGGATGATGCCGTCGGTCCACTCGGGACGGTTGCGGGCGGCGTCGGTGTCCTCGATGCGCAGGACCATGCGGCCCTCGGGCTGCTGCTGGGCCAGGGCCCAGTTGAACAGGGCGGAGCGCGCACCGCCGACGTGGAACATGCCCGTGGGGGACGGGGCGAAGCGGGTACGAATCGGAGTCTCAGTCACGGTTCCGAGGATATCGGTGGCCCGGGATGACCTGTGGGAAGTCCCGGAGAGGGCGACGGGACGGGACGGAGTCGCCGAGACGCCGGTCAGGGCCGGATCGGCAGCGGCCGGGCGTGTGCGGGGCCCAGACCGAACTCGCGGGAGAGGGCGTCGGCGAACCCGGCGGCGATCTTGATCTCACCGTCGTCGTTGGGGTGGGTGCCGTCGTAGGTGTCCGTGTAGGGGTCCCAGGACTCCGCCGCCGCCAGGTCGAAGCTGGCCACCGGCGACTCCTCCGTGGACAGGTCGGCGGCCACCGAGCGGACGAGTTCGTTGTACACGTACACGCGCAGCGCGAAGCCCTGGTCCTGGTCCGCGAGGGTGATGGGCAGCGCCTCGGCAAAGAGGACGCGGATCTCCGGGTTGGCCTCGCGGGCCGCGTTGACGTAGGAGCTCAGCCGCTGCTCCATGTCCTCGGCAGTGATGGGGTGCAGCAGGTCGTTGATGCCGATCATCACGCACAGCACGTCCGGCCGGTGGGCGGCGACGTCGGCCTCGATGGTGGTGAGGGCGTCGGCCAGGGTGCGCCCCCAGCGGGCGTTGTGGTCCTGGTCGAAGTCCGGGTCGCGGTAGGTGACGCCGTCCTCGGCGTCGGAGGGGTCGGGGAGGCCCGGGAACTCGGAGGGCTCTGGCCGTGCCGTGGGGGCGCGGTCCTCCACCGGCCGGTCCGCACGCCGTTCCTCGGGGCTCCCGAGGAGGCCGCCCTGTCCGCCACCGGACTCGACCTCTCCCTCGCCCCCCGGCTCGACCTCTCCTCCCGATTCGGCCTGCCCGTCGCCGCCGAAGAGCTCGGGCGGGATGATCTGCTCGGGTGTGGCGGGCTGGGAGTAGGGACCGACGAAGTCCAGGTTCCCCACGTGCGGCTCGAGGTGGTTCCACAGGTGGAAGCGCCAGGTCCGGTCGCCGCCCGCACCGTGGGTCATGGAGTCCCCGGCGAGCATCACGCGCACCCGTGACCGGTCCTCCAGCCAGGCACCCCTGTCGGCCTCCTCCACGGAGTCGGGGGCGCCCAGGCCGGGCCGGGTGACCAGCCACAGGGCGGAGCCCACCAGCGCCAGGACCAGGGTGAGGACCCCGGCGAGGATCGCGGGGCGGCCGAGGCCGGGCCGTCGTGCCAGTCGAGGTGCCAAGGGGTTCGGACCTTCCGCTCGGTGGGTCGGTGGGCGCCTCCGCGCGCGGGCCAGTGGCGCGCCCGCGCGCGGAGGGACGGGATCAGTCCCGGGTGACCACCCTGTTGGTGATGGTGCCCAGGCGCTCCACGGTGACGGCGACTTCCTGGCCGACCTCGACCGGGCCCACTCCGGCGGGGGTGCCGGTCAGGACCACGTCGCCCGGAAGGAGCGTCATGAAGGAGGTGACGTAGGAGATGATGCCCGGAATGTCGTGGATGAACTGTGACGTACGTCCATCCTGGCGGACCTCACCGTCCACGGTCGTGGTGACCGCGAGGTCCTGGGCCTCCTCGATGCTCAGGCCCGTGGTGATCCACGGCCCGATCGGGCAGAAGGAGTCGAATCCCTTGGCCCGCGTCCACTGCTTGTCGGTCTTCTGGAGGTCGCGGGCGGTGACGTCGTTGGCCACCGTGTACCCGAAGATGACGTCCTTGGCGCGCTCGCGCGGCACCTCGCGACAGGGGCGGGAGATGACGATGGCCAGTTCTCCCTCGTAGCTGACCCACTCCGAGACCGAGGGGTAGAACACGGGGTCGTACGGTCCGGTGACGGCGGTGGACGGCTTCAGGAAGACCACCGGTTCGTCGGTGGACTCCCCCGTGACCTCCTGCATCTCCGCCACGTGGTCGGCGTAGTTCTTGCCGATACACACCACCTTGGTGGGCAGGACCGGCGACAGCAGGCGCACGTCGGAGAGCCTGGCCCGCTCACCCGTCAGTTTGATGTCCCCCAGCAGAGGGTGTCCCGTCAGCCGGGCCACGAACTCCTCTCCGCTGTCCGTGTCCGTCTCGACCAGGCCGAACCCGACCTCGTCACCGGCCGCGAACCGTGCGATACGCACCTGATGCCTCCCAGCAGCCCTCTTGCTCGTTCTTGCCGTTTGCAGCGTAGCGGCGCCCGACGCGACGGCGCCCGGTACGTCCGGGTGTGCGGAGCCCGAGGCGAACACCGAGAGTGACGAGTTGTTCACGATAAGGCGGAGGCAATCGCCCGAAGGCGTGACACACCCACCCTTCGCGGAACGCGACCTGGCCCTCCTCGGGGGCGAACTCTGGCATGCTGGGATCGTGGTCCGAAGCCCTCGGGAACCGTCGTTCCGGAGGTCGGCGACACCACCGGTGTGCGTGGCGACTCCGTTCGGGCCACCGCGGCACTCGTCCGTCCGTGTGGGGGCGTCTCCACCGACCGTGCTGGTCGGAGCGGTCCCACGACCGCCGGGCGGTGGGAGGCCACGCACCCCCGCCGAGGTTCCGGCGGCACCACAGTCCACTGTCGAGAGGTTGAGCCTCGTGCCCGCTTCCGCTCCTCGAGCCAAGCACCGCCGACGCCGCCGTTACCCCATGGGACTGGCCCTCGGGCTGTGCCTGGTCTCGGGGGCGTCCGCCGTGCTGATGGTCAGCGTGCCCGAGCCCGGATCCGAGCTCGACTCCCCCGAGGAGACCTCCGCCACGGGCCCCGTGGGCGACGGCGTACCCGAGGACGGCGCCCGCCGGCACCCCGGTTCCGAGGACGCCGGATCCGACGCGACGGACCCCTCCCCCAGCGCGTCACCGACCGACGAGGACGACCTCCCCCTCCTGCTGCGCTCGGTGGTGGAGGAGGTCGACACCGCCGACGGCGATCTCAAGGTGATGAAGGGCGAGGGCGACGTCATGGGTGAGGGCCCCCTCACCACCTTCGCCGTGGAGGTGGAGAAGGGCCTGCCCGGCCGCAACGGGGACTTCGTGGACGCCGTCGAGGAGATCCTCGGAGATCCCCGCAGTTGGGGCAACGACGGGGACCGCTCCCTCCAGCGGGTGGACGGCGACGACGCGGACATCCGGGTGCTGCTGGCCGCGCCGGACACGGTGGACCGCCTGTGCGCGCCGCTGAACACCAACGGGTACGTGTCCTGCGCCAACGGCAACCGCGCCATCATCAACCAGAACCGCTGGGTGTCGGGTGTCGAGGACTTCGGTGACGACCTGGAGACCTACCGGATCTACCTGATCAACCACGAGGTGGGCCACACCCTCGGCCACGGGCACGTCGACTGCCCCGGCGAGGGGGAGCTCGCCCCCGTCATGCAGCAGCAGACGCTGGGTCTCCAGGGCTGCGAGGCCAACGGCTGGGTGCACCCCTAGATCGTGTTCCGCGGATCGTTCCGCTCCCGGGGGACCTGGCTGGTTCTCCGGACACGGAGGCGCCGCACCGTGTTCCATGGGGGTGGCCCCACCGACCGGGGCCGTACGTCGCCCGCCACGGGGCCCGCGCCCCGTGCGGGGGTCCGCCCGCGCCGCGTCGGGCGAGAGAGTGAGGCCGTATGTGTGACTGCCGCGCAGCCCGAGGCGGGACCGTCGATCCCGGGGTGACCAGACGCTCCGTGTTCGGTGTCGCCGGGGGCGGGGCCCTGGCCGGGGTGTTGACCGCCTGCGGCGGATCCGAGGACGGCGGGGACGGTGACGGCCCCGACGAGCAGGGACCGGACACCGGCCAGGAGGGCGCGGACGCCCCGATCGCCACCACCGAGGAGATCCCCGTGGGCGAGGGGGCCGTCCTCAGCGAGCACGAAGTGGTCGTCACCCAGCCCGAGGAGGGTGTCTTCCGCGCCTTCTCCACCGCCTGCACACACGAGGGCTGCCCGGTCGACCAGGTCGTCGACGGACAGATCCTGTGCCCCTGCCACGGCAGCCGCTTCTCGGTCGAGGACGGCTCCCCGACCGAGGGACCGGCGCGGAGCCCCCTGGAGGAGGTCGCGATCAGGGTCGACGGCGACTCGATCGTCCTCGCCTGAGCAACCACGGGAGGGGCCGTGGTGGTGTCACCACCACGGCCCCTCCCCCGTCACCGGGCCGGGTCAGTCCTCGACCGAGGCGTTGTACTCACCGATGGTGCGGGACACGCCCTCGGCCGCGTCGGCCATGGCCTGTTCGGCCGAGGTGTCGCTCGTGAGGGCGGTCTCCCAGCCCTCCTCGGCGGCGACGCGGGCCTCGGACATCACGCCCATCATGCAGCCCGCCGTGTTCTCGTTGATCTCCGAGTCCGCCAGCTGGGCGGCGGCCACGGAGAACTGCGGGAACTCCTCGGCGCGCTCGGAGGCCTCCGGCCCGTCGTAGCCCTCGGTGTTCACGGCCAGGTATCCGGTCCCGGCGTGCCAGACCGACTGCGACTCCGGGGTCAGCAGGAACTGGACGAACTCCCAGGACCCGCGGATCTCCTCGGGGGTGTGGCCCTCGCCGTTGATCCACAGGGACGCGCCACCGATGATCGACCCGCCCGGGTCGTCCGCGCTGACCAGCGGGAAGTACCCGGCGCCGACCTCGAAGTCGGACTGCTCGATGAAGCCGCCCAGGGAGCCGGTGGACTCCAGGGTCATCGCGGCGCGGCCGGAGGTGAACGCGGCCTGGCCGTCGTCGGTGTTGCGACCGATCTGGACCGCCAGCTCGTCCTCGATCATCTGGTCCCACCACTCGACGAGCTCGACGATCTTCGGGTCGTCGAAGAGCACCTCGGAGGCGCGGCCGTCACGGCCGTTGGAGGCGTCGCAGTACGGGACGGCGGAGCGCGCCATGAACTGCTCGATGAACCACCCGTACACGGAGGCGCCGAAGCCGTACTGGACCACGGTGCCGTCGTCGTCCCTGACGGTGAGCTCCTCGGCGGCCTCCCGGATCCCGGCGAGGTCGGTGGGCGGCGCGTCCGGGTCGAGTCCGGCCTCCTCGAACGCGTCCCGGTTGACGTACATCAGCGGGGTCGAGTTGTTGAAGGGGAACGACCGCAGCTCCCCGCCGACGGTGAAGTAGTTGAGGAGCGCGTCCTCGATCGAGGACGTGTCGTAGTCGTCCACGTCGAGGAAGGACTGCGCGGGGACGGTCTGCGCCGAGTCGATCATGAACTGCGTGCCGAGGTCGAAGATCATGATCATCTCGGCGGTGTCGCCCTGCTGGATCGCCGCGCGGTGGCTGGCCAGGGCCTCGTCGTACTGGCCCTGGAACGAGCCGGTGACCTGCACACGGCCCTCGTTCTGGGCGTTGAAGTCGTCGATGAGCCCGTCCAGCACCTGGCCGTTGGTGGCGTCCATGCTGTGCCAGAACTCGACCTGGACCGCCTCGTCGAGGTCGTCCAGGACCTCCGGACCGGGCGCGGTGAGGTCGCCGCCGCCACCGCCGCCACCGTCTCCGGAACACGCGCTGAGGGCCAGGCCGAGGCCGGCGAGCAGGGCCGCGGCCCGCACACCGCGACGTCGGGGGATACGTGTCATGGGTTCTTCGTCTCCACTGGGTTTCGGGTCCTACTTGACCGCGCCCGCGGTGAGGCCCCGGACGATGAAGCGCTGTCCGAAGATCACGAGGGCGAGGGTGGGGATGACGGACAGGGCCGCGCCCGCCAGGACGAGGCCGGGGTTGGCGGCCTCACCCGCCTTGAGGCTGTTCAGACCGATCTGGAGGGTCTGCATCTCGGTGCTGCGGGTGATGATCAGCGGCCAGAAGTACATGTTCCAGCTGGTGATGAACACGTACATGCCGACGGCGGTCAGGGCCGGCTTGCTGAGCGGCATGAGGATGGTCCACAGGAACCTGAGGTGTCCCATGCCGTCGATGCGCGCGGCGTCGTACAGCTCCCGGGGGAACTGTTTGAAGCTCTGGCGCAGCAGGAAGGTGCCGAACGCGTAGGCGAGGAAGGGCAGCACCAGGCCCGCGTAGGTGTTGCCCAGCCCCCACCCCGTCAGGGTGAGGTAGTTGGGGATGAAGGTCGCCTCGGCGGGGACCATCAGCGTGGACAGGAACAGGGCGAAGACGACCGCGCTCCCCCGGAACCGCAGGAAGACGAACGCGTACGCGGCCAGGGCCGACGTCACCAGCTGGCAGACCGTGATGATCCCGGCCATGACCAGCGAGTTCGTGTACATGCGCAGCAGCGGCACGGCGGCGAGCGCGCCCTGGATGTTCTCGAAGTGCACGCCGGTGGGGAGCAGGCGCGGCGGGAACGTGGACAGCTCCCCCGGCTCCATGAGGGTTCCCACGAACACGTAGTAGACGGGGAACAGCACCGGGATCAGCAGCGCCGCCAGCATGAGGTACAGCAGGGCGCGGCCGACGACGTGCCCGACCCCGTGCCGGTGGCGGGCGCGGACCGGCTCGTTCCGGGAGAGCTGGTCGGCGGTGGCCGTCGCGGAGGTCCGGCTCATGAGTAGTGCACCTTCCGCTCGATGACACCGAACTGGACGACGGTGCACACCAGGACCACGACGAGGAGCACGAGCGCCTGGGCGCTGGCCCGGCCGAAGTCGCTGGTTCCGTAGGCGAAGGCGTCCTGGTAGATGGAGTAGACGAGGGTGGTCGTGGACCCGACCGGCCCTCCCGCGGTGAGGATGTGGATCTGCCCGAAGCTCTGGAGCGCGTTGATCGTGGAGATGACGATCAGGAAGAAGAGCTGGGGCCCGAGCATCGGGATGGTGACGTCCCAGGCCAGGCGCGGCCCGGTGGCGCCGTCGATGCGGGCGGCCTCGTTGACCTCCTTGGGGATGGAGCCGACCCCGGCGGCGAGCACGAGGACCCCGTACCCGAGGTTCATCCACACCGTGGTGAGGGCGACCGACCACAGGGCCATCTCCTGGGAGGTCAGCCACGGGACCTGGTCGAGGCCCATCCGGTAGAGGACGCCGTTGAGAACGCTGTTCCCGGGGCTGTAGAAGACCGCGAAGATCACGGAGGCGCTGGCCACGGAGAAGGCGAAGGGCAGCGCGAAGGCGCCGCGCAGGAACCGCTGGGCCCGGAGCACGCCCTCCAGGAGGAGGACGACCGCGAGGGCGCCCACGACGCCGGGGACGACGACGCCGAGGGTGAACACCAGGGTGGTGAGCAGGACCCGCCCGAACTCGGGTGAGGCCATCTCCGCGAAGTGGCTCAGCCCGACGAAGCGGTTGGGCTGGCCGATGATGTCGTTGCCGTGCATCGACAGGTAGACGGTGCGGCCCAGCGGATAGACCAGGAAGAGCGCGAAGACCGCCACGGAGGGGCCGAGGAAGCCCCAGGCGAGGATCGCGTCCCGACCGGGGCGGGCGCGTTTGTTCGAGGACGTGGGGGAGGGTGTCGACGCGGCGCGGCGTTCTGTCACCGAACCGTGGGTCACACCGTTCCCCCCGTCCCGTCGGATGGTGGGTGAGGACACGCCCCGAAGTCTTCACGGGGCGAGTGACCCGCGGTTCGCGGGCAGACGAACGGCGCGCCAACGAAAGCGCGCGCCTTGGTTATGACCGGCATCTATCACCACTCGTACATTTCGGACATCGTCAAAGTCCGCAGTATCGAGTGACCGGGGACACACTGGCTATGACCCCGAGGACAGGTCTGTCTTACCTCTGAGTAAGACTCGACCGCCTGACCTCGACTTTCGAGATCAGGCGGTCGTGTGACGTGGGGGTTACGCCCGTGGCGATCACGTCACCGGGACGACACCGGAGCGGTGGTGGCGGCACACCGGCGCGGGGATCAGCCCCGGGGGTAGCCCTGCCGCAGCAGCCCGTAGGTGATGGCCTGTTCCAGCGCCACCCACGAGGCGTCGACGACGTTGGGGCCCACGCCCACGGTCGTCCACTCCTCGGTGCCGTCACTGAAGCTGACGAGGATGCGGGTGATCGCGTTGGTGCCCGACGTCCCCTCCAGAATGCGGACCTTGTAGTCGGTCAGCTCCAGCCCGGCCAGCGCCGTGTACACGTTCTCCATCGAACTGCGCAGCGCCCGGTCCAGGGCGTTGACCGGACCGTTGCCCTCGGCGGTGGCGATGATTCGCTCACCCTTGACCCGGAGCTTGACGGTGGCCTCGCTGAGGCTCTCGTACTCGTTGGACAGCGGGCTGGACCCCACGGCCGGGCGGCGCTCGGTGAGCACCCGCCAGGACTCGGTGTCGAAGTAGCGGACCGGCGAACCCAGTTCCTCGCGCAGCAGCAGTTCCAGAGAGGCGTCGGCCGCCTCGAAGCTGTACCCGGACAGTTCGAGGCTCTTGACGCGCTCCACGACCCGGCCGGACAGCTCCCGGTCGCCGGACAGGTCCAGGCCCAGCTCCCGCGCCTTGAGCTCGATGGACGCGCGCCCGGCCATGTCGGAGACGAGCATGCGCATGCGGTTGCCGACCAGCTCCGGGTCGGTGTGCTGGTACAGGTCGGGGTCGACCTTGATCGCCGAGGCGTGCAGGCCGGCCTTGTGCGCGAAGGCCGACACCCCCACGTAGGGCTGGTGGGTGTCCGGGGCCAGGTTCACGATCTCCGCGATGGCGGTGGACACCCGGGTCATCTCGGCCAGGCATCCCTCGGGCAGGACCTCCATGCCGCGTTTGAGGCCCAGCGCGCCGACCACCGAGAAGAGGTTGGCGTTGCCCACCCGCTCGCCGTAGCCGTTGGCCGTGCACTGGACGTGCGTGGCCCCCGCGTCCACGGCGGCGAGGGTGTTGGCGACCGCGCAGCCGGTGTCGTCCTGGGCGTGGATGCCCAGGCGGGCGCCGGTGGCCTCCAGCACCTCGGTCACCACGCGCGTGACGTCCGAGGGGAGCATGCCGCCGTTGGTGTCGCACAGGACGACGACGTCGGCCCCGGCGTCGGAGGCGGCGCGGACCACGGAGAGGGCGTACTCCGGGTCGTGGTGGTAGCCGTCGAAGAAGTGCTCGCAGTCCACGAACACGCGCTGCCCGTGCTCGCGCAGGTGAGCGACCGTGTCCGCGACCATGGCGAGGTTCTCGTCGAGGGTCGTGCGCAGGGCGCGTTCGACGTGCCGGTCGTCACTCTTGGCGACAAGGGTGACGACCGACGCGCCGCTGTCGCGCAGTGCGGCCACCTGGGGATCGTCGGCGGCCCTCACACCGGGTCGGCGGGTCGCGCCGAACGCGGTGAGTCGCGCGTGCTCCAGCGTCAGCTCTCGTGAAGCCCGCTGGAAGAACTCGGTGTCCTTGGGGTTGGCGCCCGGCCAGCCGCCCTCGATGAACGCGACCCCGAAGTCGTCGAGCAGCTTCGCGATGGCCAGCTTGTCGGAGACCCTCAGGTTGATCCCCTCGCGCTGGGCTCCGTCGCGCAGCGTGGTGTCGAAGACGTGGAAACTGTCGTCCCTCATGGGTGGAACTCCCGGTCGGTGCTGTGTGTGGCGGCCCCGGCCAACAAAAAAGACCCCTCGTGGACACGAGAGGTCAGCGCGCTGGCAGGGTCCGGTTTCTTCCCTGCGTCTACGCGGGAAGTCGTCAGCCAGCGCGCCCCAAAATAATGACTACCTGGGACAGCATGTGGTCAGTGTGCCACACGACCCCGGTGGAGTCGCAGCTCGGAGCCAAGATGTCTCACTGGGCGAGACGAATAATCCTCATACCGGACACTCCGGGCGCTTCGCATGGCTTTGGACGAGCCGTGGAACGCGTCAGGGGCCGCCCCGGGCGTCCGGTGGCGGCCCCTGAGGGGACGGGGGGTCCGGGCTTGCTAGAAGCGGGTGATCCAGCCGTGGCGGTCCTCGCGCAGGCCGGTCTGGAGTCCCACCAGCTCCTCGCGCAGGCGCATGGTGACCGGACCGGGCTGGCCGTCACCGATGGTGAACTCGCCGTCGTCGCTCTTCACGTGGCCGACCGGGGTGACCACGGCGGCGGTGCCGCAGGCGAAGACCTCGGTCATCTCACCCGACTCGGCGGCCGCCCTCCACTCCTCGATGGACAGCGGCTCCTCCTCCGCGGGGATGCCCAGGTCCGGGGCGAGGCTGAGCAGCGACTCACGGGTGATGCCGGGCAGCAGCGTGCCGGTCAGCGGAGGCGTGCGCAGGCGGGCGTTCTCGCCCTCACCGAACACGAACCACAGGTTCATGCCGCCCATCTCCTCGACCCAGCGGTGCTCGCGGGCGTCGAGCCACACGACCTGGTCGCAGCCTTTCTCCACGGCCTGGGCCTGGGCCAGGAAACTCGCGGCGTAGTTGCCCGCGAACTTCGCGGCGCCCGTTCCGCCGGGGGCGGCGCGGGTGAAGTCCTTGGACAGCCAGACCGTCACCGGCTTGACGCCGCCGGAGAAGTAGGAGCCCACCGGAGAGGCGATGAGCAGGTAGACATAGCTGCGCGAGGGGTTGTTGACGCCCAGGCCCACGTCCGTGGCGACCATGAACGGGCGCAGGTAGAGGCTGAAGTACTCCTTGGACGGAACCCAGTCGCCGTCGTGTTCGAGCAGCAGCTCGATGGACTTGAGGAAGAGCTCCTCGGGCAGCGCGGGCATCGCCATCCGCGCCGCGCTCCTGTTGAAGCGGGCGGCGTTGGCCTCGGGGCGGAACGACGCGAGCGCACCGTCCGGGTGGCGGTAGGCCTTGAGCCCCTCGAAGATCTCCTGCGCGTAGTGCAGGGCGGCCGTGGCGGGGTCCAGGGTCAGCGGACCGTAGGGCTCCAGCCTGGCGTCGTGCCAGCCCTTGCCCTCCGTGTAGCGGATGCTCACCATGTGGTCGGTGAACACCTGACCGAACCCGGGGTTCTCCAGCAGTGCCTCCCGTTCCCGCGGGGTCTTCCGCTGGTCGGAGAGCTGGATGTCGAACGTCAACCCAGTGGTGGTGGTGTTGTTGTTCATGTCGTCGGTGGTCCTCTCGGATGCAACCGGTCGGCAGCGCCGCCGACCTGGGATCTAGTGTGTCGGAAAGGCGCACCCGGTGCCAGGTCGGGTCACACGGACAGCGGGCGCGCGGAGGGGTCTCCGGCGCGCCCGCTGACGATCACGGTTGTCTCGTTCGTCGGCCGCGCCTCGGAAGTGGCAGGGCCGACGTCGATGGTGTCAGCCCTGCTCGGCTACTCGCGCGGCGAGGTCGTCGCCGATCCGGGAGGTGGTGCGGACGGCACCGTCCTGGGCGCGGGTCTTGAGGTCGGCGGAGACGGCGTCCTCGATCCGGCGGGCCGCCTCGGGCACGCCCAGGTGGTCCAGCATGGTCGCCGCGGAGAGCACGGTGGCGGTCGGGTCGGCCTTGCCCTGACCGGCGATGTCCGGCGCGGAGCCGTGGACCGGCTCGAACATGCTGGGGGCGGTGCGGTCCGGGTTGATGCTGCCGCTCGCGGCCAGGCCGATGCCTCCGGTGATGGCGGCGCCGATGTCCGTGATGATGTCACCGAAGAGGTTGTCGGTGACGACCACGTCGAAGCGGCCGGGCTGGTTGACGAAGTACATCGCGGCGGCGTCCACGTGGCAGTAGTCCACGGTGACCTGCGGGTACTCGGCGCCGACCTCCTTGACTGTGCGCTGCCACAGCTCGCCCGCGAAGGTGAGGACGTTGTCCTTGTGCACCAGGGTCAGCTTGCGGCGGGGGCGGTTCGCGGCCTTCTCGAAGGCGTAGCGGACCAGGCGCTCCACACCGAAGCGGGTGTTGACGCTGTCCTGCGTGGCGATCTCGTGCGGGGTTCCCCTGCGGAGCACGCCTCCGGCGCCCGCGTAGGGGCCCTCGGTGCCCTCGCGCACGACGAGCATGTCGATGTCCTCGGGGGCCACACCCGCCAGGGGGCTGTCCACCCCGGGGTAGAGGCGCACGGGACGCAGGTTGACGTAGTGGTCGAAGTCGAAGCGCAGGCGGAGCAGCAGACCGCGCTCCAGGACGCCGCTGGGGACGGACGGGTCGCCGACGGCCCCCAGGAAGATCGCCTCGTGCTCGCGCAGTTCGGCGGCGACCGAGTCGGGCAGCGTCTCGCCGGTGCGGTGCCAGAGCCTGGCACCGAGCTCGTACTCGGTGGTCTCGACGGCCAGGTCGTACCGGGCGGCCGCGACCTCCAGCACCTTGAGACCCTCAGCGACCACCTCGGAGCCGATCCCGTCACCGGGGATGACGGCCAGTTTCACGGTGCGAGCTGCCATTGGACTGCCTCTAACTCGGACGTGACCCCACCACGGTCGTCTCACCTGGCGAGATCAAAGGAACAGTAGGTGAGACAACTGTACCGGCCCAGGTGACCGGTACAGTCGTCCGACCTCGGCTCGCTCAGTCGCGGCGGTTGATCGCGTCCTGAAGGGCGCGGTGGATCTCGTCGTCGGAGTCGGGCGTGGACGGGTACTCGATCAGGTCGTACATGTGATCCTCCGGAGGCTCTGCGTGACGGCGGGAGCGTACGGCTCGGCCGTCGGCGGTCGACGGTGGTGCGCCCCGAGGGTCCGACGGCGGCGAGGCCGGGTCGATCCGGACGGGCGCGGTGTGGGCGACGTTGTCCACGACAGATGGGACAGGAGCTCGCCCCGGCGGGATCGTCTGCCGGAGGCGCCGACACGACCCGGACGCGGAGCACCGCGTCGGGTGGCGCCCGGACAAGGGTGGCGCCCGGGCGGCGGATGGGCGCTGGACCGTGGTGCACGGCGGTGAGCCGACACCACTGACTCCTAGGACGTCAGAATATCGGAGGTCCAACTATATGACCAGAGATTCTCACATTGTGAGACGCTTCGGCGTTTCGCCTGTTCACACGAGTGCCATGACGACCTCGAAACGCGGCGCCGAAGCAGGTCTCACCTCCGCAGGCCCAGGAACAGGAGCCAGGTGCCGCGCCCCTGGGTGAGCGCACGGACGCGGCGCTCCCATCGCTCGGCCTCCGTCCGCCAGCGCGTCGTCTCCCGCTCGGCCCGGCGCATCTTCCTGTTCCAGTCCTTCGGCGGACCGTCGCCGTCCCGCTCGTCCTCGACCAGGACCCCGGCCCGGTCCAGTACGTGGACGCCCCACAGGGCCGCCACCGCCGCGTCCCGGTCCACCGCGTCCACCCCCAGGTGCCGCGCGCGGGCGAAGGCCGCGGTGCGCTCCAGCCTCAGGAAGTGGGTACGTCCCCCGGAGCCGCGCACCCTGACCAGCCCGGCGCCCTCCCGGTCCGCCGCCCCGGTCAGGGCCCGCACCATCCGCCGCGTCGGGCGCAGACCGGGTGACAGCAGCAGCCTGAAGGGGACGTCGGGGTCGGTCTCCGGCTCGGACTCCGTCAGCCGCACCCTCGGTTCGCACCGGTAGTGCTCGTGGAGGAGCCGCACGTCCAGCGCCGGGTCGTCGATGGTGGCGTGCCGCCCCGGGGTCACCCTCGACCACTCCCCCACCAACGTGACCCGCACGTCGGCCACGTCACCGGCCAACAGGTCGTCCACCGTCGCGGTCACGTCGTCGAACCCCCGGCCCGCCGTGTCGACCACGACATCGACGAAGGGCACCTGCCAGGTCCGCGCCGGGGCGACGCGGCGGGAGTTCAGCCGTGGCACGCGGTTCTCCATGAACGGGCGCCGGAAGCGCGCCGCCTCACCCCCTCGCAGCTCGGTCGTCGGACGCCCCAGGTGCAGGCCGGTGGCCGCCGGCTCGGGAACGAACACCGCGCCCCGTTGTGAGAGCCGGTAGCCGAGTTCGCTGTCCTCACCCATGACCAGCCCGGACGCCGATCCTCCGGCGGTGGAGTACAGCTCGCGCGGCAGCGAGGCGGTGGCCCCGGTGAACACCTGCCAGGCCCGGTGCCCGGCGGAACGCAGCCCGTCGGTGCGCTCCAGGAGCTCCGTGATCCAGTCCATGGTGTCCGTGTCGCCGCCCGTGAGATCCGCGTACCTCCCACCGCGCACGTGTTCGTACACCTCGGGCGGGGTGAGCCCGCCGTCGGGCCCGTCCCCGAACTCGACCCGGCCCATGACCACGAGGTAGTCGGCCAGGTGGTGCCAGCGCATCTGCGCCTCGACGTGCTCACGGCCGACCAGCACGTCGGCGTCCAACCGCATCACGACGGACGCCCCGGTGGCGGCCACCCCGGCGTCGAGCGCGTGCCCGGGGCCCCACCCGTGCTCGGGCGCGACGACGAGACGGGTGTGCTCGGGGCGGATCGGCGGCAGCCGCAACGCGGGATCGCTGCCGTCGTCCACCACGACGACCTCCGTCAGGTCGGCCGGGTACGTCTGGGCGGTCAGGGCGGCCAGGGTCAGGTCGAGCCGCTCCTGCCCCCCGTACGCCGGTATGACCACGCCCACCGTCATCTGCGGCTCCCACTCCCCCAGGGCCGGCGGCTCCAGCACCGAGTAGTCGTTGCGGACCACCCGGGGCCGCCCCTGCGGGTCCCCTCCTCGCACGGTTCCGGAACCGGTCCCCGCGTCGCGCACGCCCTCGTTCACCATGTGCCGTCCCACGTCCTCAACCGATGATCCGGTACAGGAGCCGACCGGTTCGGCTCCTGGTCAACCAGCGGAACCGACCCTCCAGGCGCTCGGCTCGGAGCCGCTCCGACTCCGCCCGTGCCCGGGCCTCCTCCAGCCGCTCCCGCCAATCCCCCGGCGGTTCCGCCACCGCCTTCGCGGGGCGTGCCCCCTCCGGTTCCCGCTGCGTGGACAGCACCGCGTCGCCGTCGATCCAGTGCACTCCGGCCACCCGGTCCAGCAGGTCGTCCAGGTCCTCCCCCGCCACCCGCAGCCTCCGCGCTCGGGCGAGGGCCGCCACGCGTTCCAGCCGGGGTCCGCCCAGGTCGTCGTCGGGTCCCGTGGCGCGCACGAGCCCCGCGTGGGTCTCCTCGGCCAGGCCGATCATGTGTTTCAGTGCGTGCGGGGTCAGGGGCTGCCCGGGCAGGGCCCGCAGCACGAAGGGGACGTCGGGGTCGGTCGTCGGCTCCGACTCGGCCAGTCGCACCCTCGGTTCACACCGGTAGTGCTCGTGGAGCAGGCGCACGTCCAGGTCCGGGTCGTCCAGAACCCGGTGCCGTCCCGGGGTCACCCGCTCCCACTCACCCACCAACGTGACGCGGACGTCGGCCACCTCACCGGCCAGCAGCGCGTCCACCGTCTCCGCGACCTCGTCGAACCCCGCCCCCACGGTGTCGACCACCGCGTCGACCAGCGGCACCTCCCACTGGCGTCCGGTCAGGGCACGACGCTCCTCGGCGAGGGGGAGCCGATTGCCGACGAAGGGGCGACGGAACCGGCCGCCCTCCTCCCTGCGGGTCTCCATCTGCGGGAGTCCCAGATGCCAGCTCCCGGCCTCCGGTTCGGGGACGAAGACCGCCCCGTTCTGGGCGAACCGGTATCCGAGGTGGGTGTCCTCTCCCAGGACGAGCGCGGACGCGGCCCCGCCCGACTCCTCGAAGAAGGCGCGCCGCACGGACCCGGTCCCACCGATGAAGTAGTGGAAGCCCTGGTGGCCGACCTCGCGCAGGAACTTCGTACGCTTGTAGGCGCGCCGCAGCCAGCGCAGTTCCTCACCCGGGCCGGCCACCAGCGCCTCGGGATCGCCCCGGCGCACCGCGTCGAGGACGGCCGCCGGGAACAGGGCCCCGGGCACGTGGTCGACACAGCGCAGATGCCCGGTGACCGCGACGTAGTCGGCCAGGTGGTGCCAGCGCATCTGCGCCTCGAGGTGCTCGCGGAACGCGATCATGTCCGCGTCGAAGAACAACAGCACGTCCGCGTCGGTGGAGGCCGCGCCCGTGTTCAGCGCGTGCCCCCGCGCCCACCCGCCGGGCTCGTTGGGCACGATCCGGGTGTGCTCGGGGCGGATCGGCGGCAGACGCAACGCGGGATCGCTGCCGTCGTCCACCACCACGACCTCCGTCAGGGCGGACGGATAGCTCTGCGCGGCCATCGACGCCAGGGTCAGGTCGAGCTTCTCCTGCCCGCCGTACGCCGGGACGACCACGCACACCGACAGAGTGGGCTCCCACTCCCCCAGGGACGGCGGTTCCAGTACCGAGTAGTCGTTGCGGCGGACGAACGGACGGAGTGTCGGCGGCGCCTCCGCCGGACCGCCCTGCACAAGCGTCATCGGTCACTCCCAGCTGTCGGAGAGTCGGGTGTGGTCGTCTCGGTCGTCGGTGCCGGGGCGTCCTCCGGGCTGGACTCCAGCAGTGCGCTGGGGCGCCAACCGCGCCACTGGCGCAGGGGTTCGCGCAGGAAGTAGCCGGAGGTCTCACTCCAGGTGTGGCCGGTTCCCCTGCGCCGGATCACGCATCCCAGACCGTGGATGCGGTAGGTGGAACCGCCCGCGTCCCGCACGTCGTCGAGGAGCCCGGCGTCCTCGTCGACCCGGAGGGGCCGGAAACCGCCCACCTCCTCCAGGGTCGTGCGGTCGGTGAGGATCGAGGCGCCGGTGACGTGCTGGGCGAAGACCTCGGACGGGACCAGACGCCGCACGGTCAGGCCGAGGTGCTCCAGGTGGTGGAACTCCGCCGCGCACCCCACGAGTTCGGCACCGGAGTAGCGGCGGGCCAGCACGAGGTCGGAGAGGTGATCGGGCCCGTACCAGTCGTCGTCGTCCATCTTCGCCACCAGGGTTCCGCTGGCCCGCGCGATCGCGCCGTTCAGCACCGAACCGAAGACCAGGTCGCCCGGCGGCTCCCAGACCAGCAGGGATCGGCCGCCCCTCCGGTACTCCGCGATCGCGGCCGCGACCCCGGGAGCGTCCACCGCGAAGCCGTGCAGGGCCAGCACGACCTCCACGTCCACGCCCCGTTGGCGGGCCACCTGCCGCAACGCGAACCCGACCATCTCGGGACGCCGCGTGCACAGCACCACCGACACCGAGGGCTCCGGCGGAGCCACCGGGCCGCCCGCCTCCGCGAGGAGCCGGGCCCGACCGTGCGCACCATGGAGGCGCAGGGCCGCGCGCCGCAACCGGACGCTGTGCTCCTCGCGGACGAGTTCGTCCGCGAGCCCCTCCTCGGGCGCGTTCGCGAGGAGGTCGTGCAGCTCCTTCCCCAGCGGGCGCGCCCAGAGCGGCGGGCGGGAGCCCAGGAGGGGTACGCCCGCGGCGGCGAGCCCGGCCACCGCCCGCACCGCCGCCAACGGGCCGCTGTGGCGACCCCACTCCACCCGCACCGCACGCAGGTCACGCAGCTCCGCGACGTCCAGGTCCGACACGGCGCCGTCCTCCGGCACCCGCCAACGCACACCGTTCCCCGCAACCAGCACCCAACGCCCACCACGGGAGACGAGGCGGCCCACACGAGGCGTCGACGTCCGGCTGAAACCCCTCGGGTTCACCACCCGCTCGTCCACCACCGGAACGTCCCCCACCGACAGCCGGGCGGTCCCGGCCGCCCGAGCCACCGCCCCCCGGCCGCCCAGGTGCAGCCAGGAAGGGTCGGTCACCACCCGGTTCCGAGCGCTGGGCGGCGCGGCCCAGCCGGGCCCCCGCCTGCCCCCCGTCAGTCCCCGGGCGACGGCGTCCAGCACCAGTGCCGCCTCGACCGGGTCGGCGAAGGAGAACTCCCACAGCCAGCCCTCGTCCGGCAGTCGTCGTGTCCGCGAGTACAGCAGACCGGCCCACTGCCCGAGCCCCGGCGGGGAGGGCAGCGGCGGTGACTGGCGCGGTGCCGTGCTCCGGACCGCGATACCGAACCCGGTCGCGTCGGGGAGCCGCTCGGCGCGCGGGACGGCGGCACGCAGGTCGGCGGCGGTCACGGCGACGAGGACGAGCAGGTCGACCGGGCGCTTCGCCCGTCCGCCCGTCCCGCCCCGGCCCCGCCCCAGGTCGACGAGTGGGCTCCCGGACTCGCCCACCAGCGCCGTGGCGGTCGCGGCGGCACCCGGGCCGGTATGGGCGACCAGGACCCTCCGCGCCCCGTGCGCCCGCCGCGCGCGGGTCAACAGTGCCTCGATCACCGGGTCGCCCCCGCGAAGCGGATCCGCTCCTCCTCCGCCTCGGCCAGATCCGTCCAGGTCCCGGCCAGCACGGTGGTCGGCAGGTCCTCCGGATCGGGCTCCAGGAGGGCGCTGGGCCGCCACCCCGGAAGCTGCTGTTCACCGCACAGCCGCAGGAAGTAACCCGCGCCGACACCCCAGGTGTGGCCGCCCGCCTTGCGCCGCAGGACGTAGTTGCAGCCGTGCCCCCGGTGGATGCGGGCCCCCATCCGCTCGATCGCCGCCAGCAGGTGCGTGTCCTCGGCGGTCGACACCCGGGCGAACCCGCCCGCCTCCTCCAGCGTCCTGCGGTCCGTCATCAGGGTGCCTCCGGCCGCCCGGTGCCACAGGGTGTCGGTCTTCCCGGCCAGACGCACCGTGCGGTCGAGGGATTCCAGGTAGACGAAGGAGACGATGCTCCCGACGAGGTCGGCCCCCGAGTAGCGGCGGGCCAGCACGAGGTCGGACAGGTGCTCGGGCCCGTACCAGTCGTCGTCGTCCATCTTCGCCACCAGGGTTCCGCTGGCCCGCGCGATCGCACCGTTCAGCACCGAACCGAAGACCAGGTCCTCCGGCGGCTCCCAGACCACGGCCGAACGGCCGCCCCGCCGGAACTCCGCGATCGCGGCCGCGACCCCGGGAGCCTCCGCCGAGAACCCGTGCAGGGCCAGCACGACCTCCACGTCCACGCCCCGCTGGCGGGCCACCTGCCGCAACGCGAACCCGACCATCTCGGGACGCCGCGTACACAGCACCACCGACACCGAGGGCTCCGCCGGAACCGGAGGACCTCCCGCGTCCGCGAGGAGCCGGGCCCGACCGTGCGCACCATGGAGGCGCAGGGCCGCACGCCGCAACCGGACGCTGTGCTCCTCACGCGACTGCGGGTCCACCATCAGCCGTTCCTCCACGGAGGTGACGAGATCCGACAGTTCCCCACCCAGGCACCGCGCCCATCCGGGCACCGGGCCGCTCACCAGCGGAATCCCCGCGGCGGCGAGCCCTGCCACCGCCCGCACCGCCGCCAACGGGCCGCTGTGGCGACCCCACTCCACCCGCACCGCACGCAGATCGCGCAGACCCGCCACGTCCACGTCCGACACGGCGCCGTCCTCCGGCACCCGCCAACGCACACCGTTCCCCGCGACCAGCACCCAACGCCCACCACGCGAGACCAACCGGCCCACACGCGGGGTGGAACCATGCCTGAAGCCCATCGGGTTCACCACCCGCTCGTCCACCACCGGAACGTCCTCCACCGACAGTTCGCGGAGCGCAGGACGGGCCGACAGCGCGCCGGGACGGCCCAGAACCGCCCAGGTGGGTACCGTGGCGGGAACGACGTCCGGATCCTGCCTCCTCGGCGGGGCCTGGCCCCGCCGACCACCCACCATCGCCTGCGCGACCGCCCTCAGGACCGCCCCCGAATCGACCGGATCAGTGAAGGCGAACGAGCACGACCAGCCCCGTCCCTGGAGACGGCCCACCTGGAAGTGGAGCAGGCCCTCCCACTGGCCCAGGCCAGGCGGGGTGGGCAGGGGCGGCCCGGTGTGCCGGGCCGAGGCGGCGACCACCACCCGCAGGTCGGCAGCCGAGGGCAGTCCCGCGCTCAGCGGGACCGCCGCGCGCAGGTCCGCCGTGGTGCCCGCGAGGACCACGACGCGTTCGACCGGCCCGTCGAACTCGCGCCCGTCCGCCTTCCGGAGGTCGACCACCTCCACCCCGTCCCCGGGTACGTCGGGTCCGGGATCGGTCCCCTCACCGATGTGGCACAGCACCAGGCGCCCCGGACCACGCCCACGGAGGGCCTCGTTCAGGGCCCCCTCCCTCACGAGACCACCCGGCTGTGCACGGTGGAGCCCTTGATGACCTGGACCTCGGACAGCCGACCGCTCATCTCCGTGCGCAGGTCGGCCACCGACTCGGCCACCGTGTCCAACCGGTCGGTCAGGTCGTCGGCGCGGCCGAACATCTCGGCCCGGTTCTCACCCGCGATCTCCGCGACCTCGCGCACCTGGCGGTCGAGGCCGCGTCGCAGGTGTCTGATCTGCGCGGCCGTGCGCCGCGTCTGCAGAACCAGCAGGGCGACCAGTCCGGAGAGCCCCGCGAGAGCGGTGATCTCCACGGCCGACCACAGATCGACCCACCCCGCGAGGAACAGTGATCCGAAGGTCCCGGAGACCACGACCATCGAGGCCAATGCCACGAGAACACGTCGCTGCCGCAGAATACGCAATTCACACCCCATTCGCACGGAACACCGGATGGCCGGGAACCGACTCCCGAGGATGCCGAACACGGCCGGTTCGGGGACAGAGTTCCACCGCACCGACGGAAGCGAAGAACCAGGCAGGCGCGTGTCTCCGGTTGTTTACCGATCCCTGACGCACATTTTGGAGGGACGCCCGAAAAGGGGAATCGAATATCAAAGATTCATTTGTGACGCATTCTCGTGACACGAAAAAGGGACCACCCCGACCGGATGTCGAATTTTCGATATCCGGGAGGGACGGTCCCTTTCGGACCGACTCGGGCCGTCAGTCCTCCAGATCGATCTGACGTGCGATCTCGGCGTCGATCTCGGCGGAGATCGAGGTCAGGATGTCGTCCGGCACCGCGGAGTCCACGGTGAGGGCGATCAGCGCCTTGCCGCCCTCCTGGTCCCGGATGACCTGCATGCCCGCGATGTTGACCTCCGCGTCACCGAGCAGCGCGCCGACCTTGCCGACGATCCCCGGGCGGTCCTCGTAGGAGAGGAACACCATGTGCTCGTCGAGGCCGATCTCCATCGTGTAGTTGTTGATCTCCACCAGCTTCTCGGACTGGCGCGGGCCGGTCAGCGTGCCCGAGACCGACACCCGGGTGCCGTCTGCCAGCACACCGCGCACGGAGATCAGGTTGCGCCAGTCGGTGCTGTCGTCGCTGGTGACCAGGTTGACCTCGACCCCGCGCTCCTTCGCGAGGAGCGGCGCGTTCACGAAGGTCACGGTGTCCTCGACCACGTCGGTGAACACGCCCTTGAGCGCGGCCAGCTCCAGGACCTTGACGTCGTGCTGGGCGATCTCGCCACGCACCTCGACGTCGATCCGCGCGGCGAGCGCACCGGCCAGCGAGGTGAACACCCGGCCGAGCTTCTCGGTGAGCGGCAGACCCGGCTTGATCTCCTCCGCGACCCCGGTGCCCTGCACGTTCACCGCGTCCGGGACGAACTCGCCGGACAGGGCCAGCTTCACCGAGCGGGCCACCTGCGTGCCCGCCTTCTCCTGCGCCTCGGCGGTGCTGGCGCCCAGGTGCGGGGCGACCACGACGTTCTCGAACTCGAACAGCGGGCTGTCCGTGGTGGGCTCCTTGGCGAACACGTCGATGCCCGCACCGGCCACCCGGCCGTCCTTGAGCGCGCGGTACAGGGCCTCCTCGTCGAGGATGCCTCCGCGCGCGGCGTTGATGATCCGCACGGAGGGCTTGACCCGGCTCAGCGCCTCGTCACCGATCAGGCCCACCGTGTCCTTGTTCTTGGGCAGGTGGATGGTGATGAAGTCCGAGCGCTCCAGCAGCTCGTCCAGGGTGACCATCTCCACGCCGATCTGGGCGGCGCGGGCGGGCTGCACGAAGGGGTCGAAGGCGATGACGCGGGTGCCGAAGGCCAGGAGGCGCTGGGCGACCAGGGCGCCGATCCGGCCGAGGCCGACCACGCCGACGACCTTCTCGTAGAGCTCCACACCCGTGTACTTGGACCGCTTCCACTCGCCGTTGATGAGGGCGTTGTGGGCGGGGGCGGTGTGGCGGGCGCTGGCGAGCAGGAGGTTGATGGCCTGCTCGGCGGCGCTGATGATGTTGGAGGTCGGGGCGTTGACCACCAGGACACCGGCCTTGGTGGCGGCGTCCACGTCCACGTTGTCCAGACCCACGCCCGCGCGGGCGACGACCTGGAGGCGGTTGGCCGCGGCGACGGCCTCGGCGTCCACCTGGGTGGCGCTGCGCACGATCAGGGCGTCGACGCCGGAAAGGGCGGGAAGCAGCTGGGACCGGTCGGCACCGTCCACATGGCGTACTTCGAAGTCTTCCTCGAGAAGCGCGATTCCGGCGGGTGAAAGCTTTTCCGCGACGAGTACGACGGGTTTGGTCACAACTGTTCCTTTTCGGGTGGTGCGACCCGATCGCGCAGGTGGAGGCGCTGCCCGAGTCGGGTGTGACGGCCGGTCAAAAGTCTACTAGCGGGGTAGGGAAGCCCGTCGGGCGGAGGGGGGACCTCCGACGAAAGAAGAGTCACCCTCCCCCGCGAACGCCACCGGGGCGGAGCACCCGCCCCGCCCCGGTGGGGAGTTCGAGAAACGACGTCGCTGCTAGGTCGTGTCTTGTGGATCATTCCGCGCTCGCGTTGCCAGGCTGCCTCTCTCCGCGCCGACGAAGCTCGGACAGCCAACCCCGGGCTGGCCTTCGCTCCTCGTCTTGCGAGAGACGGCCTGGCGGCCGCTCGCATCGACGGCGGCTCCGCCGCCACCGGCGAAAGCATCCACAAAGAACTCCCTAGGCCTTGAGCCAGCTCATCAGCGGACGCAGCTCGGCGCCCACCTTCTCGATCTGCTCGTTCTGCTCGGCCTCACGGCGCTTGGAGAACGTCGGCTGACCGGCGTCGAACTCGTCCATGAGCTCCTTGGCGTAGGAGCCGTCCTGGAT
The DNA here is from genome assembly GCF_042745575.1 of Nocardiopsis sp. NPDC058789. Lineage (NCBI taxonomy): Bacteria > Bacillati > Actinomycetota > Actinomycetes > Streptosporangiales > Nocardiopsidaceae > Nocardiopsis > Nocardiopsis sp. NPDC058789. The sequence goes on from NZ_JBHYOW010000009.1 coordinate 288,166, forward strand.
CTCGCCCAGGATCCTGCGCATCTCCTCGCGCGTCTGCTCGGTGACGAGGCGCGGGCCGCGGGTGTAGCCGCCGTACTCCGCGTTGTCCGACACGGACCAGTTCATCTTGGAGATGCCGCCCTCGTACATGAGGTCGACGATGAGCTTGAGCTCGTGCAGGCACTCGAAGTAGGCGATCTCAGGCTGGTAGCCCGCCTCGACCAGGGTGGAGAAACCGGCCTTGACCAGCTCCTCGGTGCCACCGCACAGGACGGCCTGCTCACCGAAGAGGTCGGTCTCGGTCTCCTCGGTGAAGGTCGTCCTGATGACGCCCGCCTTGGTGCCGCCGATGCCCTTGGCCCACGACAGGGCCAGGTCCCAGGCCTGTCCGCTGGCGTCCTTCTCGACCGCGACCAGGCAGGGCACGCCGCGCCCGGCCTCGTACTGGCGGCGGACCAGGTGGCCCGGGCCCTTGGGAGCGACCATGGCGACGTCGACGCCCTCGGGGGCCTCGATGAGGCCGTAGCGGATGCTGAAGCCGTGCCCGAAGAAGAGGGCGTTGCCCGCCTCCAGGTTGGGCGCGATCTCCTGGGCGTACAGGTCACGGTGGATGTGGTCCGGGACCAGGATCATGATCACGTCGGCCTCGCGGGTGGCCTCGGCGGGAGTGACGACCCGCAGGCCCTCCTCCTCGGCCTTGGCGCGGCTCTTCGAGCCCTCGGCCAGACCGACCCGGACGTCGACACCCGAGTCACGGAGCGACAGCGCGTGGGCGTGGCCCTGGCTGCCGTAACCGATCACGGCGACCTTCCTGCTCTGGATGAGCGCGAGGTCGGCGGCGTCGTCGTAGTACATCTGTGCTGCCACTTGGGGTTACTCCTTGTTTCTCACGTACGTGGGGGCGGGGTGCCGTCCGGCCGTGTCCGGACAGCCTCTCAGTTCGAGCTCCGCCGGGTGCCGTTTCGCCGGTGACGGCTCAGGCGCTGCGGTCGACCGCCCGCAGGGAGCGGTCGGTGATCGAACGGGGGCCCCGCCCCAGGGCGACCAGCCCTGACTTCACCAGTTCCCGGATCCCGAAGGGTTCCAGGTTCCTGACCAGGGCATCGAGCTTCTCGGGGTCGCCGGTGGCCTCGATGACGACGACGTCCGGGCTGACGTCCACGACGTGCGCGCGGAACAGCTCGGCCGTCTGAAGCACATGGGTGCGGCTCGACGCGTCGGCCTTGACCTTGACCAGGAGCAGCTCGCGCTGCACCGACGCGGTGGTGTCCATCTCCACGATCTTGACGACGTTGACCAGCTTGTTGAGCTGTTTGGTCACCTGCTCCAAAGGGTGGAGGTCGCAGTTGACCGCGATCGTCATCCGGGACAGTCCGGTGTACTCAGTGGTGCTGACACTGAGTGAGTCGATGTTGAACCCACGACGGGAGAAGAGGGCGGAGGCCCGGGCCAGGATGCCCGGGGTGTCCTCGACCAGAACGGAAAGCGTGTGACGGCTCATGGTGGTTCGGCCCTACTCCTAGTCCTGGTGTTCCCAGTTGGGCGCCATGTCGCGCGCGTACTGGATGTTGTCGTTGCTGACGCCGGGGCCGACCATGGGCCAGACCATGGCGTCGTGGTTCACGGTGAAGTCGACGACGACGGGGCGGTCGTTGATCGCCATGGCCTTCTCGATGGTCGCGTCGATGTCCGCGGGGGTCTCGCACCGCAGGCCGACGCAGCCGTAGGCCTCCGCCAGGCGGACGAAGTCCGGGATGCGGACCTTCTCGTCCAGCGGGGAGGTCTGGAGGTTGGTGTTGGAGTAGCGGCCCTCGTAGAAGAGGGTCTGCCACTGGCGCACCATGCCCAGGTTGCCGTTGTTGACCACGGCGACCTTGATCGGGATGCCCTCGATCGCGCAGGTGGCCAGCTCCTGGTTGGTCATCTGGAAGCAGCCGTCGCCGTCCACCGACCAGACCACGCGGTCGGGGTCCCCGACCTTCGCGCCCAGGGCGGCCGGGACGGAGAAGCCCATGGTGCCGAGGCCGCCGGAGTTGACGAAGGAGCCGGGGCGCTCGTAGTCGACGAACTGCGCGGCCCACATCTGGTGCTGGCCGACGCCCGCCACGTAGGTGGCCTCGGGGCCGACGACCTGGCCGAGGCGCTGGATGACCGCCTGCGGTGACAGGGTGCCGTCGTCGGGGGCGTCGAAGCCCTTGGGGTAGGTGGTGCGGAGCTTGTTGAGCCGGTCCCACCAGGCCTCGTACTCGCCCTGACGGCCCTTCTCCTGGTCGGCGCGGACCGCCACGACCAGGTCCGCGAGGACCTCCCGGCAGTCGCCGACGATGGGCACGTCCGCGTGGCGGTTCTTGGAGATCTCGGCCGGGTCGATGTCGGCGTGGACGATCTTCGCGTCGGGGGCGAAGCTGTCCAGACGGCCGGTGACGCGGTCGTCGAAACGCGCGCCGAGGGCGACGATGAGGTCGGCCTTCTGGAGGGCGCCGACGGCGGCGACGTCACCGTGCATGCCGGGCATGCCGACGTTCAGCGGGTGGCTGTCGGGGAAGACGCCCCGCGCCATCAGCGTGGTGACGACGGGGACACCGGTGAGTTCCGCGAGGACGCGCAGCTCGGCGGAGGCGCCGGCGCGCAGGACCCCGCCGCCGACGTAGAGGACCGGGCGCCTGGCGTCCGCGATCAGGCGGGCCGCCTCGCGGACCTGCTTGCCGTGCGGCTTGGTGACCGGGCGGTAGCCGGGCAGGTCCAGGCGCTCGGGCCAGACGAAGTCGGTGCTGTTCTGGAGGGCGTCCTTGGAGATGTCGACGAGCACCGGGCCGGGGCGGCCGCTGGAGGCGATGTGGAAGGCCTCCGCGATGGTACGAGGGATGTCGCGGACGTCCTTGACCAGGAAGTTGTGCTTGGTGATCGGCATGGTGATGCCGCAGATGTCGGCTTCCTGGAACGCGTCGGTGCCGATCATCGGTGACGCGACCTGGCCGGTGATGGCGACCATCGGGACCGAGTCCATGTGGGCGTCGGCCAGCGGGGTGACGAGGTTGGTGGCCCCGGGTCCGCTGGTGGCCATGCACACCCCGGGTCGGCCGGTGGCGTAGGCGTAGCCCTCGGCCGCGTGCCCGGCTCCCTGCTCGTGGCGCATCAGGATGTGGCGCACCTTCACCGAGTCGTAGAGGGGGTCGTACGCGGGGAGGATGGCGCCGCCGGGAATCCCGAAGACAGTGTCAACGCCGACGTGCTCCAGCGACCTGATCAGCGATTGGGCGCCGGTCATCTGCTCGGTCATCTCAAGATCCTTCAGCGAGGGTCCAGAGCGGTACTGCGGCTCTGGCGGTGGTGGTTCTGGTTCTCGGCCTGGTGCGGCAATAAAAAAACCCCCACCGCCGGGTGGCGGTCGAGGGTGGCGCGCAGCAGAAGTAGCTCAGTGGGCTGCGCGCCGACCAAGTACGAGAATCAGGGAGTTGTTCTGCACGTTGACAACATTGGCCGACGGAGAGGTCGCGCGTCAACCAGAACTGAAGTTTGTCTCACTATGTGATACAGAAATGTCAGAATGCGGCCGAGCGCACACTGCCACCACCGCCCTGACCTGCGTGAACGACGACGAAGCCCCTGTCGCGTGTAACGCAGAACACGCGACAGGGGCTCGATACTTCCTTCACAAGCCGGACTTAACGTCCCAACTCGGGCCCGCCCTCGAAGAGATCCTCGGCCCGCTCGGCGCGCGCGGCCCGGCGTACCAGGGCGTCCAGAGTGTCAAGGTCGGTCGTGGCGGCGACCCGCTCCCGCTCCGCCTCGGACAACGTGATCCCCCTGGCCTCAAGAATCGTGAACAGGGCCTCGATACGCCCCTTGGCCTGACCCTCACGGTAGGGGCGGCCGATCATCTCGGTCCTGAACTCGTAGTCCTTCAGCTTCATGAGCTTCTCCAATGATCCCAGAGCCGTGGCGGACAGGGCCGCGATCACATAGTCAGAGTACAAGGACGAGGACGATCCATCGAGGCTCGCCAGGGCTGCGAGCAGTGCCTTCAGCGCCGCCTCGTCCTCGGTCGGGTTGTTGGCGATGGCCAGGACCGTCAGCACCGGCCGGTCAGCCGCGACCTCCTCGTCGGTGACGGGTGTGAGGGTGTCCAACGCCAGCACCAAGGGCCGGACCTCCCCGCACCCCAGGTCGATGGGGGTGGAGTAGCGGTCGGCCAGTGCCGACGTCGGCGTGAGCACCAGGAGTACCACCGGGCACTTCAGGCGCAGACGGGTGTAGGCCACGTAGGCGGGCCAGCTGAAGAGCTTGCGGTCGTCCCTACCGTTCTGGGGCTCGATGATGATCGCGAGGACGGGGACCGGGTCCGCCCCCTTCTCGTGAGGGTAGGGCGACCGTTCGCAGACCACCACGGAGTCCGCGGTCAGGTGAGTCAGAGCCGTGCTCGTCGCCTCGGAGGCGTCGCATCGGACCCTGGTGAACTCCGGCAGCGGCTTGCCGGTGATCTCCTGGAGCAGCTCCACCGCTGACCCGGGATCATGACGGATCAGGTCGAGGGGGAACTCGTGCTGATGAGAGGGCATGTCGGCAAAGTAGCGGGCCTGCCCAGGTCTTGGCAGGCGAACTCCGCTACGTCCGGGTCGGTCCCACGGTGCCCGGTCCGGACTACAGGTGCACCCCGGCCTCTCCGCCCACCAGGGCCTCCACCCCGCTCGCGGCCATGGGGCGGGCGACCAGGAACCCCTGGCCGTGATCGCAGCCCATCACCCGCAGCTGTTCCAGCTGCTCGGGACGCTCGATACCCTCCGCGACCACCTGGACGCCCAGGTCGCGGCCGAGCTGGATGATCGTGTGCGTGAGCAGGGTGACCGTGTCGTCGCGGCCCAGGTCCGCGATGAAGGACGGGTCGATCTTGATCGCGTCCACGCTCAGCTCACGCAGGTGCGCCAGGGAGGCGTACCCCATGCCGTAGTCGTCGATGGCCAGGCGCACGCCGAGCTCGCGGAGTTCGCCCAGGCGCGCGACGGCGTCGTCCTCGTCGTCGAGGAGGACCTCCTCGTCCACCTCCAGGGTGAGCACCTCGGCGGGCAGACCGGTCTCGGCCAGCACCCCCTCGATCGTCTCCACGAACCTCGGGGACAGCACCTGCTTCACGGACAGGTTCACGGACAGGCCGATGTCCCAGTCGGAGACCCGCCACACGGCGACCTTCTCGCAGGCCTCCCGCAGTATCCACTCCCCGAGGGGAACGATCAGGCCCGACTCCTCGGCGGCGCCCAGGAACTCGGCCGGGCCCAGCGCCTCACCGTCGCGGTCCCAGCGCACCAGCGCCTCCACCGCGTTCACCTGCGACGTGCCCAGGTCCACGACCGGCTGGTACTCCAGGAAGAACTCGCTGTTGGCCAGGGCCTGCCGCAGCCGGATCTGGAGCTCCAGCCGGGACACGACCATGTCGTGCATGTGGGCGGCGTAGACCTCCACGTTCCCGGCCCCGCGCTCCTTGGCCCGGGTCATCGCGACGTCGGCGTTGCGCAGCAGCTCACCGCTGTCCGTGGCCGCGTCCACGAAGGCCACGCCGATGCTGGCGGTGAGCAGGATGTCCCGGTCCGCCACCTGGAAGGGCTCGGAGGCGATCACCCGGCCCAGCCGCTCGGCGAGGTCGACCACCCGCTGCGCCTCCGGCACGTCCTCCACCAGGACCGCGAACTCGTCGCCGCCCCAGCGGGCCAGCGTGGCGTCGGTGCCCAGCTCGCCCCGGAGACGGCGGGCGGCCTGTCCCAGCATGTGGTCGCCGCGCACGTGTCCGGCCGAGTCGTTGACCGCCGTGAACCCGTCCAGGTCCAGGAAGATGACCGCGACGTCCCCCGTGGCGTCCTCGCTCATCGCCCGGTGCGCCAGCACGTCGCTGGCCCGCTCCTCCAGGTAGGCGCGGTTGGGCAGACCCGTGACGCCGTCGTGGAAGGTCAGGTGCTGGACCTCGTCCTGAAGGGCGACCTGGGCGCTGATGTCGCTGGTCGTGACCAGCAGACGGTCGGGCTCGCCCGGCTGCTCGTACAGGGAGATGGTCGAGGAGGTGTGCCGCCAGGTGCCGTCCGCCGCGCGCACCCGCAGACGCAGGTGCACGCCCTGGCTGGCCCGCTCGGTGAACAGCTTCGTGACGGCCTTGGTCCGCGCCAGGTCCTCGGGGTGGATGAGGGTGGTCACCGGAGCGGCGAGGACGTCGTCCAGCCGGTAGCCGAACGCCTCGGCCGTGCCGGGACTCATGTAGTGGACGCCGCCGTCGCGGTCCAGGACCAGGATGACGTCACCGCTGTTGCGGGCCAGTTCGTTGAAGTGCCCCTCGCGGTTGCGGACCATGCGGGCGAGCGTGGAGTTCTCCTCCAGCATCCCGACGACCCGCAGCAGCAGGACCAGCACCGCCGTTCCCGCCGCCAACGGCAGCACGGGCGCCACGTCCGGCAGGCGCAGCGCGGCGACGGTCAGCACCACCGTGGCCAGGAACACCGAGCCCACGGCGGCGATCTCCGGCGCGAACCGGTACAGCCCCCGGCCGGTGATCCTCCGGGGAGCGGCGCCCGGCCGGTGCTCAACCAGCCACGGCAGCGCGCCCAGGAGGGCGAAGCCGAGGAAGCGCACCGGCTGCTCGACGCCGCCCGCCACCGGGGGACCGGTCAGACGCGTGACCGCGCCGACCATGTCCGAGGCGGCGATGACGACGAGCGCGCCGATCGCCACCAGCACCGCGCGCCGGGTGCTGTGCGGCGACATGAACACCAGCGGTATGAGCAGGCACAGCACCACGATGTCCGCGACCGGGTAGACCAGCGCGAAGCCGAGGAACCCGGCCCCCTCGCCCAGCTCCTCGTAGAGCGGGGAGAACAGCAGGATCCACACCACGGAAAAAACGGCGGCGGCGCACACGTAGCTGTCGGTGATGTGCCGCACGGCCGTACGCAGGCCGCCCGGCCAGGGAGCGAACCGGGTGAACCCGATCACGAAGAGTGGCAGCGCCGCGAGCGCGAAGAGGTCACCCAGCGTGAGCGAGAGGACCGACGCACCGCTGAAGGAGCGCGTGATGGCGTGAGTGAGACCACCCGCGCACCAGGACAGCGCGGCCAGTCCGAGGAAGCGCAGGGCCGCGGGCCCGTCGGCCCCGTCCACGTGGGCGTCCCGGTCCGCGCCGGTCCGCGCCCAGCGCCGCGAGGCGTAGAGCAGGGAGCCACCCGCGACACCGGCCACCACGGCGGTGGGCCACTGCCCCAGGGAGGCGGCCAGCGTGGCGTCTCCCGCCGGCACGAAGGTCGCGGCGAGGTAGAGCAGGAAAAGCGCGCCCAACCCGTACAGTCCCAGGCGGCGTGCCCTGGTTCCCATCACCGGCCCCCCAGCGGGTGCGCGGCGACCCGGGCGGCCCACGGCCGCCGTCGCGCTCTCTCCTCGAACATGGAGCACCCACCTCGTGATCACTCGCGTCAGGACGCGGCACCGTGCCGCACCACTGGTTGCCGCCCGGAGTTCTCTCGGGCCCGGGACGAACGGCGGCGGGGTGGAACCGGCGGGCCGGACTCACCCCCGTGCGTGGACACCCTACGCAACCAAGGTCACACAGCGATTGAGGAGCGGACGAGAGATGACGACAGAACCGTCACCGTGAGTGAGCGCCACCCCGGGTGCTCCCCTCCCCCGAAGTGACGTCGGCGTGGGGGGGGGGGCGGGCCCCCCCCCCCCCCCCCCCCCGGGGGGCCCCCCCCCGGGGGGGCGCGGGGGGGGGCGGCCGGGGCCCG